>JBBPYF010000031.1:0-47300 GCA_038200165.1 Chthoniobacterales bacterium | reverse complement strand
TGCCGTACATCAGCGCGTCCATCATGCTGCAATTGCTAACGGCGGTGATTCCGCAGCTTGGGCGACTCGCGCGCGAAGATGGCGGGCGTCAGAAGATCATGCAATACACGCGCTACGCCACCGTCGCGCTCTGCATCTTCCAAGGTTACCTGCTGGCGATTTCATTCCAGCATCCGGAAGCGTATCACACCGTGCTGGGCGGGATTCCCGAAACCATCAACCGTCTGGGAATTCCGCTGGTGGATGATCAGGGCTGGCGCTTCATCCTCGCCACGATCGTGTGTCTGACCGCGGGCACGCTCTTCCTCATGTGGCTGGGCGACCAGATCACCGAGCGCGGAATCGGCAATGGCATTTCGCTCATCATCACGGTTGGCATTGTGGCGCGTCTGCCCGCGGCGCTGTCCCAAGCATGGAATACGTTCGTCCCCAGCACGGGAGCCGCAGCGAGCCAGGTCAATCCGTTAGTGCTCGTCTTGATGGTTTTGTTTTTGTTTTTTGTTATCGCGGCCGTCATCGCCATCACCCAGGGGGTGCGCAAAGTGCCAGTGCAGTACGCCAAGCGCGTGGTCGGACGCAAAATGTACGGCGGGCAATCGACCTTCATGCCCCTGAAGGTCAATTACGCGGGCGTGATGCCGATCATCTTTGCCTGGGCGCTATTGTTGTTTCCGACGACTATCGTCGGCTGGGCTTTCAAGAACAGCCGCACCGCGAAGCAAATTGTGGATCTGATGTCGACCGGCTGGGCGCATTACGTCCTGCTCGCGGCCATGATTTTTTTCTTCTCCTACTTTTGGGTGGCGACACAATTTCAGCCCGCGCAGATCGCCGATGATCTAAAGAAACACGGGGGGTATATCCCGGGCGTGCGGCCAGGGAAACCGACATCAGATTTTCTCGATTTCACCATGACGCGGCTGACCTTTGCCGGGGCGGTTTTTCTGACGCTGATCGCGGTGCTGCCGAGTCTGCTCAGTCAGGGATTGCACGTGCCGCAGATCACGGCACAATTTTTCGGCGGCACCAGCCTGCTCATCATCGTGGGCGTGATGCTCGATACGATGCGGCAGGTCGAGACGCATCTGATCCAACGGCATTACGACGGGTTTCTGCGCAAGGGTCGTATCCGCGGGCGGGCGTTCGATTCGCGAGCGGCCTATAATCGCGGCGACACGGCGGCGCAGGGCACGCTGGTCTGGCTTTATGTGGCAATCGCCGTGCTCGTCATCGGCGGAGTGGCGATTTTCCTTTACGGGCGCTGAGTGAAGAAACGGCTTGTTCTGCTTGGCGCCCCCGGTTCCGGTAAGGGAACGCAGGCGGAAATGATCACGCGGCATTTCGGTATTCCGGTCACTTCGCCGGGCGCAATTTTGCGGCGGGAGAAAGATCTCGGGACGCCGCTGGGGCTGGAGACGGCGGAGATTATTCAACACGGCGGGCTGGTGCCGGACGCGACGATTGTGAAGTTAATCGAAGACTGGCTGCGTCTGCATGGCGCGCATGGTTTCGTCTTTGATGGTTTTCCGCGCACGGTGCCGCAGGCAGAAAGTTTGAAGCAAATCCTGGAGCGGCATCGTACGCCGCTCGATCTCGCGATCTGGCTTGAAGTGTCGGAGGAGACAGTGCGCGAGCGCATCTCCGGCCGGCTGCAATGCCGCAGCTGCGGTTTCGTCACCAGCACAACAGCTGGAAATTTCGCGGAACGCCCGATCTGCCCGTATTGCGAAGGGCCGCTGGTGCGACGCAACGACGACGATCTCGACGTGCTGCAAAATCGCCTGGCCGAGTATCACGCCAAGACCGAACCGCTGGCGGCGTTCTACGAAAAGGCGGGGATGCTCCATCGCATTGATGGGAATCGCGATCGCGAAACGGTGTTCGAGGAAGTTTCGCGTCTGATGGGTTCGGCATGATCCCAATAAAAAACGCGAAGGAATCGGAAAAGATGCGACTGGCCTGCCGGGTCGCGAGTGATGTGCTGGAGCGGGTGATTGAGATCATCCGGCCGGGGATCACGACGAAGGACGTGGACGAAGCAGCGGCGGACATGATGGCGGAAGCGGGGGTGAAGAGCGCGTTTCTCGGCTATCGGCTCGGGCATCGCGTGTTTCCGGGTAACATCTGCATTTCCGTCAATGACGAGGTGATCCACGGGATCGGCAGCCAGCGGCGCGTTCAGTACGGCGACATTGTTACGCTCGATATCGGCGTGATCCGCGACGGCTGGGTGGGCGACACTGCGATGACGGTGCCGGTGGGCGTGATCGAAGATCGCACGGAGCGGCTCCTGCGCGTGACGGAGAAGGCGCTCGAGCGGGCGATCGGCATGGCGCACGAGGGACGGCGGCTCGGAGACATCGGCGCCGAGATTGAAGAAGAGGCGCGACGCAACGGGTTCAATGTGGTGCGCGAATTTGTTGGTCATGGGGTGGGGCGGAAGCTGCACGAGGAGCCGCAGGTGCCGAATTTCGGGAAACGCGCAAGCGGGCCACGACTCAAAGCGGGCATGACACTGGCGATCGAGCCGATGATTAATATGGGCGCTGCGGCCGTCAGATTACTCGATGACGGCTGGACGGCGTGCACGGCGGATGGGCTGCCGTCGGCGCATTTCGAGCACACGGTGTTGATCACGAAAGAGGAGCCGGAGATTTTGACGTGGCGCGGAAAGACGCAATTGAAGTAGAAGGCACGGTGGTGGAGTTGCTGCCGAATACGATGTTTCGGGTAATACTGCCCAACGGCCACGAGGTGCTGGCGCATATCTCGGGCAAGATGCGGCTGCACTTTATTCGCATCTTGCCAGGAGACAAAGTTATGCTAGAGATTTCGGCCTACGATTTGTCGAAGGGGCGGATTACTTACCGCCAGAAATGACGCGGACTGGCTTCCGCGATTTTCGATTCGAGGAAAATGAAAGTACGACCATCAGTGAAACGACTTTGTGAAGCTTGCAAAATTGTGAAGCGCAAGAATGTGGTGCGCGTTGTTTGCAAGAACCCGCGGCACAAACAACGGCAAGGGTAGCCAATGATTGTCATTCTGAGCGAAGCGAAGCGGAGTCGAAGAATCCCGGTGCGAACCTTGAACGTAACGCCACGGGATCCCTCGATTATCGCTCGGGATGACAGACGAGAACAAGAGTATGCCTAGATTACTTGGAGTGGAGATTCCGGCGGAGAAACGCATCGAGGCGTCACTGACGTACATTTATGGGATCGGGCTGACGACGGCGAAGCGGATTTTAGAGCAAGCCAACATCGATCCGAATATGCGGGCGAAGAATCTGACGCCGCAGCAGTTGAACGAGATCATCCAGACCATCACCAGCAATAAGATGGCGATCGAGGGTGATTTGCGGCGCGAGGTGCAGGGGAATCTCAAACGCTTGCAAGCGATCAATTGTTATCGCGGGCTGCGGCACCGGCGCGGATTGCCAGTCCACGGGCAGCGCACGAGCACGAACGCGCGCACGCGCAAAGGTCCGCGCAAGACGGTGGGCGTGATTCGCAATAAGGACGCGAAAGCGGGCAAGGTTTAACCATGGCTGAAGCGACGAACGACACGAAAAAGCCCGAGGCAGCGAAGGCGGAGAAAAGCAAAACAGATGCGCGGGCGACAGCTGCTCCCGCCGAGCCAAAAAAGAAAGCCGCGCCTAAAGCGCAGAAGGAGCAAGCTCCCGCCGCGCCTCCGCCGCCGGAGAATCTTTCGCTTAGTCCGGACGCGGTCGAGCAGCCGAAGATCGTCAAGGCGAAAGGGAGCAAGAACGTTCACAACGGCATCGCGCACGTTCTCGCCACTTTCAACAACACCATCGTCACCATCACCGACATGAGAGGCAACGTCATCGGCTGGTCGAGCGCGGGAAAAGTGGGATTCAAAGGCTCGCGCAAAAGCACCGCTTACGCGGCGCAAATGGTCGCGCAGGATGCTTCCCGTCAGGCGATGGGTCACGGACTCAAGGAAGTAGAAGTGCTGGTGAAAGGCCCCGGCGCCGGCCGCGAATCAGCCGTGCGCGCATTGCAGGCCATCGGCTTGGAATTAACCGTGATCCGTGACGTGACGCCGGTGCCGCACAATGGCTGCCGCCCGCCCAAACAGCGCCGCGTTTAAAACTCGTCACTCATCACTTTTCTTAAATGGGCAGATACACCGGACCGAAAACCAAAGTGAGCCGCCGCTACGGCGTGCCGCTCTTTGGGCCATCGAAATCACTCGAGCGAAAGAATTATCCGCCCGGAATGCACGGGCCGAAAGGCTCGCGCCGGAAACAATCGGATTACGCCATCGCGCTCGGCGAGAAACAGAAGCTGCGTTACCAATACGGACTGCTCGAGCGGCAGTTTCGGCGCATTTTCCAGAACGCCCTGCGCAAGCGCGGCGTCACGGGCGAAACGCTTCTGCAGTTGCTGGAAACGCGTTTGGATAATGTGGTCTTCCGTCTCGGCATCGCCAACAGCCGCAGCGCGGCCCGCCAGTTCGTCTCGCACGGACACGTGCTGGTCAACGGCCGCACCGTCAATATCTCATCTTACAACGTCAAAGCCGGCGATGAGATTTCGGTGAAGGAGAAACCGAAGTCGCGCCAGCTGGCTTTGCGCAATCTTGAGCTGACGCAGATTTCACCCGTTCCCGATTGGCTCACGGTTGATCGCGATGCGGTCAAAGGTCGTGTCGCGCGCATTCCCTCGCGGCAAGAGATTCAACCGATGGTGAACGAGCAGCTCATCGTCGAGCTGTACTCGCGTTAGCACTCCGCGCCGCTTGCGCGGCTCGTTGTAGCTGCCGTCCGTCCCGGCGGCAGAACGCGACGCAATGCAGGAGAGACTTACGCCTCTGCCGCCGAGGGCGGACGGCAGCTACAACTTCGTTCGGGATGACAACTGATCCAGAAGCTCGAGCGCTTTATCGTAGCTGCGGCGTGAGAGAAAATGCGCCAGCTGCGGATCGATGGATGGCGGCAGCGCGGCGCTCAATTCATCGATGCGCTCGGAAATATCGCGCAAACGCCGCATGTGCGCGTCGGGATCGCGGCGGCTGTTTTCATCGGCAATAATGGCGAGCCGCTGACGCAGCGCGTCAGCCAGTTCGTTTTCAGTCGCGCTATTCACAGTGAAAACTTGAAACGGCTGCGAGTCTGGCGCAAGCGTTGCCGATGGCCGAGCGCGACATCATTCGAATTCTGGTCGTGGACGACGACATCGCGCTGGCGCGTTTGATCCGCGAAGCGCTCACGGCTCACTTCCACTGCGAAGTCGATGCGACGCCGAACGCCGAATACGCTTTCGAGCTGGCGCTGAAGAAACGTTACCGACTTTTCATCTTCGATTTTTCCATGCCGATGATCGATGGCGCTATGTTGTTCGCCCTCATCGGCAAGGTCTACGATCACGTCCACCCGCCACTGGTCGTGCCGCCGTTAATTCTGATCTCGGGTCGCGGCGACGATGCGCGCGCACAGGAGCTTATGAAAGAGCCGGGCGTGCGCGCGTTTCTGTCCAAGCCGTTTGCGATCGAGCGGTTGCTGCAGAAGGTGCGCGAGGTGCTGCCCGAGATCGAGACGAAGACGGCTTAGCTTTCGCCGCGCTCGGCCACCAATTGCCGCCGGGCCTCGAGCCAATCTGATGCAGCGTCACCAGGAATGGCTAGCCGCAGCCGTTCTTCCGCGATGAAATAAGCGCGAAGCCGGATGGCGTCATCGCTGATCTCGGGCGGCGCAGCGTCAACCGCGATCTTATTGGCCACTGGAGCGGACGCCGTCTTGCGTCGCGAGGTCCGCTTTTTCTTCGGTGCCGGCTGGGCAACACTTCCGTCGGCCGCGGGCGCGCCGGCGCCGTTCGGCTGTGCCTCCTCGTTTTCTGAAGTTTTGCGTCTGCGTGGCATTTGAGCACTACCGCATACGCTGAGGCGCGGCCTTCGCAAGCGCTTTCAGTGGCGCACCGTGAAGCATTAGTTAGCGTGCCGGATGCGCCACTTTCTCTTTCGCTGGGCCATCACAACGATAGCCGTAGTGGTGGCGGCGTGGTGTTTGCAGCCTGCCATTCGCTACGATTCGCCCACGGCATTGATCTTCGCCGCGCTGCTCCTCGGCATCCTTAACGCCTTTCTCCGCCCAGTGCTCTTAATCCTAAGCGCGCCGGTGATTTTGCTCACGCTCGGCCTGTTCATCTTCGTCGTGAATGGCTTCATGTTGTGGATCGTGCCGGGCATCATCCCCGGTTTTCACGTGGACGGATTCGGCGCGGCGTTGCTGGGCGCGATCATCATTAGCATCGTGAGCTGGCTGCTGAGCGCATTTTTCCGCGGGAGCGATGGACACGTCCATGTGCTCACCCATCACACCCAGATCAAACGCGTGCGCGGCCGCGTCATCGAGCCAGAGGAAGGCCGATGACGTATTGCCTGGGCATGCTTTGCCACAGCGGCGCCGTCTTCCTCTCCGATTCACGCACCAGCGCCGGCATGGACAACATCACCATGCGCAGCAAAATGCGCGTTTTCGAAAAACCGGGCGAGCGCGTCATCTGCATCATGAGCTCGGGCAACCTGTCGCTCACGCAGGCGACGGTGGCGTTGATGGACGATGATCTGCTTCTGGCCAATAGCGAGCCGGAGCGGGAAACGATCCTGAGCGCGCACACACTCTACGAAACGGTGCGCTACGTTGGCAGCAAAGTGCGCGAAGTGGAGAAACGCGACCGCACCGCGCTCGAAGCCGACGGATTCGATTTCAACATCAACCTCATCGTCGGCGGACAGATCGCCGGGTTCGCGCCCGAGATTCATCTCATTTACCCGCAGGGCAACAGCATTCACGCCACCTGCGACTCACCCTTTCTCCAGATCGGCGAAACCAAATACGGCAAGCCAATTCTCGACCGCGGCTTTTCCTACGACACGTCGCTCAGCGATGCGGTGAAGTTCGGCATCATCTCGCTCGATGCGACGATGAAGAGTAACGTCGCGGTCGGCCCCCCCATCGACGTGCTCTGTTATGAAATCGATTCGCTGGTGGCCAACCAACGCGCGCGGCTCGATGAAGACGATCCTTATCTACAGGAGATCGGGCGCAAATGGCAAAATGGAATCGTCAAGCTGGTCAACGAAATGCCGGCGCCCGATTTCGACAAACCTTCGCTCGGTTTCGCCACCGCCGCCTGATCCGGGCCGCGGTCCCGCGCGGCACGTAATCCGCTCCCGTTGATTTGCGACGCTTGCCGCTCTTAATTCCCGCTCGAATGTCGCCGTCTTCTCCGCATGCCCACCTTCCACAGCTATAACGTCGTCCCGACGCTGCCCGCCGCGCTCGAGCCGCTGCGCGAGATGAGCTTCAACGTCTGGTGGACTTGGGAGCCGTCCGCGCGCCGCCTCTTCCGTCACTTGGACGTCGACCTGTGGAACCGCACCAATCACAACCCCGTGCGCATGCTCCAGCTTTCGCGTCAGGCCCGGCTCGAGGAACTTGCCACCGATAAAACATTCCTGCGCGAGCTTAAGCAGGTGCACGACGCTTTCACCAACTATCTCGCGCGCAAGGATACCTACGGCAAAACCGGTGTCGGCGCGCAACTACAAAACGCGGTCGCCTACTTCTCCGCCGAGTTCGGTTTTCATGAATCGATTCCGAATTATTCCGGCGGTCTCGGCATTCTCTCCGGCGACCACTGCAAGTCCGCCAGTGATCTCGACCTCAACTTCGTCGCCATCGGCCTGCTTTACCGGCACGGGTACTTCCGGCAGGAGATTGACAAGGATGGGGTCCAGCATGCGGTCAGCCTGAACCAGAACTTTCATCACCTGCCTATCCGCGATGTCCGCCGCGACGACCGCGCCCTGCTCATCTCCGTGCGCATTCTCGATCGCGATGTTTACGCCAAAATCTGGCAGCTGCGCGTCGGCCGGGTGAATCTTTACCTGCTCGACACCGACGTTGTCGAAAATACGGCGGAAGATCGGCTCATCACCGCCGAGCTTTACGGGGGCGATCTGGAAATGCGCATGCGCCAGGAGATCGTGCTCGGCATCGGTGGAGTGCAGGCGTTGCACGCGCTCGGCATCGAGCCGGAAGTTTTTCACATGAATGAAGGACACTCCGCTTTTCTCGCCCTCGAGCGGATTCGCCGTCTCGTCCTGGAAAAGAAGCTCGATTTCTACGCCGCGCTCCAGCTCGCCGCGTCGGCCAATGTTTTCACCACCCACACACCGGTGCCGGCCGGCAACGATTCTTTCCCGCGCGAAATGATGCGCAAATACTTCGGTGATTTCGCCACTGAAATGGGTCTGCCGTTCGATGAGTTTTTCTCCTTCGGCCAGACGCGCCTCAATCCTTCCGATCCTTTCAGCATGACCATCCTCGCGTTGCGCATGAGCCGGCACGCCAATGCCGTGAGCAAATTGCACGGCCAGGTCAGCCGCGGTCTGTGGAAAGACGTCTGGATTGGCGTGCCTGAGCATGAAGTGCCGATCACGCACGTGACTAATGGCATTCACACCAAAACCTGGATGGCCCCGGAGTTCTCCGCTCTTTACGACAAGTACCTTGGTAACTGGGAAGAGAAGCTCACCGACGGAGATTTCTGGCGGCGCGTCATCGATATCCCCGACGCAGTTCTGTGGGACACGCACCAGAAGCTTAAGGCGCGACTGGTGGAGTTCGTGCGTGAGCGTGTGCGCGCGCAGCGGGAACGCATCGGTGAATCGCCCCAGTCCATCCGCAACGCCAATCGCCTGCTCGATCCCGAGATTCTCACCATCGGCTTCGCCCGCCGCTTCGCCACCTACAAGCGCGGCGCGCTCCTATTCAGCGACAAGGAACGTCTGCAACGGCTGCTCAACGACGCCACGCGCCCGGTGCAATTCATCTTTGCCGGCAAAGCCCATCCGCGCGATGAAGGCGGCAAGGCGCTCATCCAGGAAGTTTACAAGTTCTCGCGCGAATCAGGTTTGGAAAATCGCATCGTTTTTGTTGAAGACTACGACACTTACATCGCGCGCCGGCTGGTGCAGGGCGTCGATCTTTGGCTGAACAATCCGTTGCGACCACTTGAAGCCAGCGGCACCAGTGGCATGAAAACGCCGCCCAACGGCGGACTTAACCTCAGCGTGCTCGATGGCTGGTGGTGCGAAAGCTTCAATGGCAACAACGGCTGGGCCATCGGCGCTGAGATCAACGATGGCACCGTCGATTTCCAAAGCGAAGTTGATGCCGCCAGCTTGTATCAGCTGCTCGAGAACCAGATCGTCCCACTCTACTACGCCAAGCCCGACGGCAAACTACCCCTCGCCTGGCTGCAACTCATGCGCGAATCCATCCGCAGCGTCACGCCTGTCTTCAACACCCACCGCATGGTCAAGGAATACACCGAACGCCTTTACCTTCCCGCCGCCCACGCTCATCGCGGTCTCTTTGAGAACGACTGCGCCGCCGCCGCCGAGCTCAGCCAATGGAAGATACGGATGCGGAAAGACTGGCCGCAGGTGCGCATCGAAGAAGTGCAGGTCGCTAACACCGATCGCCAGAATATTCCCGTAGGCGAAGCTTTGGAATTAAGCGCCCGCGTTCACCTCGGCGCCGTGAATCCGCAACACATCCGTGTCGAAGCTTACCATGGCGAGATCGAGAACGGCGGCATCAAAGCTCCAGCCATTACTACTTTGACTCAGTCGAAACAAAACGGCGACGGCAGCTACATCTACCGCGGCTCAGTGCCGGCCACCGACTCGGGCGCCTACGGCTTCAGCGTCCGCGTCATCCCCACTCACCTGCACCTGCAGCAGGACCACGAGCTCCGGCTGATTACCTGGTCATAGCTCGTCGGCCAGCTTAATCAGACGCTCGAGATTTTACTCGCCTTCGCGAGAAATTTCTGTTCCCCTGCGTTTCGTATGTTCCGACGGGTGCTCCGCACGCGACTCGCGGCGGTCACCGTTGTTACCGCTGTGGCCGTTGCGCCAACCGCCCCGGGTTACGTGTTCAATGGTTACATCTGGCGAACCGGCACCAATATTGCGATGCAGCTATCGCTCGGCCCATTGCCAAGAGGCACTGTTTTACAGGATGGGTCGCCGACATGGAATGCTTCGGCCACCAATGCGCTGGCCACCTGGAATCAGCAGATCGCGCTCGTGAAATTTGCTGCCATCGCCTCCTCCGTAGTGCCGCGACAGGGTGACCGGCAAAATTCGGTTTTTTTCTCAAGCACAGTTTACGGCCAAAGCTTCGGCGCAAATACCCTGGCTGTGACACTCTATTTCAGTGATGCTTCCAAGTTCTTCACTGAGACTGACACCCTCTTCAATTCCGGTTGGCAATGGAACTCGTACCGCGGTCCTCTGCAATATAAAGCAGGCAGACTAGCGCCCGACTTTCACCGCGTTGCCTTACATGAATTCGGTCACACGCTCGGGCTCGGCCATCCCGATGAGGCTGGCCAACCTGTGACTGCGGTTATGAACTCGCAGACCAGTAATATCGACGCGCTCACCGCCGATGACGTAGCCGGAGCGCGCCGGCTCTATGCGCTGCGCATAACTAGTTCGCTTTCTCCATCGGCGGCGAAACTGAACGTACCTTTCCAGTATCAGATTCAGACCAACTTCGGCCCGACAAGTTTCTCGGCCACTGGCTTGCCTGCAGGTCTGCAGTTGAATGCTTCTACCGGCTTAATCAGCGGGGTTCCGACCGTCGCAGGGGCATTCGAAGTGACATTACAGGCTACGGGAGGGCGCGGCACAGCGACCGCAATATTACACATCGTCATTAATGCGCCGCGGATCACAAGCAGTCTGTTTCCTCCGAGCGTCGTTGTAGGCAATCCCTTCTTCTATCAGATCACGGCCGACAATAATCCAACGAGCTTCGGCACATCGTCGCTTCCCGCCGGCCTTACCCTGGACCCGGCAACCGGAACAATTTCGGGAACACCAACTGCAGGCGGGTACTACTCGGTCGTAGTCACGGCTTATTCTTCCTCCGCCAGCGCTTCCGCTACAGTGCAGCTGACGATTTTTGCGGGGGTGATTACCAGTAGCTCAAACGCGCCTCTGGTCTACGCGGGAAGTCACTTCTACTATCAGATTACGGCTTCGAATCAGCCGTTCAGTTTCAGTGCCAGCGGTTTGCCCCCGGGTCTTAGTTTAAACGCCGCTACTGGAATTATCAGCGGAACCGTTGGCCAGAGGGGCGAGTTTGTCGTGGTGCTCACGGCTCATGGCCCGAATGGCGATGCTCAAGGTCAGGTGGGAATCAACTTTTATACTCCACGGAATGTCGCGGCGGCTCCAGGCAACACTGTCGCCTGGTGGCCTATTCCGGCCGCCAGGCTCGTCTATGATCCGGCACGATCGCGCGTGTACGCAAGCGAGACGTTCGAGGGCCGCAATCACAGTTATCGACGCAGCGACGCTAACCGTGGTCGATGTGATCAAGGTTGAGCATATGCCGGTTGGAATGTCTATCTCGCATGACGGCACCAAACTCTGGTATGCTGGGACGGAAACGGCTGATGTCCAACATGGCTGGGTAGGAGCGGTGAGTCTCGATAATTTAACAGTGTTGCCGAGTATCCTGTTAAATATGCCTGTGTATTATGTCGAGCAGGCCCTTGATGACACCTTGTATGTCAGCAGTGACACTCAGATTGTGCATATTGATGCTTCCACAGGCCAGCGGTTAGGTTCACTCGCTCCAGCTAATGGTATCCTGGTCCTTACTCCGGATCGGCGCACACTTTTCGCAGCTAGTCTTGTCAGCCAGACTGCCAAAGGATGGCAATGCGACATCTCGCATTCTCTTGGCGTCATCACGGAACAGACCGATAACAACACCCGAGGTGAGGGTACGGTTTTGGATCTGAAAGTAAGTCATAATGGTCAATACCTCTGTCTGGCGGATGTGGACGGCAACCAATACCACTTGCCGACAGTGGCAACTGATTTAATCCCAACCGCGGATATTCGTGCAGTCGCAGGCAGTTTTGTAAATGGGAGTAATACCTGGCCTGGAGCTGTTGCGTTCAGCAACGACGATGCCCTCTTGTATGAGGGTGCGGCTGGCCCGGGTGATGTCGGCGCCGAGATACAGATCTTTGACACCGCCTCCTTTGCGAAAGCAGGCTCGATCTCCTTAGTCGAGAGAGGTTTCACCTCCGGGCCGACGGTCGGAGATATGGTCGTCGACTCGACAGACGCTTACCTCTTTGCTGCCACGAACTATACAGGTGAGCCAGGTGATGTTCGCGTTTACAGGACCGGCCGCGGGACCCCGCCGGCCGCCACTCCGGCTCCTGCCAAAATCCTGTCGAACATCTCCACCCGCGCACAATGCCTGACAGGAAGTTCGAACCTCGTCGCGGGCTTTATCATCAAAGGTTCGAGCGCGAAACGCGTTATTATCAGGGCAATGGGGCCTTCTCTGGTGCTCTACGGAATTGGAGACGTTCTTTGGGATCCGATCATTACACTTTACGATTCGAGAGGACAGACCGTCGCGATTAACGATAACTGGAATAGTGACCGACCCAACGTGTTGGCCACACCATTCCCGCCGAATAATGTCCACGAAGCCGCCATTGTCGCCACGCTCCCGCCCGGCGCGTATACTGTAGGGCTGCAGGGCGTGGCGAATACAACTGGCACCGCATTGGTCGAGGTTTATGACTTAACACCCGCCGGCTCCGCGCTAGCTAATCTTTCAACACGCGGTCCGGTGTCCTATGGTGACAATCCAATGATCGGCGGCTTCGTGGTCGGAGGTAGTCAGCCCACCAGAGTAGTTGTGCGCGCCCTCGGTCCGACGCTCGCCCAGTTTGGTGTGACCGGCGCTCTGGCGGATCCAACTTTGGAGCTGCATAACTCGAATGGCACTCTTCTTACCTATAATGACGATTGGATTAACTCTGCCCAGCAGCAAGCAATCCGAGCCTCGGGCTATGCTCCAGCGCATTCTTCGGAATCGGTCATTCTCGCCACGCTTCCTCCTGGTAACTACACCGCAGTTGTCCGGGGGAAGAATGCTACGACCGGCGTCGCTTTGGTGGAGGTTTACAATTTGGACGCGAACTAGATTTGCGTTGAGCGCTCTCGAACCAGGAGTAGGTTCTGCGCTGATGAGCACATTGATCGCAGAGGAACAGCGGACGACGGAGACGAAGCTGAATCAGCTCGAGCAGCTGAAGAAGTTTACCAAGGTGGTCGCGGACACGGGGGATTTTGAGTCGATCAAGGATTTCAAGCCGCAGGACGCGACGACCAATCCAAGTTTGATTTTTGCGGCGACGCAGAAGGAGCAGTATGCGCATTTGCTCCAGGAAGTGTTGCGGGATCGGAAAAACTCGGGGTTGAGTGACAGGGAGCAGGTCGAGGATGTGATCGATCATCTTCTGGTGCAGTTTGGGTGCGAGATTCTAAAGATTGTGCCGGGACGGGTGTCGACGGAGACGGATGCGCGGCTGTCGTTTGATGTAGAAGGATCGATTGCCAAGGCGCGGCGGCTGATCGAGCTGTATCGCGAGCGTGGGATCGGGCCGGAGCGGGTGCTGATCAAGGTGGCTTCGACTTGGGAAGGGATCAACGCGGCGGAGCAGCTCCAGAAGGAAGGGATTCGCTGTAATATGACGCTGTTATTTTCGCTGCCACAGGCGGCGCGGTGCGCGGAGGCGAAGGCGCAGCTCATCTCACCTTTCGTGGGGCGGATATACGACTGGTACAAGAAGACGAATAATCGTGACTATAAAGGCGCGGAAGATCCTGGCGTGCAATCAGTGCAGGAGATTTATACTTACTACAAGAAGTTTGATTACCCGACGGAAGTGATGGGAGCCAGTTTCCGGAATACCGGTGAGATTCTTGAGCTCGCTGGTTGCGATCTACTGACAATAAGTCCTGAGCTAATGCAGGAGCTATCCGAGTCGATGGAGCCGGTGGAGCGAAAGTTAATCCCGGAGAAGGCAAAGTCGACGGAAGTAGAACGGCTGGAGCTGGACGAGAAGAAGTTCAGGTACCTGCTGAACGAGGACGCAATGGCGACGGAGAAAACGGCCGAAGGTATCCGGAAGTTTGCCGCCGACATTGTGAAGCTGGAGAAGCTGGTCGCGGAGAAGCTGAAGAATAGCTAAGGAATAGCAGGGACGCAGGACTGGTGATCTGATCCATTGATAGATTTCCTGCTTTTTCCTCAGACATAAAATTGTTTAACGTTGTCCTGGTCGAGCCGGAGATACCACCGAACACGGGCAACGTAGGCCGGCTTTGCCTGGCGACTGGCTCCACTCTCCACCTTGTGGGGCCACTTGGGTTTTCAATCGATGACCGGCAACTGAAACGGGCGGGGCTGGATTATTGGAATGAGGTGGACCTGAAGAAGTGGTCGACCCTGGCCGAGTTGCGGGCGGCGAATAGGACGGAGCGCTTTTTCTTTCTTACGACGAAAGTGCAGCGGCCGTACTTTGAGGTGAGATTCCAGCCCGGCGATTTCATGGTTTTCGGCCGGGAGACCAAAGGATTGCCGGAGCGGGTGCTGGAGGAGAATCGGGAGCGATGTGTGACGATCCCGATGAAGGGAACGCGCAGCCTGAACCTGGCTACAGCTGTAGCGGTCGTCCTGTTTGAGGCGGTGCGGCAGGTCAGCGAAACCCTGGACTCTTCGCGATGACGGGACGACACGGAGGTCGTCCCTCCCGACGTGATGCGACAGATCAGCGGAACCCCGGACACTTTGCGGGTTTGAATAAGAAGAGGTAAAAAAGTGTCCAAGCGGAAAGGAAAACAATCCATGAGACTTCAACTGATCGTGGTTTTGATATTAGTTGCCTGTGTGAAGGTGGCCGCTGCTGATGATCAAACGACACCGCAAGCAAAGGCACGCACTTCAAGTAGCGGCACGTCGACTACATCTGACACGGCGAAAGCGCCGCCAGCGGTCATTCGCGGACCGGTTAGGCCGTCAGCGAATCCCAATGTGCGGCCAGTTAATCCGAATGCGATATATCGCTATTCGCCGGCAAATCGCAGCTGGACGATTGCGCCCACCTACCCGCCGGGCCGAACGACTGTGACTGGTCGGCGCGGAGTAACGCCGAACCAGCGGCCTGATGTGGCGGTTAACAACGCCGGCCGGGCTAACCACGTCAGGTTACCTTCGCGCACCGGCAACGAGTTAACCTTTGCCCAGGCGCAAGCGCAATGCTCGCGTCATCGTCACGATCGCGACTGGTGGCGGAATCATCACACGCGCATCTGCTTTTACGGCGGGGGTTATTGGTTCTGGAACGCGGGCTGGTGGTTCCCGGCCTGGGGCTACAGTCCCTACTACAATAACTACGTCTACGATGGTCCTATCTTAGGTTACGGTGAGCTATCGCCGGGCGATGTCACGGCGCAGGTGCAGGAAGCGCTCGCGCAGCAGGGCTACTATTATGGCGCGATTGATGGTGTGCTCGGGCCGGAGACACGCGATGCGATCCTACGATTCCAAGCCGATCATGGCCTGGCGACGACGGCGGCCATTGATGAGGCGACGCTCGACACACTGGGCCTGACCTAAGGGGGGTATAGTTCGCGCGAGCGAGCCTTTGCCATCGCGCGGTTGCACTTTAGAGTTGGCCGAATGGAACCGGCGCAGCTTGTCGCGCGTGAATTGCGCCGATCATTTCGCATTGGGACGCGGCGGCTCGAGGTCCTCCGGGGCATCTCAATGGAAGTCGCGCGCGGTGAAGCTGTTTTCCTGGTCGGCGCTTCCGGCGCAGGAAAGACGACGTTGCTCTATACGCTGGCCGGATTGGAGCGACCACAGGAAGGGACGGTGGAATTCGGCGGGCGCCGTCTTTACACTGGTGGTTCGCGATCGCAGGCGCGGATACGGAATACGGAGATGGGTTTTGTTTTTCAAGGCTACTTTCTTCTCCCAGAATTGACGGCGCTGGAGAATGTGATGCTGCCGGGAATGATCGGTGGCAGAGTCAGTGCAGCGGCGGCGGAGGGAAGCTTGCGGGCGGTTGGATTAGGCGAGCGGCTCCAGCACTTGCCAGCGGAGCTTTCCGGAGGCGAGCAGCAACGGGTGGCGATCGCGCGGGCGCTGGTGAATGATCCGGCCATCATCTTCGCCGATGAGCCGACGGGAAACCTTGATTCGCAAACGGGTGGGACAATCATGGACCTGCTTCTGGGCCTGGCGCGTGAGCGAAATAAGACTTTGCTCGTGGTCACGCACGATCCGCATCTGGCGTCGCGCGGCGATCGGCAGCTGCAGATCGCGGATGGAGTGCTGATGTAGTTTAACCGCAGGCTTGAGTTTGTGGAGGTGAGATGGTGGTAGCCGCGCCTATCGTGTTGTAGCTGCCGTCTGTCCTCAGCGGCAGAAAACGAACGGCGACGATAGCTAATTAAACGCACTGCCGCCGAGGACGACCCTGTTGTAGGGGAAGCTGGCAGCTTCCCCTACAGAGGCGACGATAGCTGATTAAAGGCACTGCCGCCGAGGACGGACGGCAGCTACAACGCGCTTCTACGAGTAAACGCTTTCAAGTAAGTCGTTGCCGAATTTCGCGTTCGTATTCTGGAAAGTACCTGGCGATCACCGGTAGGTCGAAAGTAGGAAGGATGCTCGTGTTCGGCTCGCGCTCCAGAAGAAAACAAAAGCTTTCCTCGATCAAACGCTCGCCTGATACCTTGTTGCCGGCGAGGCGCGCGCGATCCAGCTCGTGCAATGTCACGGTGTGGGTAGTCGGTGTGGCGACGTCAACGATGATTTCGTATTGATCGCCTGACATGTGACGGACTTTGATCATGAGAGTCGAATGTCGCTCACGATGGGCAAGTTGCTGTAGGAAAATATATAGCGACCCCGGAACTGAGGGCCAGGCTAGTCGCAGGCGGCGGTTGCTGCGCGCCGATGCTTTGGGTTTGGCCGGCGTTTGGCACAAACGCATCTACACCATCCCGCGCTTCGCACAGCGACGCCGCGACGAGCTTTCGCCCAAGAGGCGAGCGGAGTAGGTTAGGTCACGATGAAGGCGAAGGTGTTCGGGCAACATGACGAGGCGACGCTGCGGCAGATCGAGACCTGCATCGAAGCTGGTGGAGCGCGCGGGGTGCTTTGCGCCGATGGACACAAAGGTTACGCGCAGCCCATCGGCGGAGTCGTTGCCTGCACGGACAAGATTTCGCTCTCGGGCGTGGGATTCGATATCGCCTGCGGTAATCTCGCCATTCTGACCGATGCGACGCGCAGCCAGGTAGTGCCGCGAATGAAGCTCATCATGGATGATGTCGCGCGAGAGATCTCGTTCGGCATCGGACGCAAATCCAAGCGCCGCATTGATCACGAGCTATTCGAGGATGAGCCGTGGCGCATGCAGCCGCTGGCGCAGTTAAAAGAAACGGCGCGCGACCAGCTTGGAACGGTCGGTGGCGGCAATCATTACGTCGATATTTTCGCCGATGAGCTCGAGCGCGTCTGGGTGGGTGTGCACTTCGGCTCGCGCGGTCTGGGACACAAAACGGCCACGCATTTCCTCAAAGCCGCCGGCGGCAGGGATGGAATGGATGTGCCACCCACAGTCGTCCCGGTGAATTCGGAGCTGGGAATCGATTATCTCGCGGCCATGACGCTGGCGGGGCGTTATGCCGACGCCGGCCGTGAGGCGGTGGCGCGGTATGTCGTGCGCGCAATTCTCGGCGCAGGCATTCTCGAGGAGGTGCACAATCATCATAATTTCGCCTGGCGCGAAGAACATCAGGGCGAGGAGTTCTGGGTAGTGCGCAAAGGTGCGACGCCGGCGTTCCCCGGTCAGCGCGGTTTTGTCGGAGGGAGCATGGGCGATGATGCGGTTATTATAGAAGGAGTAGATGGGGCGGAATCGCGGGCGGCGCTGTACTCGACGGTGCACGGGGCGGGGCGGATCATGTCCCGGACGGCGGCGAAAGGGAAATTTGAACGGGTGGGGAACAAGCGGATCAGGCGCGAAGGACTGGTCCGCCATGATGAGATGATGAAGTGGGTGGCCGAGCGCGGCGTGGAATTGCGCGGCGGCGATGTGGACGAAGCGCCGCAGGCTTACCGGCGCTTAAATGAAGTGCTGGCGGCGCACGCGGGGACGATTCGCGTCCTGCACACGCTGCAGCCGCTGGGAGTGGCGATGGCGGGCCGCGATATCGTCGACCCGTATAAGGATTGAGCTAGCCTGAGTAACTGGCCCGCGCGCGGGACAGCCTACTTAAAAGCTACGGCGCCCCGACAAAGTTTTTTCGCGAACGAACCACGCCGAAAACAGCGACAACAGCACCCACCCCCCGAGAAGTGCAATCGAAGGCGGCTCCGGCACGGGTTGAAGCACGAAGCTTCCGCCGAAGAGACCGGGATCGAGCAGATGTTCGTCGGTCGTGGGTTGGCTTAGACCAGGCTGGTTAATGGCGAGGACTGCGCGGCTGAAGTTAACGTTCGCCGCGGTGGCAAAATTGCTCACCAGATCTTCGAAGCTATCCGCGCCGCTGCCGGTGAATCCACCAACGGTGTAAGTCACCCCCGGAAGCAGAACGATGGGAGTAGCCAGGGTCGCGTAGCGGAAAGGAGTCAAGCAGCGGACTGGAATTTGTCACGGTGACCTGGGCGAGAGAAAGACCGGTGAGTGTATTCGACAGACCGACATCGTGATTTTCCGCCAGGCCATTAGCGCCCACATCGTAATAGCTCAAACCGGTGAGGATCACCGCCGAGGACACGGTGAATTCCCATCCAGCGGTGATATTACTCAGCGCTGGAATTACCCGCCGAAGTAAACGTGACGGCCGAAACCGGAGCGATGCCGGCGATGAGCAAAGTGGGAGCGAAGAAGGAGAGAAAACATTTTGGCATAAGGCGCGGACGATGGCGACCACCTGCTGTCGCGCAAGTGTTTTTTATGTACGCTTGGTAACGAGAGGAGAGGTGGATTCCGAACCACGACGACTCGGTCCGATCGATCGCAGGTTTGTCCTAGCGGCGAGCTTCTGTTGTGAAAACCTGCGGCTCAAGTAGATTCATCGCGTTGAAATCATCGCTTGTTTTCCTTCTGGCAAGCACGGTCGCTCTTTGCGCGCAGTCGACGTCCTCTCCCGTCCGTCTCTCCGCCGCTGATCGCTCCAGGCTTCCGCCGGCCCTGCGCAATCTGCCGCTCGAGCGGCTCTCCTCGGGCGGTCTTATGTTGCTAAATCAGGATGATAATCTCGTCGCGCCACCAGCGCGCGCGACGGCGAAAGGCGGCACGCTGACTGAGGAAGCAGCGACGGCCCCGGTCGGGCTGGATCCGCGCATCGGTCCCAATATTCGACTGGGCAATGATCCCGCACAGCTGCCGGCCAACATGCGCTCACAAGCCGAGCCATTCATCGCGCGCGCGCCGAGCCTTAGCGATTTCCTCCTCGCCATCTTTCAGGAAGGTCGCTTCGCTACTGATGGCGGTGCGGTGGATTGCGGCTACTCCATCAGCCGCGATGGCGGCTTAAGCTGGACGCGCTCTCTCATTCCAGGACTTACCAGAGCCTCCGGCGGCCCATACTATCGTGCGACCGATCCCGTCGTCGCCTTTGATGTAAACAACTACGCCTACCTAAATACCCTGGGCGCCACGGATCCCACCTTCACCAACGGCGCCGTACTCGTAAGCAAATCAACCGATCTCGGAGTAACTTTCACCGCCCCCCGTGTAGTCTACCGGCCCGCGAGCAACAGCGTTTTCCCGGATAAGGAGTGGATCGCGGTCAATAGTTTCCCCGGCACCGTCGCGGCTGGGCGCGTCATCGTTACCTTCACCCTTTTTAATAGTAGCAGCATAGAGGGAGCGCCTATCATGCGCAGCTTCAGCGATGATGGTGGCACGACCTGGAGCCCGATTGCGTCGGTCAGTAGCTCGGTCAACACCCAGGGTTCGCAGCCGTTGTATCTGCACAATGGCAACTGTGTCGTTGTTTACTGGAACTTCGGCGGCAGCTCGGGCGAAAAACTCGAAGCCGTCATCTCAACCAACGGCGGCACGAGCTTCGGCTCACCTCAGCGCATCACTACCGCCACAGAATGGCACGAACGGGCTATTCGCAGCGGCTCCTTTCTGCCATCGGCCACCGCCGATCGAACTACTAACAATGTCTATGTCGTTTACCAGACTGTGCTTGCGGGCAGTCCGCGAATCGCTTTCACTAAATCAGTTGATGGCGGAGTGACCTGGAGCGCGCCCGTTGCCATCAGTGATAACCCGGCGGGTCTCGGCGTTTTCAACCCGGCGATTAGCGCGTCCCCCGACGGTCGCACCCTGAGCGTGGCCTTCTACGATCATCGTAACAATCCCACGTCCTCGACATTGGTCGATCTTTATCTCGCGCAATCCTTCGATGGCGGAGCTACCTGGCAACCTAATATCCGACTAACTTCAGTTTCTAGTAATGCCGCGGTCGCACCGCTTACTTCAGAAGGTTACATGCTCGGGGACTACCTAGGCATCGCGCCATCGCCACTGGCGACTGTCCCAGCCGTGCCTGTGTGGGTAGATACACGCACTGGTAATCCCGATCCCTTTGTCACTCGGGCCGCCATTGTGCCTTACTCGGATCTGGCCACAGGATGGGAAGCTACTCACGTCTCGTTAGCTCGCATTCCCGTCACTTCGCTCCGCCCGGCCAGTAATGATGTCGACCGAGACGGGGAAGACAATCAGGCTGAGGCTGCGGTTGGCACTAATGCCGCCAATCCGCTCTCGGTTACGCGCACGGGTAAGGAACTTGATATTGCTACACGCTTGGAAGTGGGCACGGGTGACAATGCCGGCATTGTCGGCTTCATTATCAGTGGCAGTTTACCGAAAAAGGTACTTCTGCGCGCCATCGGTCCGGGATTGACCCAGTTCGGTCTGAGCGGTGTGCTGGTCGACCCAACGCTCCAGCTTTACAACTCCAGCACCTCCATCGCGTTCAACGATAACTGGCAGGACTCCCAGGCGGCGGAAATTCAGGCGAGCGGTCGCGCCCCGACAGACGCGCGCGAACCGGCGATCGTGCGAACACTCGCGCCTGGTAGTTACAGCGCGGTTGTGCGCGGAGCTAACAATACCGCCGGCATCGCGCTGCTCGAACTGTATGATCTAGATTCCGCCAGCGCTTCATTGATTCACAACATGAGCACGCGCGGTCAGGTAGAGACCGGTGACAACGTCATGATCGCGGGTGTAATCATCGGCAATGGACGTGGGCAGAATGGTGATGGCAGCTCGGAAGTGTTGCTGCGGGTGATCGGGCCGGAGCTGAGCCGGTTTGGCTTATCGAACTCTCTCCAGGATCCGACGCTCGAGCTTTACGATGGCAATGGCAATCTTATCTTTACTAATGATAACTGGCAGGACACGCAACGGGCTGCCATCCAGGCGACCGGCCTGGCGCCTGGCGACGCGCGTGAACCAGCCATTCTAACGACTTTAGTGCAAGGTAACTGGACTGGGATAGTTCGTGGCAAGAACAACACCACCGGACTGGCGCTGGTTGAAGTTTACCGGATTCACTAGCTTATCGAGCGTATCTCAAGTTCAAGGCTGGCTCCCGTAAAGTAGCAGGCATGCTGCTGACATACTTCTTACTGGTTATCATGGGTAATCTCTACCACGCCAGTCCGGACAAAGAGATTCGCTACGTCGCACTCGGTGACTCTTACTCGATCGGCGAAGGAGCTACGCCGGAGCAATCGTGGCCGGCCGTGCTGACGCAGCATCTCAGCGCCGAAGGAATACCGATTAAGTTGGTGGCCAATCCATCGGTGACGGGCTGGACGACGCAGCAGGTCATCGAGCGTGAGTTGCCGGTCTTTCGCGAAGCCAGACCTGATTTCGCTACTCTCCTCATCGGGGTGAATGACTGGGTGCAAGGTGTCAGCGCGGCGGACTTCCGCCACAATCTCAACTATTTGGTTGAACAGATAGTTGCGATTTTACCGAAACAGCAGCGTCTGCTGCTTGTTAGTATTCCGGATTTCTCTGTCACCCCCGAAGGCCCGAAGTACGCGCGGGGCCGCGATATTGCCAAAGGAATAGGCTCTTTCAATGAGATCATCATCGAGGAAGCAAGGAAGCGCGGCTTGCGAGTAGTTGATATTTTTCCGGCCAGTCAGCGATTGCGCGATGAGCCTTCACTGATCGCCGCCGATCGCCTGCATCCTTCTGCCCGGGCTTATGCAGAATGGGCGGAGATAATCTTACCAGCTGCGCGCAAGCTATTGCAGAAATAATAAAATGGGCGGTGAGGGTTTCGAACCCCCGACCTACTGGGTGTAAACCAGCCGCTCTACCACTGAGCTAACCGCCCGTCGCGCCTGCGAAAAACGTAATTTGTCACAGGCGCGGATCATGTCCATTGCGGCTTGCGGCGTTGTCACCTTTGGGTTTGCCACTCCCGGGTGAGTCATTACCGTCTGCCGATGGATTTGAAACTGATGTGCCTTGCCTGTGCCGGCATGTGTCTCGCTTCCTGCGCCACCATTACGCGCGGCGCGCACGAGAGGGTGCAGGTGCTGAGCACTCCTCCCGGCGCCAATGTTAATCTTTCCACTGGTGAAACTGGGGTAACGCCGGTCAGCTTTACCAAGCTGCGCCGGGATAGTTTTCAGGTGACGGTAAGTAAGCCCGGGTATCTGACTCAGACGGTGAATGTGGAGAGCCGCGCGTCCGGGACGGGTGTAGCTGCGACGGCTGGCAATGCCATCGCCGGCAGTGTCATCGGCGTGGCAGTAGATGCCGGCACCGGTGCGTGGAATTCCTTATACCCAAATCCGGTTTCATTGCAGCTAGCGCCCGCGCCGCTGGACCCGCAAAGCGCGCGCAAGCTTCGCAAAAGCAAGTACCCGCTCGGAATTCCCGCGGATCAACCAGGCATGATGCGCAGTCCCTACACGCAACGTGTTTACGACGTCCGACAGGTGCCGCATGGCACGCTGGTGCATGATGTCGATGTCGACAAGCTCTTCATTAATCCGTAGCGGGAGTCTGCTGCCGTCACGTCGCGGGCTGAGCCAATGTCGCGTGTCTTCGAAGATTTCGCCGCAGGCACGAAGCTTACTTCGGCGAGCTACCTGGTCACCGCAGACGCGATCAAGGCATTCGCGCGCGAGTTTGACCCGCAGCCTTTTCATCTCGAAGAGGAGATAGCAAAAGAGACACTCTTGGGCGAACTGGCGGCGAGTGGCTGGCATACTGCGGCTATCTCCATGCGGCTGTTCGTTGACAGCATGAATGTGCCGTGCGGGATCATTGGAATGGGCGTGGACGAACTGCGCTGGCCAAAGCCGGTCCACGCAGGCGATGAATTGCGGCTGGAGATCGAGATCATGGAAGCGCGGCGATCGAAGTCACGTCCGGGCTATGGCATTATTCGCATCAAGAACATCACGACCAATCAGCGTGGTGAAATCGTGCAGTCGTTCAGCGCAAACGCGATGTTGCCGGCGCGCGGCACGTCATCGTGAGCCGCGCACGAATCTGTCATCCCGAGCGCAGTCAAGCGAAGTCGAGGGATCCCGTTGCGTTAGGCTTCGGTAACGACCACGGGATCCCTCGACTTCGCTCGGGATGACGGGGCATGGGCGCTACTTTCCCAGCAGCTTCATCATTGCCTCGGGATAGCGGGAACCGGCCGCCGCATTCCTAGGCATGATCTCGTCAATGCGTTCCAGATCGCCAATGGTGAGGGTGACATCGAGCGTGCCGAGATTTTCGCGGAGGTACTTGCGTCGCTTGGTCCCCGGAATAGGCACGATGTTTTCGCCATGCGCCAGCACCCAGGCGAGCGCCAATTGCGCCGGCGTACAGTTCTTCTCGCGCGCCATCTCCGTTACGCGCGCGACCAGCTCGAGGTTTTGCTGAAAATTTTCTCCCTGAAAGCGCGGCGCCGTCCGCCGGTAATCATCCGCCGGCAGGTCTTCGAAGCGTTTGATCTGCCCGGTTAGAAATCCGCGCCCGAGAGGAGAGTAGGGGACGAAGCCAATACCGAGCTCGCGACAGGCAGGGAGCACGCCCTCTTCGGGGTCGCGCGTCCAGAGCGAGTATTCCGATTGCACCGCGGTAATGGGATGCACGGCATGGGCGCGCCGGATCGTTTCCGGCCCAGCTTCGGAGAGCCCGAGATAACGCACTTTGCCCGCGGACACCAACTCGGCCATGGCGCCGACGGTTTGTTCAATGGGCGTATCGGGATCGACGCGATGCTGATAATACAAATCGATGCAGCTCACTCCGAGCCGGCGCAGACTGCCTTCGCACGCTTCTTTGACGTAATCGGGTTTGCCGTTAATCCCGCGGAATTGCGGCTTACCCACTTCCCGCATGATGCCGAACTTGGTGGCAATGACAACGCGCTCGCGTTTGCCGCGAAGGGCACGGCCGAGCAACTCCTCGTTCGTGTGCGGGCCGTAGATATCGGCGGTATCGAAAAAGGTAACGCCCATTTCAAGCGCGCAATCGATGGTGGCGAGCGATTCCTCCTCATCGCGGTCGCCATAAAATTCCGACATGCCCATGCAGCCGAGCCCGATGGCAGAGACAAGCGGTCCGCCGCGTCCGAGTTTTCGTTGTTTCATAATGGTTCCAGCTTCCCTGGCTATAGGTAGAACGCGCCCGCACGGTTGTCATCCCGAGCGAAGCGAAGCGAAGTCGAGGCATCCCGTTGCGATAGCTTAAAGGTGGCGCCACGGGATTCTTCGACTCCGCTGCGCTTGGCTCAGAATGACAGGCGCGTTCTGCCGCTCCCTTCTTCGATTCGTCCGATGACTTTCGCGCGCAGATTTTTTTTCGCTCTGGCGACATCGCCTCCACTCACAATCGCCACCATCCCAATCCCCATGTTGAAGACCTGGTACATTTCCGCGCGATCAACTCCGCCTTTCTCGCGCAAAAACTCAAAGATGGGCGGCACGCGCCAGCTGCGTGTGTCGATCACCGCATCGCAGTTCTTCGGCAGCACGCGCGGAAGATTATCGATTAATCCGCCGCCGGTAATGTGGGCGAGACCGCGGATCATTCCGGCAGGCACTTTCGCCAGGAGCGGCTGGTAATTTTTGTGCACACGCAGCAATTCGGCGGCGAGCGTCCGAGGCGAGCCCGGAATGCGCGATGACAATTTCAGGCGCTCTTGGTCGAAGAGAATTTTTCGTGCGAGCGAATAGCCATTGGTGTGCAGGCCATTTGAAGACAGGCCGAGAATGGCGTCGCCTCTTTGGATGCGGCTGCCATCGATCAGGCGCTCGCGATCGACCACGCCGACGATGCAGCCGGCGACATCGTATTCGCCGGGCCGGTACATTCCCGGCATCTGCGCGGTCTCGCCGCCGATGAGCGCGCATTTCGCCGCCCGGCAGGCGCGAGCGAAGCCGCGCAGCAATGCGGAGAAGACACGCGGCTCGAGTTTCTCCGTGCCGATGTAATCGAGGAAAAAGAGCGGACGCGCACCGACCACAGCGATGTCGTTAACGCAGTGGTTCACGAGATCGGCGCCGATGGTATCGTGTTTGTCTGCGGCGAAAGCGATCTTCAATTTCGTGCCCACACCGTCGATGCTCGCGACCAGCACTGGCTCGCGCATGCCGCGGAAATCCGGCGCGAAAAGCCCGCCGAAGCCGCCGATTTTTCCGAGCACTTCCGGTCCATGGGTGTGGCGCACGAGCGAGTGAATGCCGCGTTTGATCTTATTGCCGAGATCGACATCGACCCCCGCGCGCGCGTAAGCGTTTCTGGTCATTCCGAGCGAGCCGAGGAATCCCGTAGCGAAACCTTGAAGCCAGCGCAACGGGATTCCTTACCGCCTGGCCAACTCCGCTCTCGCGCGTGCTTGCTGTAACGGCGGTTTGTGACCGCCAAAACGTCGAATCGGCCCCGGACCAACCGCCTCAGTCGCTTTTTCTGATTGAGCCCGCGCCCGTGATGTGACGTTCCACATGTGCCGGGTTGCCGCTGTATCGCACACTGCCCGCGCCGGTGATGGAAACTTTGAGCGATTCGCTGACATTGACGCGCGCGTCGCCCGCGCCGGTAAGCGAGAGCTCGGCTGATTTCGCCTGCAGTGATTCGGCTCGCAGATCACCCGCACCGGTCAAACTGACGATCAACTCGGCGACATTGCCGTCGAGTATCACCTTTGACGCGCCGGATGTTTCAATGGAGAAGCGCGGGCCGCTTAATTGATGCGCGGTGAAGCGCGAGGCGCCGCTCAGGCTGGCGGCTCCGAGCGACGGGCTGGTGAGATTCAGCACGATCGAATGCGTCGGCGCAATGGAGCGCGTGGTGCGCGCGTGCAAGGTGCCGTTGCTCACGCGCAGCTCGACGAAACTGAGGAGGTTCTCGTCGATTTTGACTGAAGCCGAGGGCGAGCCATTGTGCCAGTCTACCTCGAACGCGCCGCTGGCCTCTACATTGCTAAACGACTCGATCGGGCGCTGCTCCGTCACAATGTTCCCGTTCCCGCGTAAACCGCCCACGCCGCAGCCACCGACCATGAGAGCGAGAAAACCGGCCAGGATAATTTTGTTCATGCTCATTCGTTGATTGGATGCTGGCAGGACATCCGCTGGATTCAAAATTCTTCCATCGGCTCAGCGGCAACAGCGCGTGGAGCGATGCGGACTCGCGCGCTGGCGACGAGCACATCCTGAAGGTAGAAATCGACCCGATACCTTCCTGGCGCCCAGCCGTCCGCCGGTCGCGACAATGTAAAAATTCCCACTGATTCCGGCGGCGCGGCGAACGCCGTCGCTTCGTCTATTTGGTAACCCGGTGGTGCAATGCCGCCCGTTTCTTCCGCGATCCACACCGCGCGCACCCTGGCCTGAGGCAATGTCGGACGCGCACGCCAGCGGGCGACGATTTGAAGAGCGTCTGCCGACACCGTGTCCATGGGCGCGCCAGCCGTGCTGGTGGAGAGCGATGCCTCAAATGGCTTTGTTTCCGCCGCGAGCTGGTCCCGACCGACCGAAGGCGTTGCCACCAGCTCTGCTGAATGTCGCGCGATCAATTGGCCCGTAGGCGAGCGCTGTGTGACCGTTTCCTTGACCCAACCGACGCCCGGGGCAAACCACTGCTCAACCGACGTCGTCACCATGCCAGCCTGTTCGCCGCGAATGTGCCAGGCGCGAAATTTCCCCGCGGCAACCTCGATCTCGTCGGCACCGACGATCTTCACCGGCAGCGCCACGTCACTGCCCGCAATTTGGCCGCGGAAATTCCACGAAGTTCCGGCTTCGAGTTTGGCTGGAAGAAGCGTCGCCGGTTGCGAGCCCGGGACAATTTTGTCTTTTGGATCGCGCACCGATGTCACCAGCACTGCCCCGTCTTTGCTCGTGAGCAATCCAGTCCACCGCACTGTTCCATCTATGGCTTCCTCGAGTGACACGTTCGGCGTTTTGCGCGATGCGACAACCCGCCGGGTCAGCGTCATTCTATCCTGCTCCGGCTCGCGCGTGAGCGAGTATCGCCAGGTGGTGCCATCGCTCACCGGGAATGGCCAGTCCGCCCGCGCGCCTGGCATGATCGCACCGACGATGAGCAGGACGCGCAACAGCACCCCGGACGCTAAGCGAGCGAAATGCCGGGTCAACGCAGCACGCGCGAGTTGACGCCTTCGCTGCCGTGGCGAGCATCGCTCGTGCGCCGTTATTTCCTGCTCCTGCTCATGTGCAGTCTCACCGCTCCAGGTGCGCCGGCCGCACCAGACACTTCCTCGGCAAACTCTGCCCTGCCGGCCGCGACTTCGCCAGGCGTTACTGCGAAATTGTTAACCGCGGTACTTGCGCGCGAGCCGGCAGGTGAACCCGCTGATTCCTTTTCCACGGAGACGCCCACGATTTATCTGCGCTGGCACGGAGAGGCTTTGCATGCCGGCGACAAGATCCGTTGTATCTGGATCGCGCAGGACGTAGGCAAAGCCGCGCCGGCCGGCTATCAGGTCGATGAAGCTTGTTCGGAGGCTGATGGGCTGCATGCATCCGGCGTATTTACTTTGTCGAAACCAAAGAGCGGCTGGCCCGAAGGAAAATATCGGGTGGACATTTACGTCGGTCCGCGGATCGCAGAGACGCTGGCGTTCACCATCGAACAACTGCGCGGCGACTAGACGTTGTAGCTGCCGCTGTCCTCAGCGGCAGAAGGCGTGGCTACGGCGAGAACATTGCGCCACAAACGAATCCATGTTCTGCCGCCGAGGACGGCGGCAGCTACAACGCGCACATTCACTCACGGGCGACTTAGCGATTTCGCCTTACGTCTGTGGCCAACCATCTCGCTCGCCCGAGTCCGCGCATCGATGCGAGTGAGGCGTCCCACCTGTGCCCGCCTGAGCAGCGGCCGATGCGGAATTTCGCAAAGGTATTCCGCGATGAACCAGATCGGCCGCTCGCTCGTCATCCAGCCGCGGTCATCAAAGCGCGAGAGATCGACCGGTTGCGAATAACGGCGCAACGTGCGCTCGCTGCGGCCATTGAAATAAATATTGAAATAGCTCATGGCCAGCTCGCGCAACGTGCGATAAACCGGCTCGCGATACCGGCAGCCGGCGAAGTTCGATTTGGCGACCGCACCCCAGCATCCGCCGATTCTGAAAATGGCTAGCACATGATCCGTATCGCCGTCCGCCTCGAGGTCCCACAGCAGCGACGGAAAACCAAGCACCCGCAGAGCCGCGGCGGCGAAGGTGGCGCCTTCCAGGCAATGCGCGGTGCGCTCGCGCAAAACTTTTCGCGGGGACCATGACGTATCGGCCAAATGATACGGCAGCTCGTCGAGGAAGCGCTGGATGCCAGCCGGCGTTTTCAGCGCGCGAAGCCGGCGCAGCTCCGCCGGGGTGAATTCATCCCGGACAGCGCGTGCTTTGGCCATCGGCAATTTTGGTCAGTGAAAAATCCGGAGCCTACGGGGCTCGAACCCGCAACCTCTGCCGTGACAGGGCAGCGCTCTAACCAATTGAGCTAAGGCTCCTCATTTGGCGCAAAGCTTGAGAGCATAATTTCGCACCGGCTCGCCTTCAACCGCTTTCGCTCGGCTCCAAATCCCAGCACAAGACATGCTCTGTAATGGGCTGTGCGAACGAATGCCCCAAGCTCTCCGAAACAAGCGAAACAACGCACCTTCGGCCATCAATCGCCCGCACCTTCCGCGCCCGGCTCCAGTGAGGCGCGCGAGGAGATACTCGCCTATGTCGCCATCCGCGATCTTCTATTGCACGATGCCGAAGTGACCACGACACCCGGGAGCGTTCGCCGCGCGGCCATGGCGAACGAGTTCGTCGAGACGTGTCTACAGCCATCACGCACTCCATACGAGGCGCAGTATCTCCATCGCCTTGATGCCGCCCGCGAGCGCGAGCGTTGCAGCGAAGTGCGCGCTTCCATCGCCGCGCTGCGCCAGAAGCTTCAGTCGCGCTGAAGTTCTAGCGCTCGCGTGCAGAACTGTGCATCGGGCACGTTGCCGAAACTTTTCGCGCAGCATATACTTCAATCGGGTGACGAACGGATGAGTGACGCGCGGCACGAGGGGGAAAGGGAATTCGATCTGCTCGATCGCGTCGACCTGCTTATTGCCACGCTGCCGCCGGGCGATCCGATGCGGCGCGACTTGCTCGAGCTGCGCCGTGAAATTTCTGAACTCGAGGAGACGTTTGTCGAAGCGCGGCAGATGATCGAGAAGCTGGAGGAGGTCATCAAAAAGGTGACTTCGCCGGCCAATCGCATCGGCACATTCCTCGAAAGCGTGAGCAAGGAAACGGCGCACATCGTGGTGGGCGGCGCAGATTATTATTGCAACATCGATCCGCGCATCCCGATGGCAAAGTTGAAGAAAGGGACGCGCGTGCTCGTGAACGAGGCGTTCGTCATTGTTGGTGATCTCGGTTTTGAATCGGCCGGCCCGGTGACGAAGATCACGGAAGTCATAGGCGATGATCGGCTGCGGGTGGGGGACAAACACGGGACGCAATCCATCGTGCTGCAACGCTCCGCTGATCTGGCCTCGACGAGGTTGAAACAAGGCGACGAAGTGCGGGTGGACTCGAACTATCGCATGGCGCTGGAGATGATGAGCGCGCCCGGGTCGCAGGAACATTATCTCGACAGCGTGCCGGAGTTGCCCTGGCAAAAAGTGGGCGGGCAGGAGAAGGCCATCAGCGCAATCAAGGACGCGATTGAGCTGCCGCTGCTGCATCCGGACCTGTTCGCGAAGTTCCAGCACGCGACGCCGAAAGGATTTTTACTTTACGGACCGCCGGGCTGCGGCAAAACGCTCATCGGCAAGGCGACGGCTTACAATTTGACGAAGCAACTGCGCGAGAAGGCCGGCGGCGACACGCGCGAGTATTTCATGCACGTGAAAGGGCCGGAGATTCTCAACATGTGGGTGGGCGAATCGGAGCGGATGGTGCGCGAGATTTTCGCGACCGCGCGCGAGAAGCGGCGCGAGGGTTTCATGCCGTTTCTTTTCATCGATGAAGCGGAGAGCATTCTCGGCACGCGGCGCGCCTCGCGTTACTCGAACATTCTTTCCACGCTCGTGCCGATGTTCTGCGCGGAGATGGACGGGATCGATTCGCTCAACGACGTGGTCATTATTCTCGCCTCGAATCGCGCTGACTTGATCGATCCCGCGATTTTGCGACCGGGCCGCATCGACCGGAAGATCAAAGTGAGCCGTCCGAACAGGGAAGGCGGGCGCGAGATTTACCGCATCTATTTGACGAACGATCTGCCCTACGACGGCGCGCTGGCGAAGGAAGCGGAGAACATCGGCGCAGCGATCGATAAGCTCGTCGAGCGCTTTGTCGATTGGCAGTTCGCGAGGCGGGACGAGAACAAGTTTCTCGAAGTGACCCTGCGGAGTGGTCGCAAGGAAGTGCTGTATCGCAGCGATCTGATTAGCGGCGCGATCATTGCCTCGGTGGTGGAGCGCGCCAAAGGAATAGCGATCAAGCGCGCCATCTCTGAAGCCGGTCATCCCGAGCGAAGCGAAAGCGGAGTCGAGGGATCCCGTGATGAAAGCTTTAAGGCAACGCAGCGGGATCCCTCGGCCGCGCTCGGGATGACGAGTTTTGGCGGCGGCATCAGCGAGCAGGATCTGCAGATCGCCTTCGAAACTGAATACGCGGAAAATGATATTTTCCCGCCGACTGACATCACGGAAGACTGGCTCAAGCTCATCGACTACGATCCAGAGAACGTGGTGAAAATCGCGCCCGTGCGCGCGAGTCTCGGCCAACGGATGCACACGCTCGGTGGCGTGATCTAACAAAACACTTTCGCGCGGCGTGCTGCGGGTTCAGCATTGCTCTGTGAAAGCCACGTTTTCCTGCCTCATCGCCGCGCTGACGATCGCGCCGCTGCCAGCGCAACCGTCAGCGGAACGCAAGCCTGATGTTTCCAACAAAGCTCTGATTACAAAACAAACTCCTGTGGCGGCAAACGCGAGGCTCGACGCGGCGGCCTTGCAGAAGATGGCGCAGGATTACTACGACTGGCGCAACCGGAACTACCCCGTGCGCAGCAGCGAGGCTGGATTGCACAACTGGGACGATGCGCTCACTGATTACTCCGCTGCGAAAATCGCCGACCGCGCCGAGCACGTGCGCAAGCTTCTCGAGCAGGTGCGAGGCATCAACAGCGAGAGCTGGCCGAAGGATGACCGCATCGATGCCATCCTTTTTCGCGCGCAGCTCGAGAACGTCGATTTTGGCAATCGCGCCCTGAAGTTCGAGGAGACGAATCCGCTCACCTACGTCAACGAATGCAGCAACGCCATCTTCTCCCTGCTGAAAAAGGAATATGACACTCCGGCCAATCGCGCGCGTTCGGCCGCCGCACGTTTTCGCGCCATGCCGGCGATGCTGGCGCAAGGCGAGAAGAATTTGCGCAGACCGGTGAAGCTTTACGCGCAGCTCGCCATTCAGTCCGCGCGCAATATCGACCCGCTCTTTATCGAGAGCACGGCGCCCTTGACGAAAGACCTGGCCGATGGTGACCGCGCCGAGTTTGAAAAAGCGCGCGATGTCGCGCTCGCGGCGGTGCACTCCTTCGCCGGCGCCCTGGAAAAGAAGCTCGGGCAGCTGGTGGACTTCGCACCGATGGGTGAAGCGAACTACAACTACTACCTCAAGCACGTCTTGCTCCTGCCGCTCGATGCCGTGCAGGTGGAGATGCTCGGCCGCGCGGAGCTGGCGCGTTATCGCGCCCTCGAAGCGCTTCTGCCCGATCCGGCCATGGCCGACCCGAATCCAGCGCGCGCGAAAAGCGTTCCACCCGATCAGCACTCGTTCCTGCAGGCCTACGAAAGTCGCGAACAGGAGATGATCGAGTTTCTGAAATCGCACCAACTAATCACACTGCCCGACTACCTTGGCCCGTTCCAAATCCGGCAACTACCTGAAGCATTCAAGCCGACCAGCCCCGGTGGCTTCATGAATCCGCCCGGTGTTTACGACAAAGATCCCGCTGGATTCTACTTCATTCCGACTTACAACCCGCAATCGAGGAACTTCTACATCCGCGCGGCCATTGAAGATCCGCGGCCGATTCTTGGCCACGAAGGAATTCCCGGCCACTTTCTTCAGCTCTCTATCGCCAATCATGTGCGCGACGAGATTCGGCGCCAGCACGATAATGGCGTCTTTGTCGAAGGGTGGGCGCTCTATGGCGAGGAGATGCTCATGCGCACCGGCTTCTACCCGGAAGGTTCGGCGGCGCAGGGACAAATACTCCGCCTTTCCCGCTATCGCGCGGCGCGCATCGGCGTCGACGTGAACCTGCACACCGGCAAGTGGAGTTTCGAGCAAGCAGTTAACTACTTCATGGAAGCAGGTGGCCTCGATCGCGAAGCAGCTGAAGGTGAAGCGGCCGGCGCGGCCACTGATCCGACGCAGAAGATTTGGTATATTACGGGCAAATGGCAGATCATGAACCTGCTCGGGAAGTATCACGATAAGATGGGCGCGAATTTCCGGCTTGGTCAATTCCATGACGATCTGATCAAGAACGGTAGCCTGCCTCTTTCTGTGGTGGAGTGGATTCTGCTGGATGATCCGACAACAATAAACCAGGTGCTGAACTAACCGTCGTTACTCGTCGCCGTGTCTGTTATCTTTCGATTGTTTCCGGACGTGCGGCGCTGGAATTGATAGCAACTCCGGGGCGAACACCTCGACCGCCGATGACATGGGCAGTGTGCGGGCGCTGTGCCCTCTTTGCAGGCGGTTTCCAGTGCAACCCATCAGGTTTTGCTTTGTTGAGCGGCACTGTAGTAGAGTAGCAATGGGATGAAACGCGTCTTTGGGTTGGAGACGGAATTTGGGATCACGGTGGAAGGGGCGGAAACCGTGGATGTGGTAACGGAATCGATCGCGCTCGTGCGCAGCTACACTGAACACGGGGCCTTGATGAAATGGGATTACCAGCAAGAGGATCCACATCGCGATGCGCGCGGTTTCCGCGCGGCCGAGTTACGCCAGGATACGGACGAGTCGGCTTACTACGAGATCGATAAGAACCGTCCGCTTAGTTTTCAGGAGATCAAAAGCGATCTCGTGCTTTCAAACGGCGCGCGCTTTTATAATGATCACGCTCATCCAGAATACTCGACGCCGGAATGCACGACGCTGCGCGAGCTTGTCGCTCAGGATAAAGCGGGTGAACGCATCCTGGCCGAATGCGCGCGGCGGCGCGATGGACATTTGCCCGTAGGCCAGCACGTGCAGCTTTACAAGAACAACACCGATTTTCTCGGACATAGCTACGGCTGCCACGATAATTACCTCATGCGCCGCGATGTTCCGTGGGACTGCATCGTGGCGGGCGCGCTGCCATTCCTGATCACGCGCCAGATTTTCGCCGGCGCGGGCAAAATGGGTCTCGAGTCAGAGTGCGCCGCGAATGAGCCCGGCGTTTTCCAGATTTCGCAGCGCGCCGACTTTTTCACCGTGCAGGTGAGCATCGACACGATGAATCGCCGTCCGCTCGTGAATACGCGCGACGAACCGCATGCCAACACGAGCAAGTATCGCCGGTTCCATGTCATCATCGGCGATTCCAACATGAGCGAATGGGCGACGGCGTTGAAGATAGGGACGACCTCACTCGTGCTGGAGTTGATTGAACGCGGCCAGGCGCCGGCAATCGAGATCGCGCAGCCGATCAGCGCGACCAAATCGATCAGCCGGGACCAAACCTACCAATGGATCATTGAGCTGCGCGACGGGCGCAAGATTTCAGCCATCGACGTGCAGCGTCTCTACCTGCGTGCGGCGGAATCGATCGCTAACGAGACAGAGCAGGGGCAATGGGTTTGGCAGGAATGGAACGACGCGCTCAACGATCTGGAACGCGATATCGCGCTTTGCCGCGATCGTATCGACTGGGTCGCGAAGAAGTTCCTTCTCCTTTCCTTGCAAGAGGAAGAGAAGCTGGCCTGGACAGACCCATGGCTGCAGGCCATCGATCTCGAATACCATAACGTTGATTTGCAGCGCGGCCTTTATTACGAGCTGGTGCGGCAAGGTTCCATGCGTCGCGTGGCAAGCGAAGAAGAGATTCACGCCGCGATCTTCTCCCCACCCGTAACCACGCGCGCATTCTTTCGTGGGCGCGCGGTCGCGCGCTTCAACGAGCAGATCGAATCAATTCAGTGGAACGAAATCGTCTTCACGAACAACGGGCGCTCCCTCCGGCGAGTTGCGCTGCCGGAGCCAGCGGATGAGACGTTGAATGCGGCGGTGCGGGACAGCGCCGATTACGCGCAGTTTCTGCAAAGCATGGATCGGAACAGAAGCTAACAACCATTGTTGTACTTGCATCTGCCCGCGAGGCGAGTCTATTTGCTTTTTCACCAGGGGGTCTTATGGGTTTCAAACGTCTCGCGCTTTTTACCGCTTCTTTTGCCTTACTCTTGCTCAGCTCCGCTCTGCCGGCGCGAGCGTTCACACAGGTTATCGTGTTTGGAGACAGCCTCTCGGATGATGGCAACGTGGCGCATCGAACGCGCGATACCGTCGGCTTCAGCTACCCGAGCAGCAATTTTAATTACAGCGACTATCGCTTTACTAACGATTTCAACACGGATCCACCTGCTCGCCTTTACCAGGGAACGTGGCATGAGCAGCTGGCACGAACTTTTCTGCAATTGCCGCCAGGCAGGAATAGTCTGGATGGCGGGACCGATTATGCCTTCGGCGGCGCAACCACCGAAGAGGGCACGCAGCAACGCACGATTATCAATAATCCCACGCCTTTCGGCGGCGGAGATTACACCATTACCATCGATAATATCGGCAAGCAGATTAACGACTATCTGGCCACTCATCGGCCGGATGCCAACGCGCTTTATGTGCTATGGGGCGGTGGCAACGATCTCTTCGATGATGACAGCAGCGCCAACGTAGTCGCGACTGCCAATCGCGTGGGCGGGTTGATTCAGCGGCTGGCGCGGGCCGGAGCGCGCAATTTTCTGGTGCCGAATGTGCCGCCGCTGGGAGCAGTGCCAAGCTCGTTTGGCGATCCCACCAAAGTCGCCGAGCTGGACGCCGCCTCTTATGACTACCGCAACCAGCTTTACACCCTCATCGCTTCGACGAAAAGCACTCTGGCTGCGAGTGGTATCTCCATTAATGTCTATACTCTGGATGTCTGGCTCAATACTCTCCGGCTTCTCGCAGAGCCCCGCAGATATGGCTTGATCGATGTAATTGATCCCGCCCAAGGCCAATCAGTTAATCCCGATCAGTACCTCTACTGGGATGATATTCATCCGACTACTGCTGGTCACTACCAGATCGCAAAGCAAGCTTCGCGGCTGCTCAATGGTCAAATACCAGCTCTGGGACGGGCGACGAACATCTCGACTCGCGGATGGGTTGGCCCCGGCGATAACGCGCTGATCGGTGGTTTTATCATCAGCGGAACTCAACCGAAGAAGGTGATCGTGCGGGCGATTGGGCCGTCGCTTAGTTCCTTCGGAGTGCCTGGTGTGCTGGTCGATCCCAAGCTCACCATCTTTAATAGCAGAAGCGAGCCCATAGCCGCTAACGATGACTGGCAGTCATCGCAAGCCAGCGAGATTAACGCCAGTGGCCGCGCTCCGGCGGATAATCGCGAATCAGCCATCGTCCTGAGCTTGCCGCCCGGCACCTACACCGCGGTAGTTACTGGTAAGGCTGGTGCAACTGGCATCGCGCTGGTTGACCTGTACGATCTTGACGCGGCTGCCAATTCAACCTTTCGCAATGTCAGCACACGTGGCTTCGTTAGCACGGGCGATAACGTGCTCATAGGTGGACTAAGTATCGCGAGTGGGGAGCCGCCGGTGGTTATCCTGCGCGCGATAGGACCATCCCTGGGCAGTTATGGCATTGCCCAGCCGCTGCAGGATCCAACATTAGAATTGCATAATGCCAATGGCGCTTTGCTCGCATTTAATGATGACTGGGAGAGTGTAGGTGCCACGGCGAAAAAAGCTGCGTTGCTCGCGCCAGGAGATGCTCGAGAATCAGCCATCATTCTCTCTCTCAGCGCGGGCAACTACACCGCGATTGTGCGCGGGAAAAGCGGGGCCACTGGGATAGCTTTGGTGGAAGCTTACCGCCGATAGTCTGCCTGTCAGGCGGAGACGGCGGGCTGGGCCGTGGCGCGGCGAGAGCTGAGGGCGGCGCGAATGAAGTTGTGACCCAGCTCCCACATCGGGCCGGGGAACCTGCGGCACTCGCTTAGGACGCTATCGAGCGCGTCGACAAAAAGGTCGATCTCCTTTTTCCCGATGATCAGCGGAGGTAAAATTTTGAGCACGTCCATGGCGTGACCGGCTACCTGAGTGAGAATGCGATGTTTACTCAGCATCTGCGTCACGACCATCTGCGCAAAGAGCACCTTGTCTACTTTGTGAAGTAGTTTCCAAGCCATCTTTAGCTTGAGCTCGCTCGGCTCGTGGAATTCGATAGCTATGATGAGACCCTTACCGCGAACTTCCTTGATGAAAGAATGCTTCGTCCGCAGCGCGTCAACGCGCTCAATCAACTTCGCGCCCATGGTGGCGGCGCGCTCGATGAGGTGCTCGCGATCGATCACTTCGAGCGCAGCCAGACCGCAAGCCATGGCAAGATTGTTTCGGCCGAAGGTAGTCGAGTGAACTACGCACCGGTCCATTCTACTAAAGGTCTTCTGGTAAATATCGCGCCGGGTCACAATGGCGCCGCACGGGACATAACCGCCGCTCAAAGTCTTAGCCAGAGTGATGATATCGGGCTCGAGGTTCCAGTGCTGAAAGCCAAACATCCTGCCAGTCCGGCCAAGCCCGCACTGCACCTCATCGCTAACGAGAAGTGTGCCGTATTTGCGGCAAAGCTCCTGGGCACGCCCGAAGAAGTCGGTCTTGGGAAACTTGCAACCTTTACCTTGCACTGGTTCGATGACGAAAGCAGCGACATCACGTTTGCTCAGCTCGCGCTCGAGCGAAGCTATGTCATCCAGAGGTATGCGTGTATCCCATTCATGCATGAGCGGGCCGAAGCCATCAGTGAAGCTTTCGCAGCCCATGAGTGAAAGCGAGCCGATGCTAAGTCCGTGAAATGCGCTCTCGAGGGAAAGGACGCGTTTCTTGCCGGTGGCGGCGCGAGCGAACTTGAGCGCACCTTCCATCGCCTCGGTGCCGGAGTTACAAAAAAAGACAGCGTCGAGGTGCGGCGGTGTGCGTTTCGTGATCGCTTCGGCGAGCAGGCCGCTGAGAAGGGAGCAATCCATCTGCACCATGTTGGGCAGGTCGAGATCGAGCACGTCGCGGATGGCCTGCTTCACCACAGGGTGGTTGCGTCCGATGTTGAAAACAGAATAGCCGCTGAGAAAATCGAGGTAGGCGTTGTTATCCATGTCGTACAGATAAGCGCCTTCCGCCCGCGCGTAGACTTTGTCGAAACCGATAACGCGCTGCGCCGCCACCAGCGTGCGATTGACGTGGCGATGGTGCAGTTCGTAGTTCTCGCCCAGGCGCGCCGCGATGATTTCCTTCAGGTCAAAACTCACACGTGAACGTTTCCAGATTTACGCGGCAAGCGCAACCGCAGCTCGATAAGAAAAAAACCGCAGGATTCGTGTGAACCCTGCGGCTTCGATTCAACAACTGCGTTAGCCGTTAATCTTCGACAACAACGTGGTCGACGACGCGCTTTTCACCGGTGCTGCTGTAATAAACGCGCACTTTTTGGCCCGCACGCAGCGGTGCGGTGACGATTTTGCCAGCCCCGTCAACGATGCGGGCGGCCGTGCCGAGGGCGAAGCTCACCGGGCCTTGCTCGCTCTTGACCACGACGGTCTTGCCGGGCTCATAGGTGGTGACGGTGCCGGCTGAATAGGTCGTAGTCTCGGTAGTGGTGGTGGTGGCCGGTGCCGTGGTTGTGGTTTCTTCAGTGGTGGTGCTTGTCTGCGCGAACGCGACCGGGGCGATCAGCGCACAAGCGATACTCAGAATAGGTTTGTTCATATATTTTCCTTAGTGGTTTGGTGTGCCTGCGTATTTGGTTTCAGGCGCGACGCTGCCTCGCAGCAACGCCTGTTTCGGTATTTGACTGCGATTGTAGGAAACTATTCGATGGAATAATGGCGCTTCCCCGCGCGACCGGTGTCCGGCGGCCTCTCACTCGCAGGAATGTTGCGGTGCTAATCTTCTACTTCTACCCGCTCCACTCGCCGATGCTCACCCGTGCCGGTGTAGTGAAGAATCACGCGTTTGCCGGGCTGGATAACGTGGCGGTCGATTTCCTTTCCGGCCTTGTCAACGTAATGCACCGTCTTGCCGAGCACGTAGCTAACCGGGTTGTCGTGTTCGCGAATGACGATGGTCTTGCGGCTGTGCCTGGTGACGGTGCCTGACGACGTCGTCTCGCTGGCGGTACGCCCGCTAGCCGTCGGGGATGGTGATTGCGCAAACGCGACCGGCGCAATTAAAGCACAAAGAAGAGTAATAGTCGTACGTTTCATGCCCTCCTTTCGTGCGGCTTGGGGCAAGTGGACGTGCTCAAGGGTTTCCAATCGCGATACGCTTCATACGCGCCAACCGGCAGGCTCGTTTTCCCTGGCGAATGCCGCTGCAATTGGCCGGCGAGCCATGGGAACCATTCAAAAGTCTTTTGGGAACCGCTGCGCTGGCGCTCTTCATCCACATAAGGCTGCAACTTGCGCCAGGCGAGACGCACCGTCCCTCCCATCAGGTCGGCCACGACTCGCAGCGGAACAACTCGCGCATAGACCGAGTAGCCAAGGCCCTCCAAAATCATCCCCACTGCATGAGCTGCGCTCAGCAGACCGGGCGTCGGCCTCGATGAACGAAGCAGGCGAATCATCCGGAATGTTGTAAACCAGAACCATCGATTTCGGTGGCGAGGTTGGCGATGGTAGAAAGTTCCATCGCGGCACATGAGCAAAAGCGAAGGAGTTCCGGCAATCGGACGCAAGTGCTGATGCAATTGTGTAATCCAGCCGGCTCAGTTAGCGTCTCGCGTTCATGGGAGTCGAACCGAATATCAATCCGGAAATAATAGCCGAGCATGGTTTGCTGCCGGAGGAGTTTGAGCGCATCAAACGCATCCTCGGTCGCGAGCCTAACTTCACCGAACTGGGCATTTTTTCGGTGATGTGGAGCGAGCATTGCTCGTACAAAAATTCGCGGAAAGAGCTGCGCAAGTTTCCGACGAGCGGCCCGAACATTCTCGTCAAAGCGGGTGAGGAAAACGCGGGCGTGGTGGATATCGGTGATGGCTGGGCCATCGCCTTCAAGATCGAATCGCACAATCACCCGAGCGCGATCGAGCCGTTTCAGGGCGCCGCCACCGGCGTGGGCGGCATCATTCGCGATATTTTTACGATGGGCGCGCGGCCGGAGTTTTGTCTGAACTCGCTGCGTTTCGGGCCGATCACGGGAAGGCGGAAGGACGAAGGCGGAAGGCGGAATGACGATCGCGGAAGGCGGAATGACGATCGCGGTGCGCAAATTGCAAATAATCGGCGGCTGTTTACCGGCGTGGTCTCGGGCATTGCGCACTACGGCAATTGCATCGGCGTGCCGACGATCGGCGGGGAGATTTATTTCGACGAGAGTTTCGAAGGCAATCCGCTGGTAAATGTGTTTTGCCTCGGCGCGCTGCGACACGAGCAGCTTGCGCGCGGCGCGGCGCGAGGGATCGGCAATCCCGTTTTCTATGTTGGGGCGGAGACCGGACGGGACGGACTGGCAGGCGCGGCTTTCGCTTCGCGCGAGCTGACGGAGGAATCGCGCGCGGATCGGCCGGCGGTGCAGGTGGGTGATCCATTCAAAGAGAAGCTTTTGCTGGAAGCTTGTCTTGAACTGCTGGCCACGGATGCGGTCGCGGGCATTCAGGATATGGGCGCGGCGGGATTGACCTGCTCGACCTGCGAAACCGCGAGCCGCGGCGGCGCCGGCATCGAAATCGATCTGGCGAAAGTGCCGAAGCGCGAGGCGGGAATGACGCCGTATGAGATTCTGCTGAGCGAATCGCAGGAGCGAATGTTGATCATCGCGAAGCGCGGCAGGGAGAATGTGGTGCGCGAGATTTTCGCGAAATGGGATGTGCCGTGCGCGGAGATCGGCCGTGTCACCGACGACGGCATGATGCGCGTGCGCAACAACGGCAGTGTGGCCGCGGAGATTCCGGCCAAGCCGCTGGCGGAAGAAGCGCCGGTGTATTCCCGCGAGGCAAAGAGTCCTCACACGACGAACACAAAGGAATTTCTCAGCCGTGTGTCCGTTGAGACCTCTGTGGACTTTGTGCGAAATGCTTTGGAGCGGTTGCTGCAGGACACGACCATCGCGTCGAAGAACTGGGTGTATCGGCAATACGATCACACCGTGCGGACCGGCACGGTGGTCAAACCGGGATCGGCCGCGGCGGTGTTCTATTTAAGAGAAGCGAACAAGTTCATCGCGGCGACAACGGACTGCAACTCGCTTTTTTGCGCGCTCGATCCGCGCGAGGGCGGCCGCATCGCGGTGGCGGAAGCGGCGCGCAATCTCACCTGTTCGGGCGCGCGTCCGCTGGCGGTAACGGACAATCTGAATTTCGGCAATCCTTACAAGCTGGAAGTGTTCTGGCAATTGCGCGAAGCGGTGGAGGGAATGGCGGAGGCATGCCGCGCCTTCGGCACGCCTGTGACCGGCGGCAACGTTTCGCTTTACAATGAGAGCCCTGCCGGTGCGGTCGATCCAACGCCGACAGTAGCGATGGTCGGTCTAATCGATGAGGAGCGGCACATTACCACGCAATGGTTCAAAAACGTCGGCGACATCATTATTCTCGTCGGCCCTTTCGGCAGCGGTCTGGGCGCGTCACGTTTCCTGAAAGTTTGCCACGGAAAGAAAATCGGGCCGGTGCCGAAGCTTGATCTTGCGCAAGAGATCGCCGTGCAAAATGCGACGCGCGATTTGATTCGCGCCGGGTTGATCAAAAGCGCGCACGATTGCAGCGAAGGTGGATTGGTCGTGACGCTGGCGGAGTGTTGCTTCCATCCCGGAAAATTATTCGGTGCGGAAATTTCGATCGGCAGCCAAGCCTCGTTAGCGGAGGTGCTGTTCAACGAAGCGCAATCGCGCGTCATCATTTCGTGTGACGAGAAAGACGAGGAGAGAGTGCTGACCGAGCTTGGAGCGAGGAACGTTCCGCATGCCCGGCTCGGCTCGGTCATCGCCGATGAGCTGCGTATATCGGTCGGCAACGAGAAGCTGAGTTGGCGCGTTGCTCAGCTGCACGATCTTTGGTGGAACGCCATCGCGCGCGCGGTCGAGAGCGATTCGGAGCGGCTCCCGAGCTTGTGAATTGTCCCGGTCATCCCGAGCGGAGCGAAGCGAAGTCGAGGGATCCCGTGAAATTACTCTCAAGGTACACCCCGGGATTCCTCGACTTTGCTCGGAAAGACGGGCGATTGAACGTCACTCTAAAATCGACGATATTCCAATTCCATGCCCCCTGAACTGCTCACGCACGAAGAGTTGCCGGATCGCGCTGCCTTGCCGCAGCACGAGTGCGGCATCTTCGCTGTCTTCGATCATCCCAACGCGGCCGTCCTGACTTACTACGGCCTCTTCGCCCTGCAGCATCGCGGGCAGGAAAGCGCGGGCATCGTCACGAGCAACGGGCCGGGTTCCACCTTCAATTTGCATCGCGACATGGGATTGGTTTCGCAGGTGTTCGGCGCGGAAGAACTGGCGCGATTAAAAGGGACGCGCTCGCTCGGGCACACGCGTTACTCGACCACCGGCTCGAGCACGTTGAAAAACGCGCAGCCCTTCGTGGTCGATTGTTATCGCGGGCAGATCGCGGTCGCGCATAATGGAAATCTCATCAATGCCGGGTTGTTGCGCGATGAGCTGGAACGCAAAGGCTCCATTTTCCAAACCACCGCCGACAGCGAAATCATTCCGCATCTGCTGGCCCAGCCGTTGAAAAATGGCGGGAGCGCACTCGGCGTGTTGCGCCGGCTCGAAGGCGCGTTTTCGCTCGCCATCATGAGCGAGCGCGAGATCATCGGCGTGCGCGATCCCTTTGGCTTCCGTCCGCTCGTGCTCGGCCGGCTCGATGGCGCGTGGATCCTCGCCAGCGAAACGTGCGCGCTCGATCTCATCCACGCTGAGTTTGTCCGCGAAGTCGAGCCTGGCGAAGTCTTAATCATCGACAATAACGGTGTGCGCTCGGAGTGGCCGTTCCGCGATGAGCAACGCGCCTTCTGCATGTTTGAATATGTCTATTTCGCACGGCCGGATTCGATCATTCGCAACGTTAATGTGGCAAAAGTGCGGACCGAAATGGGACGTGAGCTGGCCCGCCGTTTTCCGGTGGAAGCCGACATCGTCGTGCCCGTGCCCGACTCAGGGAATTACGCCGCCCTCGGCTTCGCCCATGAGCTGAATATTCCCTACGAGCATGCCTTCGTGCGCAACCACTACATCGGGCGCACATTCCTGCAGCCGAGCCAGCTCATCCGCGATTTCGATGTGCGGGTGAAGTTGAATCTGATCAAGGAAGCGGTGGCGGGGAAACGCGTCGTGGTGGTGGACGATTCGATCGTGCGCGGCACGACGGCGCGGGCGCGCGTGGTGAATCTGCGCGAAGCCGGCGCGCGCGAAGTGCATATGCGCGTGAGCTGTCCGCCGCATCGCTTCGCCTGCCATTACGGCATCGATTTTCCTGATCCGGAGAAGTTGATCGCGAACCGCATGTCGCATCAGCAGATTTGCGAATATCTCAACGTGGACAGTCTCGGCTATCTCGACGTCGACGGCATGGTCAAGGCAACTGGACAGCCGCAGAATTCGTTTTGTCTCGCCTGTTTTACCGGCAACTATCCGCTGCCGGTCGATCCGCAGCTGGACAAATTTATCATGGAAAAACGCGAGCAACGCGCCCGTGCGCTGACGGAGGAAGAAGGCCAGCCGACGCTTTTTGCCGAGCTCAAATAACAAACGCGTGCTCGCGAGTCACGCCATGCGCGCTATAGCGGCGGTCTATGACCGCCGACAATCGCGTGAACAGGCCGCGTGCCCCCTTCCGCCGAGGACGGCGGCAGCTACAACTCCGGCTTTACCGGAGTATGTGAAGCGCCGTCGTCCCCTCCTCGAGCGGGCCGAGAAGGCGTTTAGTTACGCTGCTTTCGCGTAGCTCGCGCGGTCGTCAGCATCCAGCCAATCGAAGAGCGGCGTCGTTTTCGGATCGAGGCCGAGCGGTTGCAGTTGCTCGACATACCAGTCGCGTTTCTCCGGATTCTCGTACGGATTGGCCTTCGCCACTTCGTCGCACCAGGCGCGCTTTTCCTCTTCCGTTTTCCGCGTGCCATGCTCGTCCACCCAGCGCGCGATCTCCTCGTCGCTGGCGCCGCGTTCGACGACCGCTTTGAAATCATCGCCTTTGATTTCTTTCCAGCCGAAAAGCATGTTATCGAGCGGGCAATCGAAATGGTATTCACCGATATTGCCCCAGAGGAGCGCGCGACATTTATCGATCGTGCGCCCGAGAATCATGTAGCCACCCACGCGCGTGTGCGGACTGCGCGGCGCTTCCTTGGTCAAATCTTTGCCATGTTTGTTCATGGCGAAACTTACGGGCGCAAATGTTTGCCGCAAGAGTCCCTGCGGCCGCCCGCCTGCGGGCGATGCGGTTGTAGAGGCGCTTGTGCCAAGCGCCGATGGTCGTTCTGCTCAACACGTCCGGCGGTTGGCACAAACGCCTCTACCCCGCCCCTGCGCTTCGCAAGCGACAGCACGCTATCGTTTTGAAAAGGCGCAGGTGCGCGGCGGCGCGCGATTCATGAGTATGGCTCAACAAAAAGAAATCATTTCCACGATTAACAGTCTCATCGAGACCCTGAAAGACGGTCAGGAAGGGTTCCGTCAGGCCGCGGAGGCAGTGCAGGACCCGCAGCTCAGATCACTCTTCAACGAGTACTCGCTGCAGCGTTCGAGTTTCGCCGGCGAGCTGCAGAACGAAGCGATTAGCCTGGGCGAAGACAAGCCGGAGGACAGCAGCAGCACCGCCGGCGCGCTCCATCGCACATGGATCAATCTCAAATCCGCCATCACGAGCAGGGACGATCACGCCATTCTCGCTGAGTGCGAGCGCGGCGAAGACTCGGCGTTGAAAGAGTATCGCGATGCAATGGAGAAGGAGGAATTATCTTCGCCCATCCGCGACATAGTCTCGCGCCAATTCACCGCGGTAAAGAGCGCGCACGATCGCATCAAACAATTGCGCGACGCGACCAAGGTAGGTTGAGAGGTTGAGGAGTTGAGCGGTTGAGAGGACGAACAGGACAAGTTGAGTCCTTTGCCATAGCACACATCGCGCCGGAGCACAGGCGTTCTCGCCTGTGCTGCCGGCGAATGCCAGTCTTTAACTCAGCTCGCGGTGGCGAAGTGGCGCTGCGTTGAGGTCCTGGTCTTCTCTTCCGAACGGTCGAGCAGCTTCGCGAATTCACGCGCAGCGCGATTCCGCCAGGCACCTTTGTGCCACGCGTAGCCTGCGATGAGCGGCAACGCCACCGTTGCCTCCGCATAAACCATCTGCTCCGCGCCCTGATCGACCTTTCCCCACGAGTTCGCTTCCTTCAGCGTCGAACCGCTGAGCGCGCCGTCGCGCACATCAGCCACGGTGATTTGCACCGCGTATTTGTGCATGCCGACATCGAAGCCGAGGTAATCACCGGCCACCACCGTGTCTTGCGCAAAATTCTTCGGCACGCCGCCGCCGATCATGAACAAGCCACTCTGCTTTGATTTAATCTTGACCTTGGTCAGCTCGAGGAAATCCTTGGCCGAATCGATGGAGAGATGGCGCTCCGGATTTTTGTATTGATGATGAATCAGCCCGAAGCCGGCGCTGCAATCACTGAACGCGGGAACGAAAATCGGCACATTTTTCTCGAATGCGGCGAGCACGACTGACTCGCGGTTTTTTGCATGCCTGCTCAGATAACGTCCCATCTCGCGAATGAACTCGCGCGATGAATAAGGCCGCGGCTCGAGTGAATCGGCGATTTCGCCGCAGGTTGCGTCGCACACGCGCAACTGGTCTTCGTCAATGTACGTGTCGTAGATGCGATCGATGGCGAGACGGCGCAGCACGTCATCGTTCATAAAAATGTCGCCCTTGTAGTGCTTGAAGCCGAGCGCCTCGAAAAAATCCTGATCGACGATGATGGCGCCGGTGGAAACGATGGCGTCGACCATATTGTGGCGAACGAGATCGACCAGCACCTGCTTTAATCCCGCGGAAATCAGTGAGCCGGCCAGGCAGAGAATGACCGCGCAATCCTCCTCGCGCAGCATCGTATCGTAAATGTGCGCGGCCCGGCCGAGATCGCGCGCGGAGAAGGCCATCTTCGACATCGCTTCGACCAGCGGCACGACGTTGTGTTGTTTGATGTCGATGTGCTCGATGACATCGACGAGGAGTTCAGATTTGTTCATGTATCTAAGGCTTCCAGCCTGACTGGTCGCGCGGGCTTGCAGCCTGCGCAATGCAAAATCCGGCAGGCAAGATGTCCGCCCGACGGATCAGGCAGGGATGCCTGACTTACGCTGGATAGAGCCACTTCATGTAATCCGCCACTCCTTCTTCGAGCGAAAAACGTGGCTTGTAACCGAGAGCGGAGCGCGCGTTGGTAAGATCGGCCTCCGTGAAGTTTTGATAATGCGCGTGCGGATTATCGATGTAAAACGGTTCGAAATTCGTCTCGAGGCAGCGATTCAAAATGTAAACCAGCTCATTGAAGGAGCGCGCCTCGCCGCTGCCCAGATTGTAGATGCCGCTTTCGTTCGCTTCCATCGCGCTCATCGTGCCGGCGACGACGTCCTTCACATAAACGAAGTCGCGCTTCTGCTCGCCGTGCTTGAAAATGCGCGGGCGCTCTCCGCGCTTCATCTGCTGCGAGAGATGGTAGGCCATGCTCGCCGGCACGCCTTTGTGCGCTTCGCGCGGCCCGTAGACGTTGAAATAGCGCAGACCGACTATGATCCAATCGCGGTGCTCGGCCGCGCAACGGGTGGCGAGATTATCCAGCAGGGCTTTGGAAAAGGCATAGACGTTGGCCGGCGCCACAGTGCTGGTCTCGCCGCTCGCTTCCGTCGCAGCTCCGTAGGTCGAGGCCGATGACGCGTAAACGACGCGCGTCCTGGTCGGCTGGGCAAACTGCAGCAGACGGCGAAAGCTCTCCACGTTGTCGTGGACCTGCTCGAACTGATTGTGGTTCGTGGTGTCGGTGATGGAGGCGAGATGAAAAATGACGTCGAATTTCTCGTTTCCGAATTGTCTGGGCCAGTCGAACTCGGCCAAATTCTGCGCGACGAAGTCTCCCTTGTATCCAGCGAGATTTTTGAAATCGCCGGAGCGAAAATCGTCGATGACGGTGAGACGAAAATGGGGGAAGCGCTCCTGGAGTTCGAGGACAAGATTCGAGCCGACGAAGCCTGCGCCTCCGGTCACGAGCAGGTTGAGATTAGCGTCAGCGGAAAGCATTGAAACGACTACACCATAGCCTCAGCATGGATCGGGCGAGATTCGAAAAGACCCATCATCCTAACCTTCTCCCTGAAGGAGAAGGGACTGCGCGCAGCGCGTGCCGTATTGCACAGCACATTGCTGTAACTCCGTCTCCCTCTGGGAGAGGGGCCGGGGTGAGGGAAGTCTGATCCACGCGCGAGTAAATAAATCTTGAGCGCGTCCATGCAAGCCGATATTGCTGGGAGAGTTCTTTGCGAGTTTTAAAATGTGGATCGGCGCGAGAAATC
>JBBPYF010000030.1:0-21879 GCA_038200165.1 Chthoniobacterales bacterium | reverse complement strand
TACACCGACGAGCGCTTCGATTTTGTCGCGCAGCTGCTAAGCTCGTAGAGGTGACTACTCTTTCTGAGTTGCTTTTCGCTCGTGCCCGCGCCCGCATCCCCGGCGGCGTGAACTCGCCGGTGCGCGCGTTTCGCGGCGTGGGCGGAGAGCCGTTTTTTGTGGAGAGCGCGCACGGCTCGCATATTTGGACGGTCGATGGCCGCGAACTGATCGATTACGTCGGCACATGGGGTCCGGCCATACTTGGTCACGCGCCGTCAGTTGTGGTCGACGCCATGGCCGCCGCGGCACGACACGGCACGAGCTTTGGCATTCCCAATCCGCTCGAAGTGGAAATGGCGGAGCTGATCTGCGCGTGGGTGCCGTCGATCGAAAAAGTGCGCATGGTCAACAGCGGAACGGAAGCGACCATGTCGTGCGTGCGACTCGCGCGCGGTTTCACCAGACGCGATAAGATCATCAAATTCGCCGGCTGTTACCATGGCCACGTCGACTCGCTTCTTGTGAACGCCGGCAGTGGCGCGCTCACGCAGGGCTCGCCGGATAGCGCGGGAGTTCCGCAGGCCTTCGCGGATGAAACCATCGTCCTTCCCTTCAATGACATCGACGCTGTGCGGACGGCGTTTCGTAAAAACAGAGGGAAGATCGCTGCGGTCATTCTCGAGCCGATTCCTGCGAATGCCGGGCTGTTTTTGCCGCGCGAAAATTTCCTGAGCGATTTGCGCTCGGAATGCTCGGCGAACGACGCGCTCCTTATTTTCGACGAAGTGATGACGGGCTTTCGTGTCGCGCGCGGCGGGGCGCAGCAGCTTTACAATGTGCAGCCTGATCTCACCGCGCTCGGCAAAGTCATCGGCGGCGGTTTGCCGGTGGGCACGTTCGGCGGGCGAGGGGAAATCATGGATCAGCTTTCGCCCGACGGGCCGGTCTATCAGGCGGGAACGCTTTCGGGCAATCCGATCGCGATGGCGGCAGGATTGGCGCAGCTGCGCGAGCTCGATCGCATCGACGGCTGGAAATTGTTGGAGGAAACCGGCGCGCATCTTGAGCGGAAAATCGCCGGCGTCCTCGCGGGGAAGCAGATCACGTTTCAGCGCATCGGTTCAATGTTCTGTTTGTTCTTCAGCGGCGAGCCAGTGTTTGACCTTGCTTCAGCGCAGCGCAGCGACGCCAAATCTTTCGCGCGTTTTTTTCACGGATGCCTCGAGCGCGGCGTTTATTTTCCGCCGTCGCAATTCGAGACGGCATTCATTTCCACCGCGCACACTCTCGTCGACATCGAGCAGACTGTGCGCATTATGCGCGAAGCACTTGCGTAGGAGCACAGGCGTCCTCGCCTGTGCGGCCATCGGGCGTCTCGCCTGCTGGCTACAAACGCCAGGCGAGACGCCCGGCATCCGCACAACCGGGACGGTTATGTTCCTGAATCTTTTTGCGTCGCCATCTCACTTCGTCTAGGGAACAGCCGCTGTGAGCGCCTCTTCCGCGGAGCCGATCCGCGCCGTCGGCAAATTTTTCTTCGAAGGCAACCGCAAGGTCTTTCTCAAAGGTGTCACTTACGGCCCGTTTAAACCGGACGCCGCTGGAAATTACCTCGGCACGCCTGAGCAGGCCGCCCGTGATCTGGCGCAAATGCGCGAGCTCGGTCTGAATGTCGTGCGCGTTTATCATTCACCGCCGAATTGGTTCCTCGATGCCTGCAAGGCGGCGCACCTGCGTGTGCTCATTACCTTAGAATGGGCGAAGCACATCGAATTTTTGCGCGAGCGCCGCGCACGGCGCGACATCACGCGATCGGTCGAACACGCGGTCAAAGCGCACGCCGGCCATCGCGCGATTTTTGGTTACCTCGTAGGCAATGAGATCGCGCCGCAGATGGTGCGCTGGCTGGGCGTGCGTCGCGTGACCGATTTCATCGAGCAACTCATCAGTCTCGCGCGCAGCATCGATGAACGCCCGCTTTATTCCTACGCCACCTTTCCGCCGACGGAATTTCTGCTGCCGCAAAACGTCGATTTCTGCTGCTTCAACGTTTACCTGCACGATCAGCGCGAGTTCGAACGCTACCTGCTGCGCCTGCAAAACGTGACCGAGGACCGCCCGCTCATCCTGGGCGAGTTCGGCATGGACACCATTCGTCACTCGCAGGAGGAGCAAGCCGAGATGCTCGGCTGGCACGTCGATAGCGTGGTGAAATGCGGCCTCGCCGGCACCGTCTTCTTTTCCTGGACAGATGAATGGTATACCGGCGAGCAGGAAATCACCGACTGGGCCTTCGGCATCGTCACGCGCGATCGCCAGCCGAAGAAATCGTATTTTGCCTTGCGCGAAAAACTCGGCCAGGACGACAGCGTTCTGCCGCATCGCGCGTTGCCGGAGCCGCCCAGCGTATCGGTCATCGTTTGCTCTTATAATGGCGGTGCAACATTGCGCGCCTGTCTCGAGTCGCTGACGCACCTGAATTATCCGAAATACGAAGTCGTGCTCGTCGATGACGGCTCGACCGATAACACCGCGCAGATCGCCTCCGAGTTTCCCAGCGTGCGTTACATTCATCAGCCGAATCGCGGCCTCAGCGCGGCGCGCAACACCGGCGCCGCCACCGCGCGCGGCGAAGTTTTTGCTTATACCGATTCAGACTGCATGGCGGATGCTGACTGGCTCTACTATCTTATCGGCACGCTCACGGGCGGCGATTACGCCGGAGTGGGCGGCCCGAATTTTTCTCCGCCGGCGCGAAGCTGGATTCAGGCGTGCGTCGCGGCCGCGCCGGGCGGACCGAGTCACGTCTTGTTAACTGACACAATCGCCGAGCACGTCCCCGGCTGTAATATGGCGTTCTGGCGCTGGGCTTTTGAGAACGTCGGTGGCTTTGATCCCGAATATCACGCCGCCGGTGACGACGTCGATTTCTGCTGGCGCGTTCAACAAGCCGGCAGTGTTATTGCCTTCAGTCCCACCGCCGTGGTGTGGCATCATCGGCGGTTTACCCTGCGTGCATTTCGCAAACAGCAGCAAGGTTACGGCGAAGCCGAATCACTCCTGCGTTTCAAGCATCTCATCTTCTTCGGCCCGACCGGCACCGCGAAATGGCGCGGCCAAATCTACGGCACGCCGCGTTTCAGCTGGTTCATCAATCGGCCCATTATTTACCACGGCATTTTCGGTGACGGATTTTTCCAATCGATCTATCCGACGCCGCAATCGGAAGTCGCGGCTTACCTCAGCAGCATCGAATGGTTGGCGCTCACGTTGTTTCTTTTCGGGCTCGGCTTTTTCGTGCCGCCGCTGCGCATCGTGCCGTATCTCATGCTTGGCGGCACATTGTGCGTCGCGCTTTCCTACATGGTAAGGGCGCGGGTCGAGCCGCGCTTCGACACCGTGCCCTCGCGTTTGCTCGTGATGGTGCTCGCGTTTCTGCAACCGCTCGTGCGCGGCTGGTCGCGTTATTTCACCTGGCTCCATTTCAAACGCACGCCCGCGGCTGTTATCGCCACCCACGAAAATCTTCCCGGCGCAGAAGAGCGCGGCCGCGGAAGGCGGACCCGCATTTACTGGAGCGAAGAGGGGAAAGACCGGCACGCATTGCTCAGCGAAATCATCACGCTGCTGGAAGCCGAGAATTGGCGCTACTCAATCGACACCGGCTGGCAGGAATGGGACCTGCAAATCTACGGCAATTTCTGGTGGAGCATCATCCTGCAAAGCGTGACCGAATATCACGGTGGCCCGAAATGCCTCACCCGTGTGCGGCTCCTTTATCGCTACGTCACCACCACCGTGCTCGTGAATCTCATCGTGCTCAGCCTGCTCATCTATCATTTTCTCAATGCCGGACACGTGCCGCTGTTTTTCGCCGTGCCGTATGCGCTGTTTGTCATCTTCCTCGCCACGCGCGCGCAACGGCTCCGCTCGCGCGTGGCCGAGCTGGTCGATCTCGCCGCGCATCGCGCCGGTCTGGCCGTGATGAAACGGCAGCACAAAACATGAAACCGGGTCTTTGCCTGGCGCTGGTCGCGCAGCTCGCTCTCTTCGGCGCGCTGAATTTTTTCGATGATTGGACGCTGGAAATGATGCCGGTGAAATTTGTCGCTTGCGCCATTGTTTGCGGGCTGGCGTACCTGCTCGCAGCCACCGAATTTGCTGACGCGGGGAGATCAGCACTCATCGTTTTTTGGGCGGCAACAATCGCTCTCCGTCTCATGGCTTTGCCGCTCACGCCCAGCAGCGAAGTCTGGCGTTATCAGGTCGACGGTGCCATTCAGCGCATCGGCTTCGATCCGTATCAACTCGCGCCCGATCACCCGCACCTCGCGGGCGCGGTTACCGAGCTTGGTCGCGTGCCGCGCAATGACGAGCCGACGGGCTTCGCTCCCGGCGCCGAGCTTTTGTTCCGTAGCATTCCAGCGGGCGACAACGCGCTCATTTTCAAAATCATCTTCGGCCTGGCCGACCTCGCCTCCGTCGCGCTGCTGCTCTGCTGCGTCGATCTTCGCACCGTCGCCTGGTACGCGTGGAATCCGCTCATCGCTTACAGTTTTGCCGGCGCGGCGCATTTCGACAGCGTGCTGCTGCTTGCGTTAGTCGCGCTTATCGTTTGTCTCACGCGTTTCGAATCGAAGAGCAAAGCGCGCTGGCTTTTCGCGCTCGGTGCGGCCGTGCCGCTCGGGATCGCCATCGCCATTCGCCCGGTCATGATCGTGGTCTTTCTGCCGTGTGCCTTCGCCTTGCGTCGCTACTTCGCGGCGCTGGCCTTGGCCATCGCCATTCCGGTGGGGGCGAGCTGGCTCTTCCATTTCCCAGCGTTCGGAAATTTCTTCGGCGACTTCAATCACGTCAGCCGCCTCAATGATTTGTTCTGGTGGCTGAGCGAAGAGACGGTGCTGCCGAACTGGCATCAGCAGTATTACCGTTACGATGTTGTCATTCTCGTGGGCGCGGCCATTGTCGCCGTGATTTTCGTGCGCAATTGGCGGCGCTGTTTTCTCTGGTCGCTGGCGCTGGCGATCATCTTCGCGCCAGTTCTGCATGCCTGGTATGTGGCGTGGATTTTACCCGCGGCCACGTGGCGGCGCGCTTATGCCTGGCATTTCCTCGCGGTTACCATTTTTACCTATTATCTCTTTTTCAATGAACGCCTCTTCGCGCTGCCGTGGCACGCCGAGCCGTGGATGCGCGGCATCATCGTGCTGCCGGTGCTGTTTGCGCTGATGATGCTCACGCTGCAGAGATTTCCGCGCGCGAGCGAGAGCTAGCTGCGCGTCCGTCCTCGGCCGCGGAACGTGGATGGAACTGCGTTGTTTCACCCAAGCTCTGCCCCGAAAGCTTTCGGGGCAGCTACAACGCTTCGCGAATTGCGTCGTCGAAATCTTGTGGCAGCGGCGCTTCGAAATGCACTCGCCGTTTCGTGCGCGGGTGATCGAAGGCAAGCTTCCACGCGTGCAACATTTGCCGTGGAAATTTTCCTGCACGCCGCCCGGCGTAAACGGTATCGCCTAAAATGGGATGTCCGAGATGTTGCAGATGCACGCGAATTTGATGGGTGCGTCCGCTGTGCAAACGGCACTCGATCAGACTCGCTTCCGCGCCGCTGCGGAGCACGCGAAAATCCGTGCGCGCCTCCCGGCCCCCTTCCCGCGCCACCGCCATCTTCGTGCGATGAACGCGATGCCGCGCGATCGCGACGTCGATTGTTCCCGCATTCCGGCGCATTTTTCCAGCAACCAGCGCCAGATAAATCTTTTCAACCGTGCGGGCCGCGAATTGCCGCGAAAGATCGAGATGCGTCGCATCATTCTTGGCGGCGACAAGGCAACCGCTGGTCTGCTTGTCGAGCCGGTGGACAATGCCGGGACGCATTTCGCCGCCGATGCCCGAGAGATTTGTGCAATGAGCGATGAGCGCGTCCACCAGTGTGCCGGAGTTTTGTCCAGCGCCGGCGTGAACAGTTACACCGGCCGCTTTGTTCACCACAATGAGATCATCGTCTTCGAACAAAATGGAAAGTGGATTTGTCGCAGCCGCCGGTTGTAGCTGCCCCGAATGCTTTCGGGGCAGAATCGTACGTGCCACTGACATTCTTACCCTCACCCGGTCCCCGCTGCGCACCATCTCCCGCGGCCGTGCCGTCTCGCCATTCAACAACACTGATCCCTCGCGGATCAGCTTCTGAATTCGCACACGCGAAAACTCCGGCAGCTCGCGCGCGAGGAATCGGTCCAGACGCATGCGGGCGTCAGTTTTCGCGACAACCAGCTCGCGAAGGGCAGGGGATGACGGCGCGGTCATTGGCGCGAGAAAAACGAGAATGCTACTATCGCGGAAAATGAGCGATGCGAACACCATTTCGTGTCCGCAATGCGGCAGCTCCGTTGATACGGCCGACGCGGAGCCGCTGGCGCGTGTGCCTTGCTCGCAATGCGGTGTGCGCGTGCGCGCGGCGCGATCCTTTGATCACTTCGAGCTGCTGGAAACGCTCGGCACCGGCGGGATGGGGACAGTTTACAAAGCGCGCGACACTCAGCTCGACCGCGAAGTGGCGATCAAGGTTTTGCGCAAGGATCTCGGCCCTGAGTACGTGGATCAATTGCAGCAGGAAGCGCGAGTGACGGCCTCAGTCAATCACGCCAATGTTGTGCAGGTTTTTTCCTTCGGCCGCGCGCATGAGCAATATTATCTGGTGATGGAGCTGGTCGATCGCGGCACGCTCGACGACATCATCGAGGAGCAGCGCAAGCTCCCGGAGGAGGAAGTGCTGCGCGCAGGCACTGAAGTGGCGCGGGGATTGCGCGCCGCATTTCAGAAGGGATTGATCCATCGCGACGTGAAACCGGCGAACATTCTTTTCGGCAGCGACGGAACGGCCAAGATTAGCGACTTCGGTCTCGCTGGTCTGGCCGATCCGCATGGACAAAATCCCGGCGCGATCTGGGGCACGCCGTACTACGTCGCGCCGGAGCGGCTGAATAATGCGCCGGAAGATTTCCGCAGCGACATATTCAGTCTGGGCGCGACGCTGTTCCATGCCGTGGCAGGTTGCCCTCCCTTCGAAGGCGAAACCACTTCGGCGGCCGAGTTACGCGCGCTGAAAAATCGGCCGCTGAAACTCAATCAGGTGGCGCCGGATGTTTCGCCTGCCACCGCCGCCGTTATCGGCCGCATGATCGCGCCCGATCCGCGGCTGCGCTATCACTCCTATGACGCGGTCATCGCTGCGCTGGAAAAAGCGCGCCGGATTCTCCTCGGCGAACAAGCCCCTTCGCACCTCAAGCCAATCCTGCTCACGATCGCGCTGGTCATGATCACAGCCGCGATCGCCGGCTGGTTTTTTTCCCGTCACGCGCGGCCTGTGCAAGGGGGGACCGCTGTAACCGCCGCCACCGCCACGGCCTCTCCGATCGATGTAAACCGTCAATTCGAAGAAGCGCGCCGGCAACTGGTCGATGGCGGATACACCGCAGCGCGCGCAGCCTTCGCCCGGCTCGGCGCCGACACGAAAAATAAACAGCCGATTTATGATTGGGCAAAACTGAACCAGGCAGTCGCGGCGTTGCTCGATCATGAGCCTTCGCAAATGCGCCAGGCGCTGCAGGAAGTCGAGAACGCTGGCACCAGTGGGTTTGCCGATCGGCGACTCGGCGCTTTTCTGCTGGAGACGGCGCGCCGTGCCAACGCGCACAGCACCATCACGCTGAGTGATGTGCCCGGCCACGTGGCGCGGCCGTTCGCGCTTTTCTTTCTGGGGTTGGTCGACGTCGACCTCGGCCGCTTCAGCGACGCCGCCGAGTTGCTCGATGCGTTCGTCCGCGCTCCGCCGCCGAAGGATTTCCCCTGGATGGCTGAATACAAGACGCTCGGACAAAAATATCTGGAGGATTGTCGCGCATGGCTGGCCTGGCGCGACAAACGTAGCGGCGCAAAGAGTGCGGCGGAAGTGCGCAGCGTGCTCGAAAGTTTGCGCGCTCTTATTCCCAAGCTGCAGAAGGGCAGCGGCATCGCGCGTGAGGCTGTCTTCCAAGAAAAAAACCTGGCCAATCGATTGAGCGATGCCGAATCAGCGGACAAAGTGCAGCGCGAGCAACAACACCAGGGATTGCTCGCGGGCGAGACGCCGGAATGGAATGGCGCGCTCGAAGCTTTCCGGCGGGCGACGGCAGTTTACGATTTCGCGGGCGCGGCCGAGGCGGTGCGGAAAGCGCGCGTGACCGAGCCGTCGCTCAAAGCTCGCCGTGATGAGTACGAGCGCGCGGCCGGGTGGCTGGTTGAGTGGAAGGCGCAATTGATCAGCGACCTGAACACGCGCGGATACAACGGCCGGGTGGTGGCGAACAGCGCCGAATACAGCGGCATCGCCGGGGCGAGCCCGACCTCGCTGAAACTGCGGAATCCTTACGGGTCCACCGAGCTTGACTGGCTCAAACTTCCGCCGGCGACGTTAGTCACGGTTTCGAATGCATTTGCCGCTGATGCTGATCGCAAATGGCATTGCGCAGTCTTTGCCTGGGCGATCGGGCAAAATGACGCGGCCAAGCAACTTTTCGACGCCGCCTGCGCGGCCAAACCTTCCTACAACGAAGCGCGGAAGTTTTTTGATCAGAGCCGCCGTTGACGGCGCGAGTCAGCGTTCCGCGATAAAGCCGCACAACGCGCTGTAGCGGCGCGGTCTGTGAGCGCCGTCGACTGGCAGGCCTTCTGCTGCGAAAGATGAATGCGCTATTTCAGGTTCCTGGGATTGCTCGCCGCATCGGTCGTCTGCGCGGCGACGTTGCCTCTCACCGTAAGCGACATCAGTCTCATGCTCCGTTCCGGTTACAGCTCCAGCGCCGTCGAACAGGAACTTGCCGCGCGTCATTTCGGTGACACGCTGGATGAAACAAAGCGCAAGAAGCTGATCGAAGCCGGCGCCACCCCGCAACTGCTCGGTGCTCTCACGAGCGGCAGGTTTGCCGCACCGCAGGAAGAAATGGAAAAGGTGCGCCGGCAACGCGAACAACAGGAGCAGCAGCGCGCGCTCGCGAACGATCACATCACTTCGCCAATCCAACCTGCCAGATCAGCGGCGAACAACGCCAAGTCGTCGACCGACACAATCGCGACCGCGCTTAAGGGCAACCTCGTTCATTCGCAGAATGGGCTGCTCACTTCCTATTATGACGAAGAGCTTAACCGCAAGAAAATCTACGGCCTCTATTTCTCGGCGCACTGGTGCCCGCCTTGCCGCAAGTTTACTCCGCTGCTGGTCGAGTACTACAACAGAGTCGCGCGGGAGCATCCGGAGTTTGAGATCATTTTTATTAGCGCCGACAAAACTCCTGAGGCCATGGCCGGATACATGCGCGATACCGGAATGCCCTGGCCGGGTGTCGAGTACGGCAAACTGAGCAACGTTCCTGGCCTGATGAAATACGCCGGCAAGGGAATTCCCGACCTTGTTATCGTCGATGGCGGCGGGAAAGTGCTGGCCGACAGCTATGTTCGTAACACGTACATCGGGCCTGCGCAGGTGCTGACGCAGATGGATCAGCTTTTGGCAGAGGCGGCAGCACCCGGTTTTGCGACGCGCTGAGCGGCGTACCAAAAACGAACACAAGTGTCACCTCAATGTTCGGCTGTGGACGGGCTAGAACGTTCTTGCTACGCGAGTTACCTGCTAACGAAGAATCGAATGAACATTGGCATTATGTTTGCTGTCAGAATAAAGAAGCATGAAAAAGAACTCTCAGATCCTGCGCCAGCCCAAAAAACTTTCCCTCGGCGATCTTATCCTCGCCGTCAGTTCCTGCACCAAGAGCAGCCGTGAAACCGTAGCCACCGTGGCCGATTTGCTCGGCAGTGGCCGCGTGCGCGTGGAGGATCACGGCCGATTTCTGCGCGCGAAGGTTTGCTAATTCGACGCGAGTTCCATTTTCCGGAACGCTCCAGCGGCATGCCTGCTGGAGCGTTTTTGTTTTTTTGCTGAACGCTCGACGCTTTTTCGTTTTATCTTGCGCCGGTGATTGATCGTTATTCCCGGCCAGAGATGCGCGCCGTCTGGTCGGACGAGCGCAAATTCCAGACCTGGCTCGAAATCGAGACGCTCGCCTGTGAAGCGATGGCGCGGCTCGGGCTCCTTCCGGTTGAAGACGCGGCCGAGATTCGGAAGAAAGCGAAGTTCTCCATCAGCGAAATTGTCGCGATCGAGAAGCGCACGAATCACGATGTCATCGCGTTCCTTGAGAACGTCGCCGCTTCCGTCGGTCCGGCGGCGCGCTGGATTCATCAGGGGTTAACTTCATCGGATATCCTCGACACCACGCTCGCGGTGCAGATGAACGCGGCGGCGGACATTCTCGCCGAGGATTTGCGCGACCTGCGCGATGCCATCGCAGAGAAAGCGCGGCAATACAAAACCACACCGATGATCGGACGCAGCCACGGCATTCACGCCGAGCCGATCACCTTCGGTCTCAAGCTGGCGCTGATGTTCGATGAATTCGGCCGCGCGCAGGAACGCCTCGCGCAAACACACGAGCGGATTCGCGTCGGAAAACTCAGCGGTGCGGTCGGCACACACGCGCATGTCGATCCGCGAATCGAAGCCGAAGTTTGCGACCGCCTGGGTCTGCGGCCGGCGAAAATCTCGACGCAAATCATCCAGCGCGATCGGCACGCGGAATTTCTCACCACGCTGGCGTTGATCGCGTGCTCGATCGATCGTTGGGCCACGGAATTCCGTCATCTCCAGCGCACCGAAGTTCTCGAGGTGGAGGAATTTTTCGCCGAGGGCCAGAAAGGCAGTTCTGCCATGCCGCACAAACGCAATCCCATTACGGGCGAGCGGCTGAGCGGGCTTGCCCGCGTGGTGCGCGGAAATGCGATCGCTGCGCTGGAGAACGTGGCCCTTTGGCACGAGCGCGACATCAGTCACTCCAGCGCCGAGCGCATCATTCTTCCGGACTCGTGCACGCTGCTCGATTACATGCTGGTGAAATTGCACGCGCTGGTGAGCGGATTGCGCGTTTACCCGGAAAACATGCAGCGCAATCTTGCACTGACGAAAGGTCTCTATTGCAGCCAATCGATTTTGCTGGCGCTCACGCGCGCCGGAGCGGAACGCAAGGCCGCCTACGAAGCCGTGCAACGCGCCTCGATGAAAACGTGGAATGGCGACAAATCATTCGCGGAAATTGCCAAGGCGGAGCCGGAGATCGCGGCGAAGTTATCCGCTGCGCAAATCGACGAGCTCTGTTCCCTCGATGCCCATTTCCGCCATGTGGACGAGACGTTTCGCGCAGTCGGTCTGGAGTAACGGTTCCCCGAAAGATTTCGGGGCTATACCGGCGCCAGCGTCAGCTCGGTGATGTGCTGCGACTCGTCGAGACGCACCGCTTTGGTGACGAACATTGCGCCGGTGTGCGCTGCCGAAGCGTGCGCGTTGAGGGTCACGCGCACGGCGCTGCCACGACAGCGCAGCACCAGCTGTCGCACATCGAGATTGGCCGAGAATTCCACCGAGATCAGCTCGAGCGGCGCAAACAACTGCATCGTCATGCGCGACGCTTCCACCGACATCAACTGCACACGTTCCCGCTCCTCGGACGGCAGAACGGTGAGGCCACCAATGGCGAAAGCTGTGCGCGACTCGACCTGCCGAAATGGCTGCCGCGTCGGTAGCAGCCGCACGGTCGAGATGTGGCCGTCGTTGTCTATGTCCACCGGTCCCAGAACAAAGCCGGTCTCGAGCGGCAGCGCAGCGCGTGCTGCCAGCGCCGGAATTTGAATCGTCACCGTCGGTGACGCTGGTCGCGCGCGAATGGATCCAATTTGAAAAGAAGAAGTCACCTGCATGGCGACGACATCGAGCGGCAGATCGAGCAACACTTCATTCGCGCTCAAATCTGTAGCCGCTTCGCTGAGCCAAGTCCGGGCGGCACTCGCACTGATCGGCGATCGGTCATCACTCGCACGACTTGACTCGTCGGCGGCAATGTCGATCGCCATCTGTGGCTGCAAAATCTCCGAAACCTGCGGTGGCTCGGCCGATGGGGGTTTTTCCGCTGTCGCGTTCCTTTCCGCGGGTGCTTTCGGCTGCTCGCGTAGCGGCCCTTCCTTCAGCGTCTGCTGCACGAGCGTGACGAGCGCCTCTGACAAAAATGGCTTTGCGATTGTCGCCACCACGTTCGGCAACTTCACCGCCACCGCCGCCATTTCATGCACGTGGCCCGACATCATGACGATCGGAACACGCGCCGTCTTTTCGTCCGCCCCGATGCGGCGACAGACTTCGTCGCCTTTGATATCGGGCAAATCGTAATCGCAGAGCACGAGTTCAGGCACGAGCCGCTCCGCTTCCTTCACGCCGTGCAAACCGGTGAGCACGGTCGTGACTTGCAAATCGGGCCGCGCGATTGTGAGCGAGTCTTCGACAAAAATGAGCAGCATCTCCGTGTCGTCGATGACGAGAATCTTCGGCCCAGTTTTTGCCGGCGGCTGAGTTTCCTCCGGTTGGCTTGGCGGTGGCGGCGCGACCGGCGGCTGACGCTTCCTTGCCTGGCGCAACGCCTCGATCAGCGTCGGTATCCACGGCGCCTGAATGCTGTGCCGCGGGAAGTTCACACGCGGCATCTCGATCAACGTTCCACCGTTCCACGACAGCATTTCGACCAGCGCGGCCTCGCCTTCGGTTTCCGATGTCGCCACATGGACGATGTGGCCGTTGTGCAAATGCAATTGACCGCTGCGATCATCGCCAGCCTGGAGCTGAATGACCGAATCGCCCCCAGCCAGACAACCCAGCGCGATGGCATCGACGAAGCCGAAATCACGCACTGTGCCGCGCGATGTCCCCGTCTCCCGCCACGGACCGAGCAACGCCTGCACTGCCGCGCCGAAATCGACCAACTCGAAGGGTTTCTCCAGAAACTGCAACGCACTTTGCCCGCCGCGTTCCACCGGTAAATCGCGCGGCGTGCCAGCCGCGATCACGAGCACGCGCGTCTGCGGCAGCCCTGTTTTCATCTGGTCGAAAAACGCGAGCGCGCCGGGATGCGGTGGATCAAAGTCCAGAATGATAAGACCCGGCCCGTGCGCGAGCGCGGTGGTGCGAGCTTCCGGCAAGGTGCGGGCGACGTGGACGCGATGTTGCGGCGCAAATTTCTTCAGCGCCGATTCGATCGCGACCGCAAGAGCGTCGTATTCCTCGATGAGGAGAACGCTATGTTCGGCAGTCTTGGCAGGTGGAGCCACAGCAGCTTAAGACACAGAGAACAGAGCGCATGGAAGCCAAGCGGCGCAAGTTGCGTGCCCCGCCCGCGTAACTCAGGCTTCCAGCCTGATCGTCGGGCGGGCATCCTGCGTGCCGAACCGGCTAAGCTGGGAGCATAATCGACAATCAGGCTGGAAGCCTGAGTTACTGGGTGCAGCCCGTCTATTCGTATCTCAACGCCTCAATCGGATCCAACGCCGCCGCCCGATATGCCGGATAAAACCCAAACCCAATCCCGATGGCCGAACACACCACCAGTCCCACGATCGCCCATCCATACGGAAAGATCAGATCCACCTTTAGCCAGTACGCGAGCAAATCTCCCCCGATCACCCCCAGCACAATCCCGAGAACGCCACCCGCTTCTGAAATAAAAACCGCCTCCGTCAGAAACTGCTGCAAAATATCCCGACTGCGCGCGCCGATCGACTTCCGCACCCCGATCTCCTTCGTCCGCTCCGTCACACTCACCAGCATGATGTTCATGATTCCGATCCCGGCCGCGACCAGCGCGATAAAGCTAATGACGAACGCGCCGATGCGCACCACTCCAGCGACCGAGATAAACGCGCTTTTCAGCGAATCGTTCGTGTAAATCTCGAAATCATTGTCCTGGTTCGGCTTCAATCCGCGCGCAATGCGCATCGCGCCGACGCCGCGGTCAAATGTCGCGTCGTAGTTTTCCTGCGCGTACGATTGCGTCGCGATGTTCACCGTGCGCTTGGCTTCGCCGTAGTTCTCAAAAAACCGGGTGATCGGCATGATGCAGATGTCGTCCTGGCTTTGGCCGAACGACGTCCCTTTCTCCTCCAGCACGCCCACGATGGTAAAGATGTGTCCGTTCAGCCGGATCTCTCGCCCGATCGGCGACTCGTGCGGGAAAAGCGTTTTCTCGATTTGATTGCCCACCACCAGCACGCTGCGCGCGAACTCGACGTCTTCGTCGTTGATGTTGCGGCCGTAAGCCAGCGCGTAGGCGTTAGCGGTGAGAAAGCTCTGGTTAGTGCCGCAAACGGTTAGACTTGGCGGAGTCTTTAATCCGTTATAAACGGCCTGCCCTTTGAAATCGAAACTCTTGAGGCAAATCTCGCGCGCATGGCCTTCCATCAGTTGCCCGTAACGCAGCGCCTGCGCGTAAGTGATGTTGCGCCGGTTCTCGTATTTTTTTTGCATCGCGCCGCCGGCGTTCACATTAGGTGGAAATTTGGCGAACTGGAAAATGTTCGAGCCAAAGAGCGTCAGCCCCGTCTCGATGGAGTTCTGCAGCGCGCCCACCGCCGTCATCACCGAGATAACGGAAAAAACGCCGATGGTTATACCCATCATCGTTAGCCCAGTGCGCAGCTTGTTCACGCTTAGCGACGACAGCGCCATGCGCACGATTTCGCCAAACATGATGCGGGAACGACTCGGTTTCACCTTCCCAGATCCACCACAGAGTTCACAGAGGACGCGGAGGCGAATAGAGGGAAACCAGAATTCAAGACGCGCCGTCGAATTCCGTGTCGGAGGAGTTCGACATTAAAGTTAATGAGCAGGCCGGGCGGACAACTACTCAGCTTCAGATAGCTGAGCAATTGCGCTTCGTGGATCGGCAGCAACTGGTCGACAGCCTCGAGCTCAAGCAACAGCAGGCCTTCAACAACAATGTCAGCGCGATACCCGCAGTCCAGGTTTACGCCTTTGTATTCCACCGGAAGCGACAGCTCTCGCCGAAACTGAATTCCGCGCAAGCTTAGCTCTCGGCACAGACAAATCTCATAGCCGGACTCCAGAAGTCCCGGCCCAAGTGCCCGATGCACTTCAATCGCAGCGCCAATGACCGCCTTGCTGAGCGCATTAGTTCTCCTGTGAAACTCCGTGCCCTCTGTGTCCTCTGTGGTGTTCTTATTCATACCGCAACGCTGTCACCGGATCGAGCCGCGAGGCCGACCACGCTGGCGCAAACCCGGAGACCAGGCCCGTCATGACCGACACGATCACACTCATGACGACAAGGCCTAACGAGAAATGGATCGGGAACGACGGCAGCGCGGCCGCGATGCTCGCGCAAATGAGATATGCGATGACCAGCCCGATGAACCCGCCGAGCAGGCAGAGCGCCGTCGATTCAATCAGAAACTGCAGCAGAATCGTTCGCCGCCGCGCACCCAAAGCCTTGCGCGTGCCGATCTCTTTCGTTCGCTCCTTCACGCTCACGAATGTGATGTTCATGATGCCGATCGCGCCAACAAAGAGCGACAGACCCGTGATGAACAAGCCCGCGATCGCGATGGAATTCTTCACCGGATCGAGCGTGCTTTTGAATGCCTGTTGCTCGTTAATGGAGAAATCATCCTTCTTCTCCGGAGGCAGCGCGCGCACTCGCCGCATCAATCCCGTGAGCTCATCCTTTGCATCGGCCAGTCTGGTCTTGTCCTTCACCTTCACCAGGATGTCCGACTCGCTTTTCGCGCTGAAGTATTTGTTGAATGCCGGCAGCGGCATCACCACCATCGAATCCCAGCTGAACAACCCGAGGAATGTGCCCTGGCGCGAGTTCACCCCAAGCACCTTGAACTGCTGTCCGTTGATTAAAACATTTTTGCCAATCGAACTCGCATTCGGGAAAAGCGCATCGGCCACATCGTAGCCGATGACGCAGACATTGGCGCCATCGCGCGATTCCATCTCGTTAAAAAAGCGGCCTTCTTTGCAATCGACCGTCGAGGTCAGCACGTAATCGGATGTTGTGCCCATGACGAAAATATTATTCACCTCGTTGGCGCCATACTTCACGCTGCGGAAAAAACTCGCCCGCGGCACGGCGATGACGAGGTTCGAGTTCGGCGTGGCCGCGATCATGCGATTCAGCTGCGCGGCGTATTCAGTTTTGATCTTCTTCCGGTCGCGATAGTTCCACCAATCATTCACCCGCGCCCATGGCCATTGGTTCACGTAGATCACGTCATCGCCCAGCACCGACATGGAGTTATCGAAGCCGGTCTGGATGCCGTTAACCGCCGTGCCCATGAGCGTGACGGCGACGATGCCGATGATCACGCCGAGCGCGGTGAGGGTCGAGCGGGTCATGTTTGAACGCATTTGCGAAGCCGCGATTTTCCAGCTCTCGCTGATTTCGTAAACAAAACGTTTCACTGCGGCAAAAATCATAACCGCGCTGCCGCGGTTTGCCAGCGACCTTGCGGCGGCTGCCAGACGATTTATATTACGGAGGCGTGCCACGGTTGCTGACGCGCCCAGCCACTTATTAATATGGAAACAACACTCGAAGCGCCGGTTCGCCAGGCCACTCCTGCCGCCGATCACGATTTTCTGCCACTGCAAGGGACTGACTACGTTGAATTTTATGTCGGCAACGCCAGGCAAGCCGCCCATTACTACAAAACAGCATTTGGCTTCCAGAGCCTCGCTTACTCCGGGCCGGAGACCGGCAATCGAGACTGCGCCAGTTACGTTCTGCGGCAGAACAAGCTTACCTTCATTCTTACTACTCCGATCCGGCCGAACAATCCCATTGCGGACCATGTCTACAAACATGGCGACGGAGTCAAAGCCATCGCGCTCAAGGTGGAGGATGCTACCTCCGCTTGGGAGGAAACGACAAGGCGCGGTGGCAAGAGCTTTCTCGAACCAGTGAAGTTGACGGATGGCGATGGCCAGCTCGTCATGAGCGGCATTCATACCTATGGCGATACCGTCCATCTTTTCATCGAGCGCGGTAGTTACAACGGCATCTTCATGCCTGGCTTCCAGAAGTGGGAATCAAGCTATCGCCCAAATCAGACTGGCCTCCTTTACGTCGATCATTGCGTAGGCAACGTCGGCTGGAATCAGATGAACCCCTGGGTCAAGTTCTACGAAGAAGTGATGGGCTTCCGCAATATCCTGACCTTCGACGACAAGGATATTTCCACTGAATATTCAGCCTTGATGAGCAAGGTGATGAGTAATGGGAATGGCTACGTCAAGTTCCCGATCAATGAGCCGGCGGAAGGCAAGAAGAAGTCGCAGGTGGAAGAATATCTCGAGTTCTATAACGGGGAGGGCGTCCAGCACGTCGCGATCGCGACGAATGACATCGTCTCTACCGTAACCCAACTACAACAGCGCGGCCTCGAATTCCTGAAGATACCCGAGGCTTATTACGAGACAGTGCTCGACCGTGTCGGTCACATCGATGAAGACATCGAGCCGCTTCAACGCCTCGGCGTTCTGATCGATCGTGACGATGAAGGCTACCTGCTGCAGATCTTTTCGAAGCCGGTGGAAGACCGGCCGACCTTGTTTTTCGAAATTATTCAGCGCAAGGGCGCCAAGAGTTTCGGCAAAGGTAACTTCAAAGCCTTGTTCGAGGCGCTCGAGCATGAGCAAGCCGCACGCGGCAACCTCTAACTTCGTAAACAACCATGCCTTACTATCAGAAACTCGGTGAGATTCCGCGCAAGCATCATATCTGGTTCCATCGCAACGGAGACCGGCCTACTTACAAGAACGAAGGCATCGCTTACGAGCATGTCTTTACTACGGAAGGCTTCAACGAAGCGTTCTCCATCTGTTACCACCTGCGGCCGCCGACCCGGGTCCGCAACGTCGAGCTGCTCGAATGCAAGGAGCTAAAGAAGATCGCGAACAGCCCGCTGCGACATCATCATCTTAAGACGGCGAACATTCCGCGGCGCGGTGACCTCTACCGCGGCCGTATTCCTATTCTCTTCAACCAGGACATTGTCGCGTATCGGCTACGCCCGGAGAAGACCTACGAGCAGTTCGAGTATTACAAGAATGGCGGCGCGGATGAGATCATCTTCGTCTTCAGGGGAGGGGGCGCCCTGGAGAGCGCCTTCGGCAAGCTGCGTTACCGGGCGGAAGATTACATCGTGATTCCGCGCGGCATTACTTACCGCCTCGTTCCCGATAAGGTCGAAGAAGAAGATTACCTCATCCTTGAATCCTCCGGCCCGGTTAAGATTCCGCATCGTTACTTAAATCATGAAGGTCAGATTCGAATGGGCTCCCCCTACAGCGAACGCGACTTTCATGGACCGAGCGAGATTATCACCGTTGATAGCGACGGAGACATCGAAATTTTGGTGAAGGATGGCCCGCGCTGGACCCGGGTGACCATGGCTCATCATCCATTCGATGTCGTCGGCTGGGATGGCCACCTTTATCCCTACACCTTCAACGCGCAGGACTTCGAGCCGATCACGGGCACTGTCCATCAGCCGCCGCCGATCCACCAGACCTTCGAGATTCGCGGTTACGTCGTCTGCACCTTTGCGCCGCGCATGCTCGATTACCATCCCGAGGCGGTGAAGATCCCGTGGGTTCACGATAACGTCGAGGCCGACGAAGTTCTCTTTTATGTGCGCGGCAATTTCGGATCCCGCCGCGGCATCGAGGCGGCTTCCATTACGCTGCATCCCCGCGGCATCCCGCATGGCCCACATCCCGGGACGATCATGGCGAGCAAGAATGCACAACGCACGGAGGAGCTCGCTGTCATGTTCGACACCGAGCACACCCTCGAGTTAACAGAGGATGCGCTCGCGCTCGACGACGAGAAGTATCCACTTAGCTGGCTCGACTAGTCGCGAGATGCGCGACGGGGACTCAGGAATCGAAGCGGAGCTGGAAGCAGCCGAGCGCCGCATCAGTAAAATCCCGCGCTGCGGTGCCGCCAAGCTTGCGGGAATGGAGAGCTCGTTTCGCAATCTGCTCGAAGCGATCGGCGAAGATACAGAGCGGGAAGGTTTGCTAAGAACTCCCGGCCGGGCCGCGCGCGCCTTCGAATTTCTCACCATTGGCTACCGGCAAAGCCTGGATGAGATCGTCAATGGCGCCATCTTCGAATCTGAAGCGAGCGAAATAGTTCTGGTTAAGGACATCGAGCTTTACTCGATGTGCGAGCATCACCTTCTTCCATTCATCGGTCGCGCGCATGTCGCCTATATTCCGAGTGGCAAAGTCATCGGCCTTTCCAAGGTCGCTCGCATTGTCGATGTCTTCGCCCGCCGGCTCCAAATTCAGGAGAATCTCACCATGCAGATCGCGGATGCGCTCATGAAAACATTGCATCCGAGTGGCGTCGCCGTCGTCATCGAAGCGAAGCATCTTTGCATGATGATGCGCGGAGTTGAGAAGCAGAACTCGGTCATGAAGACCTCGTGTTTGCTCGGCTCCTTTAAGGAAGACGCGCGCACCCGCTCCGAGTTTCTCTCGCTCCTCAATAGCTAGACGCAATGCTGCTTACCGTCAGCAAACGCGTCGAGTTTTCCGCTTCACGCCGTTTGTTCTCGGAGCAGTTTTCCCCAGAGGAAAATCAGCGACTCTACGGCGCGGAGAGCGCTGCGCGTTACGGCACAGGCCGCAACTACGCTGCCTATTTCATCTTCTCCGGCGCGCCCGATGCCACTACCGGCATGCTCATTAACATCAGTGAGATCAAGCAACGCGCCGCCGCGATTATCGGTGAGCGATACGATCACCACTTCCTCAATGAAGATAACGACTCATTCCGCGAGATCGCGCCGACCGCTGAAAACGTGGCGCGCCAGCTTCTGCTCGATCTCGCGCCGCTCTTCCAACAAAATCCAGCGCAACTAGTAGCCGTGCATCTGCGCGAGACGCCGCAGCGCAGTGCCACGGCCTACCGCGATGGCGCGATTGAAGCAAACTACTGGTTTGAGTTTTCGGCAGCGCGGCGGACGAGGTCGCCGCGACTCAGCGATGCCGAGAACCAGCATCTGTTCGGCGTTTCCACTCACGAACATGGCCATAACTATCGGGCGCGACTTACTTTTCGGGTAGCCGACTCGTCATCGAGCCCGCTCATTCCCGAGCAGCAGATGTCCGAGTTCATCACGTCGATGCGCCATCAACTCGATCACAAGAATCTAAGCGACGAATCGGAGGCTTTTCGCGATCGGCCGACGACGACGGAATCGCTCGCTCGATTCCTTCTCCAGGCTGGCTCGGATTTGCAGCACCTGATTCGGGTGCGATTGCACGAGCGCGACGACTTTTTCGCGGAAGCGGGGCGCGATGATCAGGTGTTCCTCGGTATGCGGCGCTGCTTTAGCGCGGCGCATCGGCTGAATGTTCCGGCATTCTCGGCAGAGAAGAACGCCGAGCTTTTCGGCAAATGCAATAACTTGGGCGGTCATGGCCATTGGTATGTGACAGAAAGCACGATCGGCGGCGACTATGATCCGCGCACTGGCGCGCTATTTAGCTTCGAGCGGATGCGCAGTGCTATCGATGGGTGTCTCGATTCCTGGCGCGACAAGCATCTTGATCTTGAAACGGCCGAGTTCCATTCGCGGCCTTCCACGGGTGAAAATATCGTTCACGCCCTCTGGGCCCGGTTGGATAATTCATTGGATCACAGATTAATGCGTTTACGTTTATGGGAAACGGATAACAATCGTTTTACCCTGCGCCCGCAATGACGGAAGATAAATCCGACTTTTGCGGATGATCGAGTGTTATTCGCGCCGGCTCGAGCGACTGCCGCGATGAAGCGTTATCTGATCACCGGCGCAAGTCGTGGCATCGGTCGCGCCATTGCTTTGCGCCTGGCGGCGCCTGACGTTCAGCTGCTTTTGCACGGTCGCGACACGGTGGCGTTGAAGGAGACGTGTCACGCGCTCCAAAACGAACACACGAAACCGGTCAAGCTCATCCACGATCTTGCCACGATGGCGGGAGTAGAGCAGCTAATCGCGCAAGTCGGCCACGAGCCGATTGATCTACTGGTCAACAATGCCGGCGTGGCCGTCGTAAAACCATTCACCGAAATCACTCTCGCGGAATGGACGCAAACGGTCGGCGTGAATCTCACCGCCCCTTTCTTTCTTACCCAACACTTCGCCCCGCGCATGCGCCCCGGCTCGAGCATCGTCAACATTCTTTCCATCGCAGCGAAGAATGCCTACCCGAACTGGAGCATCTATTGCGCGAGCAAGTTCGCACTCGATGGCTTGTCTGCCGCTATTCGCGAAGAGCTTCGCCCGCACCGGGTGCGCGTGCTTAACATCTATCCCGCCGCCACCGACACCGAAATATGGAACGCTGTTTCTGGCGATTGGCCGCGGGAGCAAATGATGTCGCCCGCCGACGTCGCCGAAGCTGTAGCTTACGCCATCGCGCAGCCGCCCGCGGTCGCCATCGAGAACATCACCCTAACGAGCTCCAGCGGCACATTATAGATCCGCAAACATTCCGGGCTGCAGCTGTCGCCGTCATTGTCGCACCGAAAGCATTCGGCGAACTTCCCGTACTTGATCTTCGCGCTCGCAACCAGCGCCGTCATCTGCTACTTCCATTAACGATGCACCGCCTCGGCAGCGACATCACCATTAACATCATCGCGTCCGTCATCGCCTCTGCCTTCCTGCTCGCGCTTGGTTTCCTCTGGGGGAAATACAAAGAGCGTCGCCGTTTCGGTCGGCGGCTGGAGGAGTACGACTTTTATCCCTACACCGTCAATCGCGACAACTTCCCCGAGTTTAACCTGAACAACTTCAGGCTCGGCACACATTACTTCCTGCGCAACAATGATCCGACCGCTGCGCGCCAGCTCATCTTCATCGGCGAGCAGAACAACGTCCGCATTCAGCTCGAGCCGGCGG
>JBBPYF010000029.1:0-11872 GCA_038200165.1 Chthoniobacterales bacterium | reverse complement strand
TCGGGAATCTCACCTGTATCTCGAACACCGCAGGGTAAAGCGCCGCAAAATTGCCGGTTCAGAGCCGAGAGAAAAGCACTGGTTTCCTGCTCGACTCTCAACCGCCAACCGCAGCTATTTCAAAAGAACTACTCGCGCAATTGCGCCGCAATCTCTTTTCGCAACCGCTCGCGAATCCGCGCGTGCGCCGCGTTCACTTCCTCGTGAGTGAGTGTGCGGTTTTTGTCGCGATATGTCAATGAATAGGCCAGCGACTTCCGTGCCGGTGCCGGGTTTGCCCCAGCTTTTTCGCTGAACAAATCGAAGAGCTCCACTCGCTCCAGCAGCGGTTCATTCGCCGACGCGATCACGCGCAGGATTTGCTCGTGCCCAATATCTGGCGCGACAAACATCGCGATGTCACGCCGTATCGCGGGAAAGCGCTCAAGATCCCTGAAGGTCGCAGCGCTGCGTCGCATCCGCGCGAGTTCTGCGAGATCGAGCTCTGCCAACAGCACCGCGCCGCTTGCGTCAAGCGCCCTCGCTTCCGCCGAGCTCAATTGTCCACAGACGCCAATGCGTTCCTCTCCGCGCAAAATCTCAGCCGCGAGTACAAAGCCCCGCTGCTCGACACGTTTCCAAACGTAATTGGCAACTCCGCTGCTGACATCCCGTTGTAGCTGCCGTCCCGCCTGCTCGCGAAAGCTTTCGGAGTCCTCGGCGACAGTCCCCAGCGCGTCCACAACTCCTTTGATGTCAAAAAAATCAAACGCCCGGTTCTTTCCCTTCCGCCAGTTCTTTCCTGACGCAACTTGCCCGTTCATCACCATCCCAAGCAATCGTCGTTGCTCTGCCCCCGGCGACGCAAAAACGTTCCCAATCTCGAACAGCGCGATGCGTTCCGCCCCGGCGCGAATATTCCGTGCCAGCGCCCCGAGCAATCCCGGAACCAAACTGGTCCGCAATGCGACATGATCTTCGCTCAGCGGATTGCGCAGCTCGATCGCGCCGTCGGCCTTGGCTAGCTCACTCCGCGCGATCAATGCCGACGTGCGCGCTTCGCTTAGCCCCAGCGCAATGAGATCGCGCCGCAGCTCAATCTCAAAATCGTAAGTACGATCCGCCCCACTCAGCGGCGTAAACCGGCTCCGGTCCGCGCTCGGAACCTCGTCGATACCGTGCGCGCGCACCACCTCCTCGATCAAATCAACATCGCGCCGCAAATCGCCGCGATAACTCGGAATTTTCCACCTGAACTGTTGTTTCTCTAAACCAAAGCGCATGAGAATCGCGTCTGCCGTTGCCGGTTCCACATGGGTGCCGAGCAATGCATCAAGTCGCTCGTAGCGCAGCGAAACGTCGGGAGGATTTGGCGGCAGTTCGCCAGCGATGTTGATCTCAGCCGCCGCTTTTCCGCCGGCGATTTCGCAGATCAAATCCGTTACGCGCTGTGTGGTGTGCAAGATCATCTGCGGATCGACACCGCGCTCGAAGCGGTAGCTTGCGTCGCTCGGCAGATTCAATTCCCGCGCCGTCCGGCGCACGCTGCTCGATAAAAAGTACGCGCTCTCCAGCAGCACGCTCGTCGTCGATTCGCTCACGCCCGTCTCTTCGCCGCCCATCACGCCGGCGAGGCCGACCGCGCGCTCAGCATCTGCGACCACGAGATTGTCTGGCTTGAGCGAATATATTTTGCCATCGAGAGCGAGAAACTTTTCGCCCTCGCGCGCCAGCCGCACATTGATGTCACCGCGCAATTTCGCCGCGTCGAACGCATGCGTCGGTTGGCCCAGCTCGAGCAGCACGAAATTGGAGATGTCGACGATGTTGTTAATCGAGCGAATGCCGACGCTTTCGATCTTGGCGCGCAGCCAGTCGGGGCTCGGCCCCACCTTCACGTGGTCGATTCGTCGCGCGGAATAGAATGGACATTCCCGCGACGCGAAAAGTTGTATTCCGCCCCGTCGCTCGTTCCCGTCATCCCGAGCGAAGTCGAGGGATCCCGTGGTATCACGGTCAGGTCCGCCGCGGGATTCCTCGACTCCGCTTCGCTGCGCTCGGAATGACGCGCGGGTTATCGCCGCGATCTCGCGCGCCAGGCCGAAATGGCTCAGCAGATCACCGCGATTGGGCGTGATCTCCACGTCGAAAATCGTATCCGGCGGAAACAGCTCGCCGATCGGCGTCCCGACTTTCACGTCGGGCGAGAGAATCAAGAGTCCGCTCGCATCTTCGCCGAACCCAAGTTCCTTCGCGCTGCAAAGCATCCCCTCGCTTTCAACGCCGCGCAGTTTGCTCGCGCGGATCTTCAGTCCGCGGCTCAATTGCGCGCGCGGCAGCGCGAGCGGAACCTTGTCGCCGATTTTGTAATTCGTCGCTCCGCAAACAATCTGCCGCGAAGTTCCGCTGCCGTCGTCCACTTGGCAGACGCTGAGCCGGTCGGCATTGGGATGCTGTTTCGAATTCGTGATCTGCGCGACAACAACTTTGTCGAAATCGCCCCCACGCGTTTCGATCCCTTCGATCTCGATGCCCGCCATCGTGAGCAGCTCTGCGAGTGCATCTGTGCTCGCCGGCAGCTCCACGAACTCGCGCAGCCAGTTAACCGAGAATTTCATGCGAATTGCCGCAGAAACCTCAAATCGTTCTGCGCAAATAATCGGATATCGGGCACGTCGAAGAGAATCATCGCCAATCGATCCATCCCTAGGCCGAAGGCATACCCGCTCCATTTCTCCGGATCGTAGGCGTGATCGCCCCGCGCTTGATTCATCGCTTCGAACACCGCGGGATGCACCATTCCGCAACCGCAAACCTCGATCCATTTCTCGCCCGATTTCAGCGCCGCCGATTTTACATCAATCTCGAAGCTGGGCTCGGTGAACGGAAAAAAATGCGGCCGGAAACGCACTGCTGTGTTCGTGCCGAAAAGCTCGCGCAGAAAAAACTCCAGCGCGCCTTTCAGCTCGGCCACGCTCACGTTTTCATCCACGTAAAGTCCTTCGATTTGGTGAAACTGCGCGCTGTGCGTCGCATCGACCTCATCACGCCGGAAGGCGGCGCCGGGCGCGATGACGCGAATAGGCGGGGGCGCCGATTCCATCGTGCGGATTTGCACGGTCGAGGTGTGCGTGCGCAGCAGTCGTCCATCGGGCAAATAAAATGTGTCCTGCTCGTTCCGTGCGGGATGGTCCGGCGGTGTGTTGAGCGCGTCGAAGCAATGCCATTCCGTCTCCACATCGGGCCCTTCCGCGAGCGCGAAACCCATCCGGCGGAAAATCCCGATGGCGCGGTCGAGGATTTGGGTGAGCGGATGCAGCGTGCCGAGCTCGTGCGGCGTGCCCGGCAGCGAAGTGTCGATCGATTCAAGTGCCGCCGATTCTTTCTTCGCGCGAAATTCTTCGGTGCGGCCTTCGAGAGCAGCCGCGATCGCGCCCCGAACATCGTTGAGCAATTTGCCCACGACCGGCTTCTCTTCTTTCGAAAGCGATTTCATTTTCTCGCTCCATTCCGAAATGCTGCCGTTGCGGCCGAGAAAACGCAGGCGTACGGCCTCGAGCCCGCGCTCGTCTTGAGCGCAAGAGATCTGCGCGAGGGCCTCTTCGCGTAGTTGCTCGAGCGGGTGGGTCATCGCGGCTTCAACGTGAATGTTGAATCCAATACGTTCAACCCTGTAGCGGCGCTCTGTGAGCGCCGAAGCTCGCGCGTCGCGCGAATGGAAATCTTAGCTGCGCGCGTTCGGCGGTCATAGACCGCCGCTACAGGAAGCGCTACGCCGCCTTCTTCGATTTGTTCTCCAGCGCGCTTTTCACCAGCTCGACAATCGAGCCAAACGTCTTCTCGTCGCTCACCGCCAGCTCCGCCAGAACCTTGCGATCGAGCGCGATGCCCGCGGCCTTCAGGCCTTCGGCGAAACGGCTGTAGGTCATACCGTTGGCGCGCACGGCCGCGTTCAAGCGCTGAATCCAGAGCATTCGGAAATTGCGTTTCCGCGTTTGCGATCGCGGTAGGCCCAGTACTGGCCTTTCATCGTCGCGTCCTTGGCGTAGCGGAAAAGTTTCGACCTGCGGCCGCGATAACCTTTCGCCTTTTTCAAAACCCGCCGCCGCCGCTCGCGGCTGGCCGGTGCATTCGTTGCTCGTGGCATTTCGTTTGCCCGAATTGTTTCGGGCCTCCTCTCAGCGCGCTGTTCTATTCCGTATGATCTGCGCGACCTCGCGTGCTGTGCGACCGCTCTCAGCGATCAGGTGTGCAGATCTCGATTCAACCGTGAACCGGATGCGTAGAATAAAACAAGCTCGCCTGATTACAAACTCTACCTCGGCGAGGCTGAGCGTTCCGAATGTCGCTCTATACTGGCGGGACGTGTTCGCGGCCGTTCCGCAGCACCCGCGCCATCCAAATCAGCTCATCGAGAAATTTCGCGGTCCGCCGGTGAAAGGAGTCGTCCAGGAGTTTCCCGTGTTCGTCAAAAATTTTCCCGGCGTTGCTGAAGTTCACGTCGGTAGAGATCGTCACCAATCCCAGCTCACGCATTACCGGCAGCAAAGCCTCGATCACACGCGTGCCGCCGAAGGGCCCGGCCGACACACCGCAAATGCCGACGGTCTTGTGCGCGTATTCGTCAAGATTCATGTCGAGCGCGTGCTTCAGTAGACCCGGGTAGCCATGATTGTACTCCGGCACGACGAGGATGAGCGCGTCGGCGCGCGTCACCAGCTCGGCGAACGCCGGGTCTTTCATCTGCTCCCCGGCGTCATCGAGGCGCATCGGGACTTTGGCGATATCCACCCACTGGGTTTCCACGCCGGCTCGCGCCTTTGTTTGCTCGAGCACGAAACGGGCGGCGTTCTCACTGCGGCGTCCTTTGCGCGCGGTGCCGAGAACGACCGGAACGAAGAGTGGCGGTGCCTCCATGCGCGGTTAATTCTCCTCGTTCAGCTTTGTCACCATCGGACCGCGCCTGGGGCTGAATCCGCTCAGGGTGCGCTCGGTGAAGGAGAGGGGCTGGGCGACGCCTCAGCCGCTGGATTCAACCGCAGGGATGAAGGCGGATGGGTAAGTGAGTTAAGTGATTCATCTGTCGGCGTCGGCGCCGGCGTGGCTGCAGGCGCAGTGGGAGTGGCCGCAGGCGCGGCCGTGGACGAAGAAGGCGGTGCTGTCGGTGTGGGCGAAGGTGAAGGCGTCGCGACCGTCTTTCTGGCGGCACGGGAAGCCGATTTCTTGGGAGCTGGGCTCGCAGCGGCGTGATCCGGCTCCGCGTTTTTGCGACGTTGCGCCTGAGCCTGCGCTTTGGGATTTGCGTTCGCCTCGGTGACGAACTTGCCGTGATCCATCGTGCCCGAGGTGCGGGCAATAACGCGGGCATGCCGGAGTGAAGGAATGTTTGTCCCCGTCAACGGCACTCTCTCGGGCGCAAACCAGGTGAGCGTTCCGTTCCCAGTAGCGTAGCCTTCGCTGTCCCGCCCGCCAGACCATGTCGCGGCGTAGCGTGCCTTCGGGTCATCAGCCCAAACCAGAGTCTTGCCGTCGCGCGTTCGCTGATAAGCCCCGGCGCAGGCCGAGCGCGCAGCGGCCACCAACAAGAGGCCAAGGAGAAAATAGTTTTTCACGACCCATGAGAATTTTATCACCGCCGAAGACTCCAGCAACAGCAATCCCGTTTCGCCTGTGTGCGGGAAAAGCGGACCGGAGCGCGCGAGGTGCAAAGTCGCCGTTTGGCGGAACGACAAAGTGCGACGATAAAGAAGTGCCGATGGCCGGACTCGAACCGGCACGGGCCGTTTAAGCCCAACGGATTTTAAGTCCGTTGCGTCTGCCATTTCGCCACATCGGCCTGCGGCGCAGCTTAAGCGCGGCTCCGGGCACACCCAAGCGCTTTCGCGCGGGTGAAGAATGGTGCGCGATGCAGGGTTCGAACCTGCGACTTCTTGCGTGTGAAGCAAGCGCTCTACCACTGAGCTAATCGCGCGTCGCGTGCGCGGAAATGTTAGCATGGATTTCGCGCGCGCCGCAATCCACGTCATCCCGAGCGACAGCCGAGGGGATCCCGTGGCGCCGCCTTGCGTCTGCGCCACGGGATTCTTCCACTCCACTGTGCTTCGCTCAGAATGACGGCGGGTGGAGCTGAGTAGCGACGCGGCGAAGATCATCGAGCAGAATCTCCATGTCGCGCAGGTTCGTACGGTAGTTCATAACGCAACCGCGCAACGCGAAACGACCATTCACCCTCGCGTTCGACAAATAGGAGCTGCCATCGCGCTGCAATGCCACGAGCACGCGCTCGTTTAGCTGGTCAAGCTCGCTCCTGCTCCTCCGATACCTGAAGCAGAAGATGGACAATTCGACCGGCGCGAGCATTTCGAAGTCATCGCTGGCGCGGACGAGCGCTTCGAGATGGCGGGTGCAGGCGAGGTCTTTCTCGATCGACTCGGCCAGTGCGCGTGTGCCGACGCCTTTGAGCAGCATCCAGACTTTCAACGCGCGAAAGCGGCGCGAGAGTTCCGGGCCGTAATCCCAGAAGGCGAAAGCTTCGTCCTCGTGCAGATCGAGGACCCGCGTGTACTCAGCTGACTGCGCGAAGGCGGCGCGTGCCGTCGCGGCATCGCGGTAGAAGACACAGCCGCAATCGACCGGCAGATAAAGCCACTTGTGCGGATCGAGCGCGACCGAATCGGCTTCGGCGACTCCAGCAAAGAGAGGCCGGGCAGTGGGCGCGAGCGCGGCGAACCCGCCGTAGCTGGCGTCGACATGCATCCAGAGATTGAAGCGTTGCGCGACTTCGCGAACCTGAACGAGCGGATCGACCGCACCGGTGGCGACAGTGCCGGCATTGGCCACGACACAAAACGGGAGATTACCGGCGCCGAGATCGCTCTCGATTTTCTCAACCAAATCATCGATGCGAATTTTGAATCGATGATCGACTGCGATGTTGCGCACACTTTCGCGGCCCAGCCCGAGCAGCGCCGCAGCTTTCACAATGGAGTGATGCGTTTCTTCCGAAGCGTAGATGCGCGCGCGGCCGAGATCAGGTGGCGTGAGCCTGGCGGTGCGCGCCGCAGCAAGCGCAGCGAGATTCGCCATCGAACCGCCGCTGACAAATAATCCGGCCGCATTCGGGTCAAGGCCGACAATTTTCTTGATCCAATCCAATGTCACGCGCTCGAGTTCCACCGCGGCGGGTGCTGAGCGCCAGGCCGTGAGATTCGCGTTTAATGCGGAGGCGAGAAGATCGGCCAGCGCGGCGATGGCAGTGCCCGGCGCCTGCACGTAACCGAACATGCGCGGGTGCGCGTTGTGGCGACTGAGCGGGAGGATGACATCGCGAAACGTGTCGAGCAGGCGCTCGAACTCTACGCCTTCGAGAGGCAGCTCGGTCTGGAGCTGCGCACGAATCTCGCTCGTGGAGGTCTGTGGATATACGCGCCGTTGTGAAACCGAACCGAGATACTCCGCGAGCAAATCGACTGTGGCATTGCCCCAGCGCCGCATTTCCGGCGCGTTCGGATCTAACGAGATGTTGCTCTTTGCGCTCATCTTGACATCAGGTGCGGGGTTCGTTGCGATTTTCGCGCGCGGTTCGAAGTTGGACGAACTCTCCACGTGAAGCGACCACTTGTTTCCAGCTCCTGCCTCGCCGCCGAGCCCGCGCGCTGATGGATCAACCCGCTTCCATCGCTCACCCCGAAGACGCGTGGCGCAGGAAGGCCGCGCAGGTCTCGCTCGCGGAAGTGCATCGCAGCGTCATTGTGCCGACGACGGCGTCCTTCTGGCGCAAGCTCCTCGCCTTTTCCGGACCCGGTTTTCTTGTCGCCGTCGGCTACATGGACCCGGGCAATTGGGCGACCGATCTCGCTGGCGGGTCGCGCTTCGGCTACTCACTCCTCGCCGTCATCCTGATCTCGAATGCGATGGCGATCCTGCTGCAACATCTGTGCATCAAACTCGGTGTCGCCACCGGCCGCGATCTGGCGCAGGCCTGCCGCGACCATTACTCCACGCCCGCGGTTTGGTGCCTGTGGCTGCTTTGCGAAGTCGCCATCGCGGCGTGCGATCTGGCCGAAGTAGTCGGCTCGGCCATCGCGTTGCAACTCCTCTTTCGCATTCCGCTCGTCTGGGGCTGCATCATCACCATGCTCGATGTGCTCGCGGTTCTTTTTCTCCAGCACAAAGGCTTTCGTTACATCGAAGCCATCGTCATCGCTCTCATCGCCACGGTCGGCGGCTGCTTTGCCGCAGAGCTGATTTTTTCCAAACCCCACCTGATGGGCGTGGCGCTTGGCTTCATCCCCGGCCCGCGAATTGTTAGTAATCCTGAGATGCTTTACGTCAGCATCGGCATTCTGGGCGCGACGGTAATGCCGCACAATCTCTACCTTCATTCCTCGATCGTGCAGACGCGCAAGTTCGCGCAAAATCCCGAAGGCAGGCGCGAGGCGATCAAATTCGCCACCATCGATTCCACGACCGCGTTGATGTTCGCCCTATTCATTAATGCCGCCATTCTCATCGTTGCCGCCGCCGTCTTTCACACTTCCGGTCACGCCGAGGTCGCCGAAATTCAGGATGCCTACAAACTGCTCACGCCGCTGCTCGGTGTCAGTCTCGCCAGCGTGCTTTTCGCCGTGGCATTGCTCGCTTCGGGACAAAATTCCACCCTCACCGGCACACTCGCTGGGCAGGTGGTGATGGAAGGTTTTTTGAACTTCCGCATCACGCCGTGGTTACGGCGCATCATTACGCGCTTGATTGCGGTGGTGCCGGCGGTGGTGATCATCGGGATTTTCGGCGAAAGCAAAACGACGCAGCTTCTGGTCGCCAGCCAGGTGGTGCTCAGCATGCAGCTGGGGTTCGCGGTCTGGCCACTGATGCGATTCACGGGTGAACGGGCGAAGATGGGCGAGTTTGTCAATCCGCCCTGGGTAAAGGTCCTCGGCTGGACGACAACGCTTCTCATCATTGTGCTTAATGTGAAACTGCTCTTCGATACCTTTGTGCCGCCCGACGTCCGAGCTTCCATCGCCCGCTGGTTTTCCTAACGATGTATCAACGCATTCTCGTTCCGGTGGAAAACAGCGCGGCCGATCAGACGATTCTCGATCACATTAAGCCTTTCGCCCGGCTCACTGGCGCGCAGCTTCTGCTCGTGCACGTGGCGGATGGTTTCGTCGCGCGTAATTACAACGAGCTGAAGCTGGCCGAGAGCGAAGAGATGCGCGAGGACCGGGCTTATCTGGAGAAACGGCAGCGCGAATTGCGTGACGAAGGTTTCACCTGTGAAACGGTGCTGGCACTGGGGCAGCCATCGAGTGAGATCGTGAAGCTGGCGGATGCGCGCAACGTCAATCTCATCGCCATGGCTTCGCACGGGCATCGCTTGCTCGGCGATATTTTGCACGGCAGCACCATCAATGAAGTGCGGCATCGCACGGCCGTGCCGATGCTGGTAGTGCGCGCGGGAAAGTAATGCTCGTCATCCGCTGCGCTGCGCGCGGAATGACCGGATCGCTCGCGCAGACTTCCGGCGTTTGACACAAACGCCTCTACAACGTTGCTACCGCGGTGAAAGTCCTGCTGCTGACGAATGAATATCCGCCGCACAATTATGGCGGCGCCGGTGTGCACGTCGAGTATCTCTCACGCGAGCTGGCGAAGCTGATGCCGGTGGAGGTGCGCTGTTTCGGCAACCAGAATTATAGCGCGGGTAATCTCACGGTCCGCGGCTTCGAACTCGACACGCGCGATTGGCACTGTCCGAAGCCACTGCGCTCGACCCTCGGCGCGGTGCAGCGCTGCACCGAGTTAAAATCCGCAGGGCTCGACGCGCAGCTCGTGCATTGCCACACCTGGTACAGCCATTGGGGCGGAATTCTGGCGCAGAAAAACTACGGCATTCCGCTCGTTATCACCGTCCATTCACTCGAGCCGTTGCGGCCATGGAAACGCGAGCAGCTCGGCGGCGGCTACGACTTTACTCTTTGGCTGGAGAAGACGGCGCTCGAAATGGCCGATGCGGTGATCGCAGTTTCGAACGAGACGCGAACCGACATCGAGCGACTGTTCGATGTTCGACCGGAGCGCCTGCACGTCATCTACAACGGGATCGATCTCGAGGAATACCAGCCGACGAGCTCAGACGACGCGTTGAGGAGATTCGGCGTTGATCCCGCCAAACCTTTCCTGCTTTTCGTCGGACGCATCGCGCGTCAAAAGGGCATCATTCATCTCGTGCGCGCGATCGAGTTCATGGGCAAGGACTTCCAGGTGGTGCTTTGCGCGGGCGCGCCGGACACGCCGGAGATCGCGCAGGAAATGCAAAGCGCAATCGAGCGCGCGCAGCGTTTGCGCGAAGGCGTGATCTGGATCGACCAAATGCTGGACAAGCGCAGTGTCATCCAGGTCTACTCGCATGCCGCGGTGTTCTGCTGCCCATCGATCTATGAGCCGTTTGGCATAATCAACCTGGAAGCGATGGCATGCGAGACCGCGGTGGTGGCGAGCGCCGTGGGCGGCATCAAGGAAGTAGTGGTGGATGGGAAAACCGGTTTTCTGGTTCCGCTCGAGCAGATGAGGCAGGGTCCATTCGAGCCGCTCCAGCCGGAGAAGTTCGCGCGCGATTTGGCGGAGAAGATCAATGTGCTTATGCGCGATGAGCCGCTGCGACGGCGATTCGGCAAAGCGGGCCGGGCACGGGCGGAAGAGAAGTTCAGCTGGCGGGCCATCGCGCAGCAGACACAGAGCCTCTATCACGAATTGTTAGCCTCGAAGAAATGAAACTGCCGCGGCGCGTCGGTCTTCTGACTGACGGTCGCGTGATCGCGGCCATCTACGCCGTCATTGCGCTGATCGCGAGCTGGCAGAAGTACGCCCATGGCGGGGCGAACAATCTGCGGATTTTCCGCGCCTCATTTTGGAACCTTCTCGCGGGCGAGAACCTCTACGCGCTCCACCCCGCGCAACATGCCGATTACTTCAAATACAGCCCGACGTTTGCCCTGCTCATGGCGCCGTTTGCCGCCATGCCAGAACTCGTTAGCGCCATCGCCTGGAATTTCTGCAATGTGTTCGCACTTTTCGCCGCCATTCAGCTCCTGAAATGGCCAAACGATCGGAAGGCGCTCGTGCTCTGGTTGGTCCTGGTCGAGCTGGTGATTTCAATCCAAAACTTCCAGAGTGATGGGCTGGTCGCGGCCTTGATCATCGCCACATTTGCCGCGTTCGAGCGCCGCCGGCCTGAGGCGGCCGGGCTATTCGTCGCGCTTGGAACTTCCATCAAAATCTTCGGTGGGGCAGCAGCGCTGTTCTTCCTCTTTTATCCGCGGAAGCTCCGATTTCTGGCGGCAGCAGCGGCGTTCACGGTCCTGTTGATCGCGCTCCCACTTCTCGTTAGCTCGCCCGCAGAGTTGCACTGGCAATACGCAAACTGGTTCGCGCTTTTGCGAGCCGATTACCTCGCGCAGGAAAAGTTATCGGTGATGAGCTGGCTGCAGGCGTGGTTCGGCGTCCATTGGCCGAGCAGCTTGGTGCAGAGCGCCGGCGCAATTATCCTGCTCCTCCCCCTGCTTTGCTTTTCCCGCTATGGCGAAGCGGTGTTCCGGTTTCAATTTCTCGCCTCGCTCCTGGTGTTCCTCGTCATTTTCAATCACAAGGCCGAATCGCCCATGTTCATCATCGCGGTCAGCGGTGTTGCTCTCTGGTATGTAATAAGCGAGCAAAGTCTGGTCCGCACGAGCATTGTCGCGCTTGTGTTGCTCATCACCTCACTGGCTTCACCCGATTTAGTGCCGCGTCACTGGGGCGCGACGGTGACGACCCCGCTGGTATTGAAAGCGGTGCCATGCCTGATCGCCTGGATTTTCATTCAAGTCGAACTACTCGCGGGCTGTCGTGG
>JBBPYF010000028.1:0-8292 GCA_038200165.1 Chthoniobacterales bacterium | reverse complement strand
CCACATGCTCATCGTTTTGATAATCGAGAATGCGCCGAAGGTGAGAGGACTGAGCGGGGCTTCAGCGCCGCCGGCAATAATGACATCAGCAAAATCATCGCGGATGTAGCGCATCGCTTCACCCACTGCGACGGTGCCGCTCGCGCAACTGTTGGAGTTGGTCGTGCCGACTCCGCGAAAGCCGAATTCGATCGCGATATTGGAATGGGCAGATCCGCCGAAGACCTGAAGCGCCAGCGTCGGGTTCACGCCGCGCGCGCCTTTCTTCAAAAAATAGCCGTGCTGATCTTCCGCGTTCGAGATGCCGCCGAGAGCAGTGCCGAAGCTGACGCCGACACGGTGCTGCGGTTGCTCGCGCGAATACGGCAGACCCGCATGGTCGAGTGCGAGTTTGGCGGACGCGACCGCGAATTGCGCGTAGCGATCAAGCCGCTTAAGGCGATGTGGCGGGAAGAATTCCTCCGGATTCCAATCGCGAATCTCGCCGGCGCAATGGGCGTTAAACATCGAGGTATCGAATGTCGATACGTGGGTGATGCCGCTGCGTTCGGCCAGAATTCCATTCCAAAAGTGATCTTTGCCGCGGCCGATGCAGGTGATCGGTCCGAGTCCGGTGATGACGACACGGCGATGGCGTTTTTCCGGCATTTCTTATCTTCGCGCCTCGAGGTGCGCCTTCATGCATCGCAGCGTCTGATTGGCAATGTGGTGGATGAAAAAATCTCCGATGATGGGCTCGGCGATGGGCGCGAGCGGCGGCACTCGAAAATGCAAATCGTGCGCGATCTCGACGAGCACGCCGGCTGGCGTTTCCTGAAATGTCCAGAGCACGCGCATGCCTTTGGTGAACGCCTTCAGGTGGTGAAAGCGCACTTCAAGTTTGTCGCGATCGATGATCTGCTCGGAAGTCCAGGAAATGGGAATGCCAGAACGCGTCGCGGCCATAATAACGACGTTGCGATCAGCGCCGCGCTGGAGATAGCGGATGTAGCGGTAATGCGGCAGAATGTCTGGCCAAAGCTGGAGGTTGGCGGCCGTCTCGAAAATGTCTGCGCGGGGCGCATGCATGATGATTGAATTCGTTTTGTGCATGGCGGTTGCGGCAGGAATGGTGACAACGTAGCCACGTCCGAGCTAAGCGCCCTGCCAATATTGTCATCCCGAGCGAAGCGAAGCGAAGTCGAGGGATCCCGCGGTGGACCTGCAAGGTAACTTCAACGGGATCCTTCGACTCCGCTTCGCTCCGCTCAGGATGAAAGGTTTGCTTTCGCGCGTTGCAGGCGATACGTGAGAAAACACTCCTCGTTCACCACTTCCATTTTCTGCAAGGAGCAGCGAATGCTCCGCGGGAGAAAATCGAAGTTCAGGCCGGTCAAAGTGGGCGCGTTCCTTCCGCCAAAAACAAACGGCGCGATGGTAAGATTAAGTTGATCGACGAGGCCGTGCTCGAGCAGTGAGCGGAAGAGCACAGCACCGCCTTCGCACGCGACGTGCCGGACTTTGTAGTCGTAGCGGAGTTGCTGCAACATCCAGCGGAGGTCCACTTGCGGTGAGTCACTCAGGTGCAGCGTTGCTTTGCTCCGTAATTGCGCACGCGTTTTTGGCGGCATCCGCCTGGTGGAGAAGATGAGAATCGGCGCGAAATCCGTCTGGAAAATGTTGAGCGCGGGATCGATTCGGCCCGAATTCGAAATGATGACGCGCATTGGATAAGGCGATTGACCGCGGGCGATGCGCTCCTTGCGCAACTCTTCGCGCGGAATGCCGAGGCGCACGTTGTCGTGTCGAAGCGTGCTGTGGCCGATAAGCACCGCGTCTCCCAGCGCGCGTTGGCGGATCAGGTGCGCTTTATCTTCGCGCGAGGTGAAATCGACGGCGGTGAAATTCTTCGTCGTGACTTTGCCGTCGACGGTCATGGCGAAGGTGACGGCGACAAACGGACGCAAGCGCCGGGGGCTGAGACGACGTCTTTTATTCGCCGCGGCCGATTTCATGCTCGAGCGTGGCGACTTCGCTTTCCATTTCGCACAACGGCACGTGGTGCGGCAGGCCGCTCGGTTTGTAGAGGAAGTAAACAATACCGCCGGGCAAGGAACAAAGCAGGATGATGAGAAAGCCGAGTGAGCCGATGAGTTTGGCTTTTTCGACCGGCACGCCACAGAGATTGGAAAGCATGATCTGAAGAATCAGCTCGCGCCAGCCAGCGCCGCCAAAGCTGATCGGAAGTGACGAGATGGTGCGTTCGATCGGCATGATGGCGAAGAAATCGACCACGTGAACGCCGGCGCGCAGAGCATAGGCGACACACAAAAACATGGTGAAGGTCATGAGGTGAGCGATGACGGAAGCGACAAAGGCGAACAAGGTGCCGCGCCAATGGTGGGCGTAAAGATGATAAGCTTCCGAGACTTCGATGAGCTTTTCGCGGGCCGGGAAACGTTTCGGCAGCAGATGGAGCAGGTTGAATCCGCTGATGATGAAACTGGTGATGAGTCCCAGAATGGCGCTTCCGAGAAGGAACAGCAGCAGCCAGAGCAGGTGTTGCGTGTCAGGCGTCTTTGAAAGCCAGCGGTAGCGCAGCAGCACGAGGGTGCCGGTGATGGTGACGAGCGCGACGAGACCGATCAATCGATCAAAGATGACGGCAAGCAGCGCACCGGCTTTATTCCGAGGCGTTTCTTTGAGCAGCAGATAACTCTTGATGACGTCGCCGCCGGTGCCGCCGGGTAGGAACTGATTGTAGAACATGCCGATGAAAAACAGAGCGAAGGTGCGCCGGAAATTCAGCTGAATGCCCTGGACGCGCATTAAGACCTGCCAGCGGAAGGCAGCGGCGACTTCAACAATGACATAGCTAACGACGGCAAGCGGAATCCAACGATAATCGGCCTGGCGCAGCGCCACTGCCATTCTGTGCCGCTGCGCTGGATCGTGGAAGACCCAGATGAGCAGGAGCACCGTGACGATGATCTGCAGAAGACTGAGGCCGACCTTTTTCATCGTCATCCCGAGCCCCGAATGCTTCCGAGGTCGAGGGATCCCGTCGCCGAACCGAAATGCTCTCGCCACAAATGCAGTGAGCGTGTGATCTCCTCCGCCGTGCGTCGCGGGCTCAGCTCCCACACCATCTGACATTCCTGCGGCAAGATGCGGGTGAGCGATTGAAGCTGTTTCATGTCGCCGAGGAACGGCGGCTGGTGATCTTGCGCCGGCCATTTCACATCCTGCATGTGACAGCCAAAAGTGCGTGGGCGGATTTGGTGCAACCATTCGGCATGATCGAGAAAACCGAGATTCTCTTTAATCTGAATGTGACCCATGTCGTGCCAGTATCCGACGTGCGGCGCGGCGATTTCATCGAGCAGGACCGGGATTTCGCGCTCCGACGGGATCTCTTCGTAGCCGCGCCGGCCTTCGATGCCCAGACGAATTTTCTTTTCAGCCGCGTAGGCGACGATCGGCTTCAGACATTCCTTCACTCGGGCAAGATGCGCCGGCGCGCGTTCCTCGCGTATTTTCACGGCGTTGATTTTTTTGCGAACGTAGCTGCGCGAGAGCAAATGACCGGCTTTGGCAAGCGCGATGAGCTCGTCCGTGATCGGGTTCATGCGCACGGAGCCGCAATGCAAGACCACAAATGGCGCTTTCAATCGCTCGGCGAAATCGATCGTCTGCAATGTTTGTTTGACTGCGCGCTCGCGCTCGCGCTTCTCCGCCGAGGAGAGCTGGTAGCAATCCGGCGACGCGTTCATCACCTCGAGGGGCAGGGGACAAAAGTTGTGCAGGCTGCTGAAGCGAACTTCACCGGCATCAAACATTTTCTGAATGCCAGGCATGAGCGAAAGGCGAATGCCGTGGCCCAGCTCGATCAGTTGAAAGCCGAGTGCCTGAATTTCCCGCAGCATTTCGTCGCCCGCGGTGTGCCGGCTGGAATTCCACGAAGTGGAGAACGCAATCATGTCCGAGCCGGACTGACGGGTGGTCCGCCCATCACGCGACCGCAGCCGGCTGCGCTTCTCTCTCGACTTCCGGAATGGAAGCGCCGGTTTTTTCGCAACCACCGCGCCCGGCTGCTTTCAGCACGAGCACTCCGATGATCGCGAAAATGACCGCGCAGATACTGAGCGTGAGCCGCGTGCCGATGAGATCAGCGAGCGCAGGAACCCCGAGACCGGCGAGCGGCATTAGACCAAAAAAGCTCAGGCCGAATACGGCAGAGATGCGACCGCGCAAGGCGGCCGGCGCGCGCTCCTGCACGATGGTATTCGCCAGCCCGAAATTCATGGAGAGCCCGATGGCGAGAATACCCATGGAGACGGCGGTGAGGGCAAAGCTGGTGAAGCGCGACAAAGAAAACAGCGCGCCCGCCACGACAAGCACCCCGCCCGTCATGAAGTGAAAGCGGTGATCGCGCGCGATGCTGAGCAGGCCGAGCGCGCCCATGAGTGAGCCGGTGCCGGAGCATGCCATGAGCAGCCCGAGCTGCCGCGGGCCGAGATGCAGAACGTTTTTTACATAGAGCGGCAACATTACGCCGACGACTGGATAAACGAAGAGCGTGACGGAAGCGATCAGCACAATGAGGAACAGAATGACGCGGTCGCGGCGGACGTAGCGCAAACCTTCCATGAAACCGCTTTGCCGTTGCTCTTCTTCCTCGGCCGTGCCGCGCGCGCGTGCCGGCAGCGTGAGAAGCGCGGTCACGAGCGCGAAGAACGAAAACGCGTTGGAGAAGAACGCCGATGCCGCTCCCCATCTGGCCACGGCGAGTCCGGCCAGGGAGGGACCAAGCAGACGTGAGCCGTGGAAGACGGAACGATCGAGCGCGATGGCGGTGGCGATCTCATCGCGTTTGACCAGCTCCGGCACGAGCGCGTTCAGCGCCGGCATTTCGAAGGCGATGCAAACTCCGAGACAGGCCGCCAGCACACCGATATGCCAGATTTGAATACGGCCGGTGAGGACGAGCAGCCCGAGGATAATCGCCAGCGCGACCTGCGCCAGATTCGTTAAGACAAGAACTTTGCGCTTATCGTAGCGGTCCGCGACCGAGCCGCCGATCATGGTGAGGGCGAGGCTCGGCAATCCCGCCGCAAGCCCGATCAGACCGAGGAAGAGATTGCGGTCGGTCAGTGTGCTCATGACAAACCCCTGCGCCATCACCTGCATCCACGTGCCGGTGTCGGAGATGGCCGAGCCGATAATGTAACGGCGAAACGGGCCGCCCCGCAGCAGCTTGAGCATGCCACGATGTGATGCCGGCGCACTCATTCGAATGAGACTGATACGCGGAAGCGCTGTGACTGGCAATGGACGCAGCGCAATCGAGGGCCGCAGAATCCCCGCCGGGCATAGACGCCCATCCCACTAATGCGCGGACGCGCCGGGCATCAAGCGTGCGGCCGCAGATGATTTGCCCAGACTAATAGCAGCACGAGCACGCCGAGCGCGGCGATGATGATGACGAGGGCTTTCTGCGTGTCTTTGCTCATTCCGCGCGACATTCTATGAGTCTCTTCGCGCGGTTCAAGCACATTGCCCTTTTCAAGTGTGGAGTGCTAAACCGCCACCCCAGGTTTCCGACATGTTTTACCACCCTCTGGCAAGTTTGCTGCTTCAATGAGTCTCATCATGGCAGAACCTGCCAGTAAAAACGGGCAGCTGAGTGCGGGCCGCCGTCACTCGGCAGGAGTCAGCGCCTGGTTATTCATCATTATCCTTGTGATGGGCAACGCATCGTTATCCGCTACGCCGCTGCGCGATAAAGGCATCTACGTTGCCGGACCATTCGGCACACCCGACATCAGCAAACCACCGAACGCCTGTGCGGAAGCGGTATTTCTTGCCGGCTCGGTTGAGCAAACTCCATTCTACTTGAATGAACTCGTCGTGACCGGCGACGACGGACAATTCACGAACAACGGCTGGGTAGGGGGCGATGCTTTTGCAATGAGGCTAACTAATGGCGGGACGAGCCTGTCCATCGATTGGGATCTAACCGGAACCGGTTATGCCCTGACATATGTCTCGGTTAACTTCGACAACAATTTCTATCATGTTTATGCAGCGGACCGTTTCCTGAAATCGGACGGCGCAATGCCCATCACAGGTAATCAGCGCGACGTTATCTCGCGCGTGCGCTTTTTCGGCATTAGAACCGTTCCTGAAAATGGCGCCACAGCCGGGATGTTCTGCCTCGGCCTGGGAGCAATAGGTTTGCTCCAGCGCCGCTTAGCCGGACATTCGAGCCAATAGGGATCTCGTCGCTCCAAAGCAAAGACGCGCAATCGTGCCGGCGATTGCCCTCACCGACTGGGCAAGTGTTGTAATGGTTGCACCTTCACGATAAAACGGGGGAAGAAATCTTTCCCATCGATCTTCACCTGAGCGAAGAGTCGAACGATCCCGGTCTTATTCGAGCGGAAGTAGAAAAGTAGCTCGGGTCCACCGCGCCTTTCCGAATCTTCGATAATATCGCCGACGGGATGGATATGAAGGACGGTGGCGAAATCATCGCAGAAGCCAACCAGGTGTCCGAACGCGCCCATGACGACCTCGAGCTTGTCACAAGGACGGCCATCCGGTTGCGTCACCCGCAGTTTTCCGGAGACGGTTTCTTTCTCGTGGATCACCGGCTTTTCAAAGGCCAGATCGAAGCTGTATCCGTCGATTTCGGCGTGGCGGTTTTCTTGTTCATCGGACGCGAGCTTTGCCCGACGCGGCGTCGTTGAAGGAATATCGAGAACCGAGTACTGCTGAACCTGTGTTCGCACCGGCATCAGGTCCGCCCAGACCCGGTAGGTATCTGGCCGGCTCGGGATGAAACTAAATGCGTACTCTCCGTCATTGGTGGCCGCCGGGTGCTCATGATGATAGTCGGTTTCAGTAATGTCGCTGATGAGGAGATGGATCTTACGCGTGTGCGTTTCTTCCAGATCGGCTAGCCGGACGGGTTCGCCATTATCAACGAAGACGAGCCGAATCTTGAGGTCCGCTGGTTTTCCAATTTCAAGGGGCGCCCTGGTGATAAGCTCCGCGCGCACGATGGGAATTTGCGTGAGTTGTGGCTGGGTGACGTAAATTGGTTCCAGCGCCATGCCGCAAATCGGGCACTTGCCCGAGTGCTGTTCGATCAGCTCCTGATGCATTGGGCACGACCAAAGCGGCGGGAGTAATTCCAACGCTTCTTTCGGATAGAGTGATTTGACGTCGGCCCAGGCTTTGCGCATCTGATCCAGTTTCTCAGCCCGAGTTGATTCGGCCGTGGATTTCCATTCTGCGATGGTCTGTTGTAGCTGGCCCATCCGTTGATCGAGCTGCTGTTTACGCGCGCCAAAGATCATGACTGATAGCTCGGCCATCGCGTTCAGGTCTTGTGAAATGATCGTGGCAGTTTCCTGCGCCTCTGTGGTACCGGCCTTCGTGAGCTTGGTGATGCCGGCGTCAATCCTGGTTACCAGCTGAGCGACTGTTTGCACGCGTTGCTCCTGCGCCGGCAATGAAGGCGCTAAGAGCAAGAGAAATAGTAGAAGCGGGCTAAGTTGACGACAGAGTAGCAGAAGAATTAGTTTAGCTTGAGATGAAATTGCCTCGGATTCTTTTTCTCTGTCTTTTCGCGCTCGCAAGGACGGCTTTCGGCTGCGATGTAAGTGACGATACAAATTTTGCGAAGTCCGCCGCGCTCGCAAAAAAGACAAATCGGCCCTTACTCCTGGCATTTATTGGCACAGACTGGAGCATCTCCAGTTTGAAGCTCGACCGTGAGGTGTTCGACCAAGCCGAGTTTGCCGATGACGCTAAATACAACTTTCTGCTCTGCAAACTTCACTTTTATCAAACTCAGGAGCGTGCCCCCGAAATCATCCGGCAAAATGAGGAGCTGGCGACAAAATACCACATCGAGGAATTCCCTACCATTGTCGTACTCAATCCTAAAGGGGTGGAGATTGGGCGTGTCGGCTATATTGTCGGCGGCGTCAAGCCATTCGCGGCTGCCATCAATGCGATCGTAGTGAAATCGCGAGCGGCCGAGGCACAGGACTAACCGTTCGGCACGATCTCGATGGCAGAGAACTTGGCGTTATCCACACTCGAAGTGCAGGCAATGGTGAGTTTGCCGTCGCTCACCGTGACAGCGAAGCTGCGTTGCACGGCGGTGTTGGGGCCGGCCGTGGCATAGATATCGAAGTTCTGCAGGACGGTTTGGCCCTCCAGCGCCACGTTAAAGACGCGCTTGCCCGCGGCGGTGTAGAACATCTCGGCGAAATCGAGAGTGACGCTGTAGCTGCCGTT
>JBBPYF010000027.1:0-14107 GCA_038200165.1 Chthoniobacterales bacterium | reverse complement strand
TTCGCGACGGAATCTTTTCAAATGCGTTTCCGTCGCCCAATGGCCAAGCGCGATCACTTTCAACGCTACCACCCGGTTCAAACTCTTCTGCCGCGCGCGATATACCGCGCCCTGACCGCCACGCCCGATTTCCTCGAGCAGCTCATAATCGCCGAACTCACTCAAGATTGGCCGCGCCAGGCAATCAGGTTCTTCGCCGTCGCGTGCACCGGTCAGCAAATTCAGACCAGTCTCGAGAAGACAAGCGCTACAAAATCCTGGTGGCGCATCCGCCAGGATTTGCGCTCCGCACTTCCGGCAAACCTTTGTTCCTTCAGTGGCGCGACCATTCGACATCTCCACTGGGTAATGCACAGAAATTCCTTTGAAGTTACGTCCGCAGAACGGTGATCAAGTGGCGTAGCTCGTCCTCGATCTCCGCCGGGGTCGCCACGGTGTGTGCGATCTCGTCACGCAAGGTCTGGCGATAGCGTTCGCGTAAGCGGTGAAAGGCTTGCTTAACTGCGTTCTCCGTCATGCCTAATTCTGCCGCGATCCCCGCCTGCGAAGGGCGTTCCGGTTCATCCGCCAGCAGCTCTTTCAGCCGCTCGAATAACGCCGCCTTACCCGCGTCGCGGTAATCGTCGCCGATCCGGGTGAGCACTTGCTCGAGCACAGTCAACGCCCAGCGCCGTTCGTAAATCTGGTCGGCGGTCAAGGTCTGGGCCGGCTCGAGATCGAGCCGTTGGTTATCGCGCAATTCCTCGAGCGGAATCAACTGCTGGCCTTCGCCTCGTTTGATCGCCATCGCGCGTTGTCGCTCGTTGGTGAGGAAATGTTTCAGCGACGTGAGCAGATAGGAGCGCAACCGCCCTTTCTCCTTGCGGACGTTGTTCAGATCTCTGCGCTCCAGCAGCAGAGCGAAAAAACCCTGGGTCAGATCCTGCGCTTCTTCCGGCCCGCAGCCCTGCCGCCGCAAGAAGAAGTAAAGCGGCCGCCAATAAGTGCGGCAAAGGTTTTCGAGAGCGTTCCGAGCCGCCGTCGATTCACCTTGCGCGCTGAGGACCACGCTCCAATGAGTGGTAGCGAAGGCGCTGGCGTAAGCAGCGTCGCTGCTGGCAGGCACACTGCGCATCGAAGCGAAAAGCCGGCGGATAGTCAAGCCTGCATTCGCGTCTTCCTAAGCCCGGCCCATGCCACGCAAATCAACGTGGCCGTTCCGCCTCGACCTGCTCAACCGAAAGTGAAATGATTCTTCGCCGCACTCTAAAAATAGCGGGTGGTAATGTCGACCGAGGTAAAAAAAGAAATGCAGCTGGAGATCGCGCATGTCCTTTTCATCGACATCGTCGGCTACTCCAAGCTGCTCATTAACGAACAGCGGGCATCACTCGAGAGACTCAATCAGATCGTTCGCGGCACCGACGAATTTAGAAGTGCGGAAGCCGCCGGTGGATTAATCAAGATTCCGACGGGCGACGGAATGGCACTTGTCTTCAAAAACAGTCCAGAAGCACCCGTCGAATGCGCGCTCGAGATCAGCCGGGTGCTGAAGACGCAGGAAAATCTTCCTCTCCGCATGGGGGTGCACAGCGGTCCCGTCAGTGGCGTGGTGGATGTGGCGGATCGGTCGAATGTCGCCGGCGCCGGGATCAACCTGGCGCAGCGAGTGATGGATTGCGGCGATGCCGGCCACATTCTGTTATCGAAACGCATCGCTGAAGATTTGGGACAGTACGCCCACTGGCAGGGTCAGCTCCACGACCTAGGGGAAGTAGAAGTTAAACACGGCGTTAAGATAGAGATCGTTAACTACTTTGATGAAACCATTGGTAATTCGGCCGTGCCGGAAAAACTTCGCCGGCTACGCCGCCTCCAAGTGGTGGCGCGGCGACGACGGAAGCTTGTCGTCGCGGGTGTCGTCGCAATTCTCCTTCTTCTCATCGCTGGCGGACTATTTTGGGTTAAATCACGCTCGGCCGAATCGGCTCATCCCCAAGCAGGCCTCGACAAAAGCATCGCGGTCCTTCCACTGGAAAATCTGAGCGAGGATAAAGAGAACGCATTTTTCGCCGATGGCATCCAGGATGAGCTGCTTTCGAACCTCGCCAAAATCAAAGATTTGAAGGTCATCAGCAGGACATCAGTCATGCAATACAAGTCCGGCATCACGCGCAATCTCAAGGAGATCGCGCAGCAACTGGGAGTGAGCAATGTGGTTGAAGGCAGCGTCCGCCGTTCGGGGAATCATGTTCGCGTCTCGGTGCAGTTGATCGATGCGTTGACGGATCGTCACATTTGGGCGCAGAACTATGATCGTACACTGGCCGATTCGCTCGCTCTCCAAGGCGAGTTGGCAACGGAGATTGCAGCCGGTGTAGGCGCGACGTTGAGCCCGCAGGAAAAGGCGCGGGTCGAAGCCACGCCAACGAAAAATACTGCTGCTTATGATGCTTATCTGCGCGGGCGTGCCCTTGCCGCCGGCCTAACCACAGACTTCTCCAACGTGGAGAACGCCGCCCGCTCATTTCAAGAGGCTGTGACTTTGGACCCCAGCTTCGCCTTAGCGTGGGCGTATCTATCCTCGGCACAGAGCTCGGCCTACTGGAATGGAATCGATCCAACTCCGGCGCGACTAGAATCAGCTAAGGTTGCCCTGGATCATGCTGCCGCACTCGATCCTAACCTGCCGGAGAATCATCTTGCCCTGGGTTATTATCACTATTACGGGCTGCGCGATTTCAGCGGCGCGCTGGCGGAGTTCCAGCTGGCGGAGAAAAATCTTCCTAACGATGTTGAAGTGCTGAGAGCGATCGGCTTGATCCAGCGCCGCTTGGGGCATTGGGACGAGGCAATCGCGGCGCTGCGCCGCGGCGTCGAACTCGATCCGCGGAACATCGAGTCCGCCGGCATCCTTGCGACGACCTATACGGCGAAGCGTCGTTTTTCCGACGCCCTGGCCGTGGCCGACCACATTCTCGCCGTCGAACCGACAAATACGCAAGGTATCGGCATTAAAATGGATTGCCTTTTGGCCTTGGGAAAGGCTGAGGCTGCGGATTCGTTGCTCGCGAATCCCGGCGCTAGCTTGCAGCTCCGCGCCCACCAGGCTTTGGCTACGCACCGCTTCGCTGAGGCGGCAGATCTTTATTCGAAAGCGTTGAAGGACGCAAGTGACAACGACAAGAAAGACATCTTTGCCGCACTCGGCCTGGCTCAGGAGCGCGCCGGCAATTTTGCCGCGTCAAAAGCGGCCTACCAACAGGCGGTGCAGGAGTATACACTAGCTCTGAGCAAGGTAGCCGCGGATTCCGGTGCGGAATTGCATTCTGGTTTAGGTGTCGCCTATGCCGGCTTGGGCGATGCGACCCTTGCCGTATCCGAGGGGCGAAAGGGGATGGCCCTCCAGCCAACTTCCCGAGATCCATTTGAAGGTCCACAGCGAGAGGAGGACATGGCGGTAATCTACACTTTGCTCGGCGACGCCGATAACGCGATTCCCATTCTCAAACGGTGGGCGCAGGTTTCGTCATCCACGTCAATAACGCCGGCGCTGATGCGCATTGATCCCACTTGGGACCCAATCCGCAACGATCCTCGTTTTCAGGAATTGACATCATCAGCTTCCGATCGGACGAAGCTATGAAGGCGCTAACCAGTCGTAAGTGCGTTAATCGTCGGAAGATCTGCGTTCTCACCCTTGTCCTCGCGTGCTTTGGCGCATCCACTTTATTCGGCCAAGTCGCTGTTAGCTCGCCCGCACCCGCAGCACCCGAAGCCCCAACCGCCGAAGCGGAGCGCGTCATCGTTACTGGCTCGAACATTCCAACGGCCGCAGAAGTCGGGCCGAATCCGATCGACACCCTTACGCGCGACACGATCGACAAAGCTGGCGGACGCACGACAGAGGAGTTGATCAGGAACTTAACTGTCGCTGGTCCAAACGGCGTTCCTACTTCTAACAACGGCGGCGGCAAAACACCCGGAGCGTCCTCGATTTCGTTGCGAGGCTTTGATGCCAGCAGCACTCTCGTCTTGATCGATGGCCATCGTGTTGCTCCTTATCCGCTCGGAACCGACAACGGCGCCGTCACATTCGTCGATCTCAATTCGATTCCGCGGGCGGCGATTGAAAGCATTGAGATATTGAAGGACGGCGCTTCGAGTGTCTATGGCGCGGATGCCGTTGCCGGCGTCGTTAATATCAAGCTGCGCCACGACTATCGCGGAGCAGAAGCAGATGTCGAATACGGGAATACGCTCGACAAAGATTCAGGCGAATTTGCTTCTTCGCTCCTTTTTGGAGTACACAGCGGCGATTCTAATATCACCGGAGTTATAAACTCCTATCATCGCAACTCCATCTTCAATCACGACAGGGACTATTCCAATACAACGCCTGCCCCGTCGACGAATGCGAGTCCGCTCAACCTGCAACTTTCCCGCGATGCCGTTCTCGCCGCGGGTGTCTCGCCCGCTGATATCCCAGATGGCGACACCTTTTTCGGTCATGCGCCGTTTCGGACAAGCGGGAATGCGCCTGCATCGGACTATACCTATTCACCCCGACGCTCGGTTGTCTTCAACTACAATGCCTATTCTGAAGCGTTGCCCGACTCGGAAAGGTACGGCGGCTTCGTCAACCTCGATCACAAATTTTTCGGGGACCAACTTGTGCTTTATGCGGACGGTTTTTATCAAAATGTCAAAACCGGTTATGATCAGGCGCCGGCGCCGAGCGGTAGTTTCCAAACTCCTGGTAACATTACTTTGGCGATTCCGCCGCACGCGCCAGGTCCAACGCTCGGCGGGCCAACTTACGATGAAACCGGCGTGCCGATGGGAGCATACAATCCATTCAATCCTTTTCAGCAAATAATCTCCGGTGGCACCCGGGCGCGCCTCATTGAATTTGGCAATCGTATTGAAAATAACGAGACCGACGCCTTCTTTTCCACACTCGGTCTGAAAGGAGACAAACTATTCGATGGGAGCTGGGGTTACGATGCTTCGTTTCGTTACAGCGAGGTAAAAAACACATCCACCGCCGCAGATTTTGTGTCGGGCTCGCGCTTCAACCGTATTCTGAATGCAGCCGACCCCATCTTCGATCCCACCTCTCCGCAGTATATCGGCACAACCGTTCCCTACAATCCATTCGGAGATTATCGGGTGCCGGTTCCATCTAATGCTCAGTCCGTTGCCTTCGCCACCGTTCATCCGAAAGAGACTGATATCTCCAAGCTCGCGACCGTTGATGTAAACATCTACACAGTTTCTCTTTTCAAACTCCCGGCCGGTGGCGTCGGGCTGGCCTTTGGCGGACAGTTCCGTCGCGAAAGTCTCCGACAAGAACCGGATGAGTTATTAGTGGAGGGCGATCTTCTTGGAACCGGACCAGGCAACTTTACGCATGCCGGAAGGAAGACTTATGCATTTTATGCAGAAGCCAATCTGCCAGTGTTTGGCGGTGACTTTACCGCTCCAGGTTTACATGCGCTCGACTTCACGGCGGCGGCCCGCTTCGAAGCCTTTCGGAATAACGATACCAATGTGTTAGTGCCCAAGTTCGGCGTGCGCTGGCAGCCGTTTGACGATTCATTGACTCTGCGCGCGACCTGGGGTGAAGGGTTTCACCAGCCCTCTCTGATCGAACTGTTTGGAACTCCGACCCAAGGCCTTGCCGGGGGCGGTTCTCTTATTGATCCGCGCACACGAACGCTCATTACCGATGAATTTCCATTCATCATTCGCAGCAATCCTACTCTTCAACCAGAGGATTCGCATTCCTTCAGCGGTGGAATTGTTTATACCCCGAAATTTCTCCCTAGTCTGACCCTAACGATTGATTTTTACGACATCGAGAGCAAAGGCCGCACATTCGTTCCCGATTTGCAAAACGTGCTCAATCGCGCTTTCATGGGCCAATCGTTGCCCGGCGAACTCGTCCTTCGCGATGCCGATGGAAACGTAACTTTCATCCAGGAAGCATTTCAAAACTCGGGATCGCAGAAGGCACGCGGTGCAGACTTCAGTCTTAGCTATCAAATTCAGACTCGCTTTGGAATGCTAACCTGGCTGACGCAGGCGTCTTACCTCGATTCATTTCAATTTGCTGAAGTTCCTGGTCAGCCTGAATCGGAATTGCGCAGCGGCTTGAGGCCAGGCATTGAGTCTGACGACGAAGGTTATCTGAAATGGCGAGCCAATTCCCGGATCGACTGGGCTTGGAAAGGCTTGGATCTGGGAATGACCGTTCACTACCTCGACGGTTTTCACGAGATACTTAACATTGGTCCACAGTTTCCCAACGGCATCAAGGAACATTGGGTGAAACAAACCTGGTTCTTCGATGTGCGAGGCTCCTACCGCTTCCATTTCGAGGAACCGGTGGCGGTGCAAGCAGTTGCCGGGTACGGCAAAGGTTCTTCCACTTCGGACAGCGAATTAAAACAGAGTGCCACTGCGCAGACCGCAAACTATGGCTTGCCTGTCTGGAAACAGCTTCTTGACGACACAACCATCACGTTGGGTTGTAACGATGTCTTCGATCATGATCCGCCACAGTCAGCTGCCCTCGCGAATTACCCGGGCTTCCTTTACGATTCGACCGGCCGCTTCGTTTACGTTAGTCTGAAGAAGAACTTCTGAGCGGCTGCCGGTGCCGCTAAGACTGTTTTGCGCTCGACGTGTTCCGACCCACGGCGGAATCTTCTGCGAGCGCCATGCCTGGTGAAATCGACAACGATCCCCAGCTAGAGATCGCCCATGTATTGTTCATCGACATTGTCGCTTATTCCAAACTGCCAGTCGATCAACAGAGCGAGCAGCTTCTTCAGCTGAATCAGATCGTTCGTGCTACGGAACAGTTCCGTGCAGCGGAATCAATTGGGAAGCTTGTGCGTCTGCCGACAGGAGACGGGATGGCGTTGGCTTTCTTTACCGTCCGGATGCTCCCGTGCGCTGCGCGATCGAACTAGCGCGCGCCCTGGAAAGATACCCGCAACTTCATCTGCGCATGGGCATCGACAGTGGCCCGGTCGAGCAGGTGGCGGACGTGAATGATCGCACCAACGTCGCCGGCGCCGGCATCAACATGGCGCAGCGGGTGATGAATTGCGGAGATGCCGGTCACATTCTCTTGTCACAAAGGGTCGCAGGCGACCTTGGCCAATACAGCAAATGGCAGCCGCAACTGCACGACCTCGGCCAGATGGAGGTCAAGCACGGAGTGAAAATCGGCGTCGTCAACTTCTTCGATGGCGAGGTGGGGAATCCCGCCATGCCGGAGAAGATTCGCCGTTCGCGGGACTTGCAGGCGGTGGGCACACGTCGGCGCGTACTGGCGTGGGCTTTAGGTGTAACACTAGCGCTCGCAGCCCTTGGCGGAGTTTTCTAGTTCCAGTCGCATCGAACCCGCCCAAGTCAGCCGGCGGTCGTGACCATTCCCGAGAAATCGATCGCGGTTCTGCCGTTTGAAAACCTGAGCGCAGAAAGGACGACGCTTTCTTTGCTGATGGAATCCAGGACGATGTTCTGGCCAGCGTCGGCAAAATCAAAGATCTTAAAGTCATTGGTCGCGCTTCGGTGATGAATTACCGCGGAGCGGCGGTGGCGGGAAAGCTGCGCGAAATCGGGCAAGCGCTCCAGGTGGCACATGTCCTGGAAGGCAGTGTTCGCCGCTCGGCCAACCGCGTTGTCGTTAATGTCGCGTTGATCGACACACGAAATGATAACCAGGTGTGGTCGCAGCATTATGATCGCACTCTGAGCGACACGCTTTCTTTGCAAGGTGAGCTGGCTCTGGAAATCGCACGGGAGCTGCGCGCGGCGCTCGCCGCCACCGAAAAAGGTATTGCCTCAACTAGGCCGACAAGTAACACCGAAGCTTACATCGCGTATCTGCACGGGTTGGAGAGTGACCACAAAGCTTTCGCGCATCTTCCCGATGCGGAGGCCGCCGAGCGTTTCTATCAACGGGCGATCGATCTCGATCCCAACTTTGCGCTCGCACGCGCGCGTCTGTCTGCCCTGGTCGCGCAGCTTCGCCCGAAAGCGGACAAGCTCAAAGCTCGGGCCGAAGCGGAAGAGGCGCTGCGCTTACAACCAGAATTGGGTGAAGCGCATCTCGCGCATGCCTACTACTTCTACCGGTGCGAGGAAAATTTCGACCAGGCTTTAGGTGAGCTAACGCGTGCGTCCGAGCTGTTACCGAATTCCCCGGAAGTTGCTCGCACCACCGGCTTCATTCATCGCGGTCAGGGAAACTGGCGCCGCGCCTTCGAGGACTTCGAACGCGCAGTAACACTCGATCCCGAGAATGAAGAAATTCTGGGTGGACTTGCTTTCAGTTATCAGGCAGCGCGAAACTGGACTGCAGCTATCCGCTTACGCAACCAGCTCGCCGCGATCGCAGAAAAGCGAGGGGAGCCGGATCATAACGGTGGTTTTGGTCGTGCCATTAACGAGTTCTATGCCACGAGCAGCATCGCGCCGCTGCAAAACTGTCTGAACCTGATGAAAGCCGATCCGGCAGCCGACCAGTTTGATATTCATATGATAGCTCACGAACTCGCCATGATCGGCCGCAACTACGACGAGGGCGAGCGGGAACTCGCGCCAAATTCCGGCTGAGACATTTGCTCAACTAGACTTTCCCTCCAAGAACGTCATGCTGGCGCGGATTCAGTCCGCCCGTCACGACCCGCCGGAGCGGATCGCCGCCACCCTTGACTCCGATCTTAAACTCGCGCAAGAGAAGGTGGCGCAGGATCCGATCTCTTACCAGAACCATTCCTCGTTAGGAATCATCCTCGCCTTTCTCGGCCGAAAGGAAGATGCCGTCCGGGAAGGAATGCAGGCCGTCGAAGTAGCGCCAACGTTTTATAAAGATTTGGCCAGCGCGGACCTCGCCCTCATCTTTGCGAAGAGTGATAAGATCGATGACGCGGTCACTTTGCTGGAAACTCTTCTCACCCGCCCAGGACAAGTCGATGGCGGGCACATCGCGAGCATTACCTGGGCGGACCTGCGCATGCGCCGCGACTGGGACTCACTTCGAAACAACCCGCGCTTTAAGCGGATCGTCGAGGGACCGGAACCAGCGACAGTGTATTAGGGTTGTAGCTTACTCTTTGACTGACTGAATCAACTTCTGGAACCGCGGATCATTTCGCAGCCCATCCCACTCCCAACGATGTCGCAGATCATTGACAGTGATGCTGTAGTCGACGCTGTCGACTGCGCCGGCCGTTGCGAGGAGCCGTTCGATGAGGGGAATAGCGAGATCGCCTTCGCCGACCCGCGCGTAAATGAGCGCAAGGCAGCAGCTCATAATGGCGCCATCGTAGGCATCCTTTGATTCGGGTTTGATCTCGACGGCACGCCGACCTTCGCGAATGGCCTCGTCGTGTTTCCCCATAAAGGCGTAGAGCAAACCGACGTTGGCGTGGCGGTCCGCCGCGTCCGGGGCTTCCTTTACCGCGTTTTCCAACACCGGCTCCGCAAGCTTAAAGTTTTTCTCTGCTTCAGCACGATCATTTCGCGCCAGCGCGGTCAACCCCGCGAGATAACTTTTCGGCTGAAATCCCCCGTTCGAATAAGAGAATTCCGTCAGCGACGATGCCGCCAGCACCTGCGCGGCACGCGCAAAATCGCGCTCGATCATGGCGGCATCCCAGCGCGCGCTCGTGACGGAGCCGTCCGGGTCAACGCCGGGCGGGATCTGCGCGAGGAACTCATTGAGCGCCCCAGTGTCATCCGTCCGCATAAACTCGACGTAACCGGATTGCACTTTGCCGACGATGGAATCGGGCGCCATCGCGCGCAGCCTCGCTGCGACCACCGTAGCTTCGGCCCAGCGCCGCATGGATGTTTTTGTGAACAAAAGATTGCGGACGACGTTGGGATTCTGTGGATCGACTTTCTGAACTCGTTCGAAAGCTTGCAGGCTTTCCTGCCACCGTCCTTGCCGGCGCCGAATCGCCGCGATGAGCAAGCCAACGTTGGCGTCGTTCGGCAGTAATTGCTGCACCGTGGAAAACTCCGCCAAGGCGCGCTCGTAGTCGCCATCGATCCAATAAAAACATTGGCCGAGGGCGAGGTGTCCCTCAGCCAGGTTAGGCTGCAAACGCAATGCAATCTCCGCTTCACTGCGCGCCTTGGTTTTCCTCGATTCGATCGGTTCGTAGAAATGGTAAATCTGCGCGCAGGTGGAACCCAGACGCGCGTGCGCCAGCGCAAAATTTGAATCGCGTTTGACCGCTTCCGAATACAGGTCCTCCGCGCGCTCAAAATCCTGCAGCAAAGTATCAGGGCCTTCCTCGATCGGGATCGCGCGCAGGTACAATGTCCAGGCATCGGCATTCTCCGTCGGCTTGCGTTCGATGCGCGCCTTTTCCTCCGGCGTGAGCGAAGCGCGCAGGGCATCGGCGATTTCGCCGGCCAGCTCGCCTTCCAGTCCAAGGGAATCAACCAGGGTGCGATCGTAATGGTTGGCCCAGATGTGGCGATCACTTCGCGCGTCAATGAGCTGCACGTTGACCGCCACGCGATCGCGCGCGCGCCGCACGCTGCCTTCGAGGATATTGGCCACACCGAGCGCCCGGCCGATCTCGCGCGCTTCGCGCGCTCGCCCGCGATACTTCATCACGCTCGTGCGACTGATCACGCGCAGATCTTTGATCCGCGCCAAGTTTGTCAACAGGTCATCCTGGATGCCGTCAGCGAAGAATGCGTTCTCCTTATCGTCGCTGAAATTCTCGAACGGCAAAACGGCGATCCCCTTTTCATCGAGCGCCTCAGATTTTTCCGGCGCCCGGCGATGGTGCTGCCAAAAGCCGACGCCAAACACGATGACCGCAAGAACTGCAATGGCGGCATTGCGAAACCGCGCGCGTTTTAATCGCGTCGCAGTCCTGCGCCCGTGCGCGATCTTCTCCGGCACTTGCGGATTGCCCGCGTCATCGGTGTAAAGATTTACCAGACGAACGCTGGCGCCATGCTTGACCGTCACCTCGCCCAGGTCATGCATGCAGCCGCGCCAGCGCTCGTCGCTCTCGAGGTCCTCGGCCACATGTTTGCTCAGCAAAATGTGGCCCGCATCTCCACAATCCATCACCCGCTGCGCGATATTGATGCCAGCCCCGGCGATGTTGGCGCGCTCGCTGACATCAGCCACCTGCTGGACGGGGCCACTGTGAATGCCCATGCGCAGGCGCAGCTTCGGGTGTTCGCGCAGCGCGCGCGCGATTTCCAAGGCACACTCCGCCGGCGCTTCCGGGCTGGTGCGAAAGATCAGCGCGACGCCATCGCCCGTAGGCAAACGCAGCAGCGTGCTCGCGTTTTGCGCCGCGCGATATTGTTCCGTTTCGCGGACAACACGATTGAGTTCTTCGAGCAGCGCGGTCTGCTCGTGAAGCGAGAATTTCGAGTAGCCGACGATGTCGATGAACAAGACGTGCGCGATCTCCAGCCTGCGATCGCGATTCGGCTCTGCGCACACGTCAGAGTAGTTCTACGCTGCGTTTCGCCTTCGCGTCAAAACTGCGCGTTGCAGGTGACTGCGCGTTGCAGAGGCACTTGTGCCAAGCGCGGGCCGTGGATGTGCCAGACAACATCAAGTCGGCGTTTGGCACAAACGCCTCTACACCTTACGGCACCGGCGGCACGGAGGATTCCGTTCCGGGAATCGGCGTCGGCTCGGGCAAATCCATCGGCAGCGGCTCGGGCGGCGCGATCAGCCGCGGATCGTTAGAATCGAGGCGGAATTTCGGGATCGTGCTCGTCGCGGTCGAGGGCGGCGGCGCAGTCGCGGCCGCAACCAGCGCGCGCGAAGCGACGTGAATGTCTTCGCTCGCCACATAGCCCTGATCGCCATTCATCAATTTGACTTTGGAATAACCGAACGACGGCCGAATCAACGTCAGCAGCGTATCCTGCGGCAATTTCTGGTCGGGCCCGTTCCCCTGCTGCGGACCGTAACGATAGAACGGCACCTCCGTGGCGCTGACCGCGTAGTATTTTCCGCTGTTAGCTCCCGCGGCTGCCGTGCTCGAATCCGATGTCGAACACGCCGGAAGCAACGCGCCCACGAGCAATATCACACCGACAATTATTCCACGTGAGTACTTCATACCGCCATTTCCGGGAGCTTATCCCGTTCCTCACGAGAATTTACTTATAAGAATAAATAAGGCAAAAGTCCGTCGGCTCGCCCTGCTCCAGGTCCACCGCTACGAAGTACTGCCCGCTGTCCGCCGGGGAGAAGCCTGCCGCCGCGCGATCTCCCGCCTGGTAGTGCTCGGTCGGCACGAGCTTCCCCCCTTCATCGTAGACATTGACCGCGATCTTCTTTCCGCTATCCGCCGTTCCGACCGCGAACCAATACTGATTGCCGGCAAAAAGATTCACCGCAATGAGTGCGTGATCCTGCGGTTTCACCGTCCCACACCAATGCCCGTCGCGCAGCTTGAATCCGTCATTCGTAAATGCGCCAGCCACATCGAGCGCGTTTTTGCGCGCATTCACTTCCGCGTCGGTGTCGGCGAAAGCCACAGCCGCACTGCAAAGCAAAGCGACGCCCGCGAACACTGTCATCCCGAGCGACAGTCGAGGGATCCCGTCGCGCAACCTTAAGGATAACTTGGCGGGATCCCTCGACTGCGCTGCGCTTTGCTCGGGATGACCTTTCATCGCTTGTCGCTCTTGTGTTGAATCTGCTGCATCAAATCGCACACCACGCCGTTCACCTTCTTCACATCGTCTGGACCGGGGGACTGGCCGGGCGGGAATGTCACCAGCTTCTCTAGCGCCGAGAGCTGGTCGTTGACTGATTTTACCAGCGGATCACTTCGCAATTCCGGCGCGACATCATTAAGCTTGGCGTGAATGAAATTGACCAGTGCCGGCTGGCGCAAAAGCCTCGCGCTGCGCTCATCGTAATTCGCCGCCACCGATCCGCTCACCACCTGCGTGCCGCGAATCCATCCGCCGATGCTCACGAGAATGACCAGGTCCTGATCGCTGTGCGATTGCATCGAGGTTTTCACTTCGTTCTGCGTCGCTTCCAATTCTTCCTGCAACGAATCCCATTGATTGGTCTCGGCGAAATCGTTGATCGAGTTGCCGCGGCTAAGCACGTTCTGGCTCACGCCCAGCGCCTTCGCCAGCTTGATCACATCGGTTCCAATATTTTTCACCTGTTGGCTATCCTGCGCTTCCACCGCGATAAAGCCGTCGGCAATCAGCCCGCCCAGGTTGAGCGCGATCTGCGCCCGATTCTTATATGTGGTGGGAATGGGAGCGCGATAGGCCCCGGTCCAGTTCGGTTTCCCCGGCTTTTGCAACGCGGCGAAGAGTTCCCCGGGCGTCGGAATCGTAATCGCATCGGTCCGCGCAGCCTTTACCAGTTGCTCAGGCGCGAGGTGGTTCGGCTCCGCTCCGATGAGCGCGCCGGCGATCATTGGGAGCAAGAGCAACAAAGTTCGTTTGCCAACGAACATCAGCGCGCAGCGTACCGACCTCGCGGAAGAATTCCAGCGCGAATGTGCTCGGCAGAGGAAGCATTGTAGCTGCCGTCCGTCCTCGGCGGCAGAGGTAGCGAGTGGTTCGCGCATTTCTCTGCCCCTGAACACAGCGCAGCTACAATCGCTCGCAAGACGCGTGTGCTCGCGATGACAAATCCATAGACAGCGTGCGCACATCGCGCATCATTGCGCGCCCAATGGACACGAGCATCAGCGAAATTCTCGCACGCGAGATTCTCGATTCTCGCGGCAATCCTACCATCGAAGTCGATGTGCGCTTGGAAGGCGGCGCGCTTGGGCGCGCCGCCGTGCCGAGCGGCGCCAGCACCGGCGAGCACGAAGCATGGGAATTGCGCGACGGGGATAAGAAACGTTATGGCGGCAAAGGCGTGCAGCGCGCCGTCGCCAATGTCAACGGCACGATCGCCCATGCGCTGGGCGGATTTGACGCCCGGAAGCAGAAGCAGATCGACGAAAAACTGATCGCGCTCGACGGTTCGCCGGACAAAAAAAATCTCGGCGCAAATGCGCTGCTCGGTGTCTCGTTAGCTTGCGCGCACGCGGCGGCGAACGCCGCGAACGTGCCGCTCTTCCGCTATCTC
>JBBPYF010000026.1:0-28599 GCA_038200165.1 Chthoniobacterales bacterium | reverse complement strand
TCGCAGGACGTGCTCGATTATTGCGAGAAAGAAAAGATGGGATTCTTGCCTTGGGCGCCGATTGGTGGAAGCGGGCGAGGCTCGTTGAGCAAATCCAACAACTCGTTAGAAGCGGAAGCAAAACGTCGCAACTACAACCCGGTGCAACTCGCCCTGGCCTGGCTACTGCAGAAATCGCCGGTGATGCTGCCTATTCCAGGCACAGCCAACATCGCCCATCTGGAAGAAAACATGGCCGCCGCCAAAATCCAACTCTCGCCGGACGAGTGGAAGAAGATCGAAGGGGCACGCTAAAGGCGCTGACAAGCGGCGTGATAGGTCTCTGGAACCGCGAGGCCAGAGAAATAATTGTAAGGTGTCGAAAGCGAGGACCGACCCGGGCTGCAACCGCAACGTTCTTTGTTAACAGCAGACATGGCGAGATTCACAGAGTGGCCGCATTCGACTTCCTGATCCGCCGAGCTACGTATTAAAAGAATGACATTTCACGCGACCATGCTCATTACGCTGATCGCCGGACTAGTCGGCATAGCTTGGCTGCGGCATAAAGCGGCCCAACGCTGGCGGTGGATTAGTGAAACGCGCCTCGATGTAGTCGCCCTCGTTCTATTACCAGTGCTCGTTGTCTTCGCGGAAGCCGACCATTACAAGTCTGACAAAGAACTGGCGGCAACAAGGAAAGACTTAGGTGAGGCCCAACAGAAACTGACCGGGGCGAACCAAGAAATCCAAAATTTAAAGCAGCAGGTACGCGACGTTGACCGATGGGGGCCTACCGATGAGCAATGGAAGGTAGTTACGGCCAACTTACAAACTGAGGCCCGTGTAAATCCCCCGCCGCCTGACGAACAGGAGCCGTTCATTACTTGTATAATGGGGGACGTCCAGAGCACTCACTTTGCGGCAAGAATGGCACAAGCATTTATAGACGCAGGGTGGAAATTCAAAGGGCGCACTGGGTATAGACAGGCAATCTCTGACCCCGTTCCAGACGGAGTCGCGTTTCACGTGCGCTCGCGCGAGGAAAAGATTCCTGTGCTCGACATATTATGGAGCAACTTCGAATTATTCGGGATTAAAGAATATGGCTACCTGCGCGAGCAGATGCCGCCCGGCAAGTTTGACATCGATATTGGGCTGAAGCCTAAGCAGCCTTGACGGTTGCTTATGCTCTCGGTAGGAACGAATTGTGGCCGTGAAGTCATACGATCAACTACAGCAGGAACTTGATGTAGCGTTCAACCAGTTCTTTGAGCAGAGGGGGACGGCAGTTCAGATTTTGAGCCAAATCGCTAACGTCTTAACGAACGATTGCAGAATCCCGAGAGCAAACGTGGGCTTCATGCAATCACTGGATGAGCCTAGCAAAGAGCAAGTTGAAGAGAGGGAGCGTGCACTTGGCGGCGGTAATTGGACCGCTAATGCCGCAACCACGATTCGGCGAGATAGTAAAGGAACATGGCGCTGTACCATCTGCATACGCGTCGATAGACCACCACAGAAACCACCGATTAAATTAGGGCAATCGTCGGGATCGGGCAAAGAGGGCATAGTTGTTACCGTTCCTTTGAATGTGCGTTTCTTAGATGACAGCACTGTGCACGTAACGCTCACGAAGCAGTCTGAAGAATTCGGGATAAAGCAACCCGTAACTGTGTACATGGCTCAGACCGTTGCCAAAGAAGTGCTGCGAGAAGTTGAGGCTATGGCAGAATGGTTAAAGACGGGTAAAGGAGAAAAGCCGGCAATCGGATTTAATAACTGGCAGTCAGTCTGAAGACGAGGTCAGTCTGTGATGTTCGAAGTTCGTGCTCAGTAGCAGACATTCCGAGAATGACAGCCTTTGCCCGGCCTGACTCCCCATTAGTGTATATGCGCGATTATCTTGGCTGTACAGAGCTGCGGATTGTCAACGATCTCATGCTCCCAAAATCGCACGACGTGCCATCCTCTCTTACGCAACGTTCTGGTCACTAATTGGTCACGCGCACGATTGCGCTCAATCTTGGCAAACCAGTAAGATTGATTCGACTTATGCTCCCGACGCCGGCGATTACCCCAGCGGTAGCCATGCCAGAATTCGCTGTCGCAGAAGATTGCGATACGATGGCTTACAAGAGCAAAATCTGGTCGGCCAAAGACTTTGTACTGCTTGCGATATCGCAAGCCTGCCTGCCACAATGCGCTACCTAGACGTCGCTCGATCTCCGAGCCCGACGAACGGACCCGCGACATCGTATAGCTAACCCGCTCTTTATTCGGCGGCTTCTTCGCCAGTTTCTTCGCCTTTGCGTTCAACCGGGTATTCTCCAGTGAAGTCGGCAAGGCGCTTCGCTGCGAGCCGCTCCAAGCGCTGCGCTTGCGTTAACAGGGTTCGCCGTAGTCCTTTCGACACGTTCCGCTCACTAATCACCCGCGCGAGATTTGCGATCGTCGAAGCTCGTCGAGCGATTCGCGTGTCGGGATGCTTTCTTAGTTCATACAAAGCCTCGGGGATGATTCGGCTGCGATATGACTGCGGCAACCTTACCACGCGCGTTTTTGGAATGTCTTTCTCGTTCAGGACCGCTCCGAGCTGAGATTCCTTGAGTACCTTTTGAAATACCGTGTACTCAAGGGCATTCAGAGCGGTTCCGATATGGCCGCGAATTTCTTCGGGGTACAATGGCCACACCTCGATCTCCGCTACCTCGAATGGGTCGAGAACGTTCATCGCCACAGCATCCGTGCGTTGATTGGTAAGGTGCCGCGCGATGCGCGACCGGAGCTTCTCTTCCGTCTGGCCAACGTAGATCGGCTCGCCGTCGTAATCGTAGAACGCATACGCGCCAAATTTTGCGTTACCGATCTTCCGTCCAGCAGAGTCTGCCGTATCAAGGAACCGCCGGATTTCTCCGCGAATCCCGGCGACGTCCGGCGCTACTCCGGCTCTAGCCATATGCGAGGTTCTTACCGCCGCTAGGCTTCGGTGCAGATTGTTCTAGAGCTGTGTTGAGGTAATTCTTTGCTATCCACTCGACGACAGGAACGCAGACCGCATCGCCGAATCCAAAGAGCGCTTGATTAAGCGAAGCATTGATCACGAAATCGTCTGCTCCCATCAATCGCGCACATTCGCGCGGCGTCAGCAGGCGAGCGTAAAATTCGCCGAAGCCCGCTTTTACCAGGATCTGTCGACCGCTTCCACCTCGCGGTGTCCGCAAACAACCCGCGATCCCGTCGACACGGAGTTCCGCCATGGAACCACCGGCGCGCACACGCCGAAAGACGGTGCCGAACGCCCAAGCTGCCGAGTTGATCATCTTATCAGCAAGAATGCGGTGTTTCGGACTCATCTGATTCAGAAGGTAGGCAGTGCGCTTCTCGCTCCACCATTCCGGGCTATCGTGCGGCAAATCTTCAAGGATAGCCGTCAAGCGGCGCTGAGTACGAGGCAGAGCCGGAAGTCTCCTGATACGCCAATCGATATTCGGATTTGAGAAGATAAAGTCCGCAAGCGCACGCGGCCGGATATCGCTCTCAAAAAAGGTGGCGCTGTGTGGCCGCTCTTCAACAATCTCTTTTCTGCCGCAACGCTCGGCCAGGACGAACAAGCGCGATCTGCTCTGCGGCACGAAATGGACAGCATCGATAATGAACGGGTCGACGGTGTATTCGAGGCGATTCAGTTCAAGCAGCGCTGAGCGAAAGTCTCGACCGCCGTTCGAGCTGAGGAAACCTGTTACATTCTCTAGCAATACAAAGCGCGGCCGTCGCTTGCCCATGTCGCGCAGAACCCGAATGAATCCGTAGAATGCAGACGACTGACTGCCCTTCAGTCCTGCGCGGGCTCCCGCAAGCGACAAGTCGTTGCAGGGAAACGAAGCCGTCGCAAGCGCCACAGTGGGAACCTCGCTCGCGTCGAGCTTGTGAATGTCCTCTAGAATAAAGTGGTCTTCCGTGTCATCGAAATGCGCCGCGTACATGGCGTACTTGTCTTCACAGATGTCGTTTGCGAATGCGACCTTCCAACCTGCTCGTTCGAGTCCAAGTCGCATCAAACCAACGCCGGCAAAAAACTCCGCGAATGTTTTCGTCGGCTCCTGCGGCAGTTCGATCATCACCGGCATCTTAGCGGTCGCGATTTAAAACACACTCCGTTTTTTATGGTGGAGGTTTTCGGAGGAAAGCAGCTGCGGTCAGTTCTCACTTGTGACAAAAGCTTTCGAAAACCTTCAAGAGTAACGACTGGCCTGTCTGATTCCCACTCAAGCAATTTCACCTGGGAGAGGGCGATGTGGCCATTAAAGCAGACATCGACATCGGCCTTGGGGGTGCGGCCGCGCAGGTTGTAGTCGCCCGCGAAATATAAGCCGGTCTCTTCTTCGTGCCGGTAATTCAAAGGGAGCGGTTTCGGGTGCTGCGAGACCCATCGGCGAAGGCGGTGGACCGAATCTACATTGATTCGCCGTTTAACTCGGAGCGCGACAGGTTGAAGGTTTGATGTAAAACTCGGAATCGAATGAAGCCCAAGGTCGTTTATTCCGATCGAGCCGACTCGGCGGCGAGGAACGCCGCGCGAATTCAGGAAACAACGGAAGCGGTGGCGTCGGTTCTGGCCGATCTGCCCGAGGCGGACAATGAGCCGGGCGCGGTCGATCATATGCTGCGGGCGAACGGGATTCTGCGGAATCTTCCGTGGCCGGCGCCTTTCGATTCCACGACCCATCGTCTGCACATCGGTGACGCGCGTGATTTATCCTGGCAGCCTGCTGAAAGCGTTCACCTGGTGGTGACATCTCCGCCTTACTGGACGTTAAAAGAGTATGAACACTGCGATCAGCAGATGGGTGATATTCAGCATTACGAAGAGTTCCTGAGCGAGCTGGATCGGGTGTGGGCGGAGTGCGTGCGCGTTCTCGTGCCGGGCGGAAGAATTTGCTGCGTGGTGGGCGACGTCTGCATCCCTCGAAAGAATGGCGGCCGGCATCATGTCATGCCGCTGCATGCGGACATTCAAGTCCGTTCCCGGCGGCTTGGCCTCGATTGCCTGACGCCGGTCCTTTGGAGCAAAATCGCAAATGGCGTGACCGAGGCGAAGGGAAACGGCGCCGGGTTTTATGGAAAGCCGTATCAGCCCGGTGCTATCATCAAGAACGACATCGAATATATTCTGTTCCTTCGTAAGGGCGGCCAATATCGATCTCCCAGCACTCTGCAGCGTGCGCTCTCGATGCTCACGAAGGACGAGATGCAATCATGGATGCGCTCGTTCTGGAGCGACATCAAAGGCGAGTCAACGCGACGTGGCCATCCGGCTCCGTTCCCATCGGAACTGGCCGAGCGGTTGATCAAGATGTTTTCCTTCGCCGGTGACACGGTGCTCGATCCGTTCTCTGGAACGGGAAGCACCGCGATCGCGGCATTGAATGCGGGGCGTAACAGCATCAGCAATGAGATCGAGCCAAAGTATCATCGACTAGCCGAGCAACGACTCGGCGAAGCGGCCTGGATGCCGCGCAGCGCAGGCGCGGTGAATGCGGCGGTCATCGTGCAATGAGCGGCAGCGCGGGTGAATTCGCGTTGCTGCGAACGTTCCGCGAGACTTTCGAGGGGAAAAGATACAATCATCGAAACTCAACACTCGGTGATTTTGTAGCTTCGCATTTATACGAGGACTTGGTGACACTCGACCGTTCCGCGTTGCTCACCGAACGTGTTCACAAACACGAGCGCGTCGTGAACGTAGGAAACAAAACCGTGGGCAAACCATCGCGCCGCGGTGACGGAACTTTTGGCGAATTAATTCCAACAGCCGTGGCTATTACTGAGAGCGGATTGCTCGTGGCTCGAGGCGAGATCGCTACCATCGAAATCGGGGTCGAGACTAAGATTCTCGCGAAGGCGATGATAAAACAGATCGACCGAGTCATCGGAGACCTGGTGCGTCAGGTCGAGCAATTCAAAAGCACAGGCGGCAATCCGATTTGCGTAGGCCTGGTCGGCGTCAATTTTGCATCCCGCTACACTGGATATGAAGGCGCAGTCGAGTGGCCGACCGATGGGAAAAAACACAAGCATCCGATTCAAGAGGCGGAGGACGCCGAACGTCGAGTGCTTGCTCGCGCTGCTCCAGCTTTTGATGAATTCCAGATCTTGAGATTTAGGGCCGAGAATACGGAGCCTTTTGCGTTTGAGTGGGTGGATTACACTCAAACTGCAAAAGAGTACGGAGCGCTACTGGTAAGACTCTCTCGCGAATACGATCGGCGGTTCAAATAAGCTCTTTTTCCTACAGCAATTTCACCTGGGAGATGGCGATGTTGCCGTTAAAGCAAACGTCGACATCGGCGTTGGGCGTGCGGCCGCGCAGGTTGTAGTCGCCCGCGAAATACAAGCCGGTCTCTTCTTCGTGCCGGTAATTCAAAGGGAGCGGTTTCGGATCGAGCGGGCACCAAATGACCTCGGGGTCGGGCGCGCCGGCCGGCAGGAGACGACATTGTAAAAGAGACCGGGCTCGATCGGCCGATCGAGTAGCTCGCGCAGCAGCGGCGTGATCCAGGGCGTGGCGCGTGCCCAGTCGAAATCCGCGCCTTTGCGATAATGCGAAAAGGCGATGCCGGGCCAGCCGTGCAGGACAGCTTCGCGCACGGCGGCGACGGTGACTAAACATCCGCGCCGAGATTCGCGCCGTGATTGATGCCGCTCAGCACCCAGTGCGCGTCCGGCACCAAATGGAGCAGCCTTGCAATCCGCCGGTGTGCCGTGGATGGCGAAACGTTTCTCGCCGTGCGGTTCGATGCCACACCTTCGTGCCAGGTCACGGCGTGGCTGACGCCGGATTGCGGTGCCGCCGGTGCAACGATGGTGGCTTCGCCAAAATTTTGCGCGGCTTCGAGCAACGCATTCAGCCCGGCAGCGTCGATACCATCGTCGTTCGTGATCAGGAATTTCATTGGGATAGACAGGGGATCAGTGCGTGAATCTGCGGTCGCCCCCAACGTACCTAGGCGGCCGATTATGCTATTAGCAGGGGGCGGGACGACCTTTTAGTCGTGCGGCGCAACCTTTCGCCCACAACATCGGTCATGCCATCTAGAGCATGGTATCGAATGGCGTCACTCGGGTCATCATCGCCGATGATCACGCCGTCGTTTGCATCGGCCTTGCCACTCTCATCGCGGCGCAAGGCAGACAGCTCCTTTCTGTTGCTGCTCGAATGAGCAAGCTACGGATGCCGCGGCGATGTCGGGTGATACGAACGGCGGCGTGTTTTATATTGCGAACGCAACGTGCGGTCCACTTTGCGCAGGCGTGAACAGGTCGCTGCTTCCGGATTGAATTGAAACGCGTGGGCGTGCGCTTACTATCCGCTAAGTGGCTCGCACCTCTAAGAACAGCGCGTGGAATGAAGTATTCGCGCTTCTTTTGCTCGGCGTAGGCACGCTCCTGTTCCTGGCGCTGATTTCCTATAGCCCGCGCGATCTCCCTTCGTGGGTGCCATGGAGTTACCTGTCGCCGCCGAATCGGCCGGCGCAGAATTTCATCGGACCACTCGGCGCGATTTTCGCCAGCGTCTTTTATCTTCTGATTGGGGCGGCCTCTTATTTGTTGGCGGCGGTACTGCTCGGGTTCGGCGCGGCCAAACTCCTCTATGGCCGGCTGCGCGTGAGCACGCGGCTGCCGTGGATCGTGCTCTTTGTCATCTCCGGCGCTTGTTTGCTGCAATTGCAAAAGAGCCATCTGCAGGACTGGCGCGCGGCATTCAACATCATGGGGCCGGGCGGTTCGTTCGGTTATTTCTTCGGCAAAAAATTTCTGCTCACGACCATGGGCGACGTCGGTTCGATGATTCTGCTCGTCGCTGTTTATCTCAGCTCGCTCATTCTCATGACGGGACTGCGGCCAATTCATCTGGTGCGTGAAACGATGGCGTTCTCGCGTCGTGGCGCGGTTCGTTTGCGCGAATGGCGGGTGCGCCGCGAGATGCAGCGGACCGACATTAAAGGCCAAATCGCGATCAGCGAGCGTGAACTGGACAAACAACGCCGGTCCATCGAACGGCAGTTGAAGAAGAAAGGCGCGCCCGTGCCGGAAGGGACGATGATGTCAGCTGAAGAACTGGCGGGACGGCCGCGGCCGAAAGTGGTGGATACGACGGCGCTGCCCGAGGAAGGGATTCGCTCGCGGCGGAAACCTTCGCTGGCCGAATTGCGTACTGCCAGGTCTGCCACGGGATCCCTCGACTCCGCGCGGGATGACAGCAATTTGGAGACGCCGCGATTCGACGCATCTCACTATGCTTTGCCAAATCTCGACCTCCTGGATGAACACGATCCGGAGGGTCGCGGCGGCGCCGACCCTTCGGAGCTGGAGCGGGTGCAGCAAACATTGATCGAGACACTGGCCCATTTCGGGATCGCGGTGGCGGCGGGCGACATTACGAAAGGGCCGACGATTACGCGTTACGAAGTGTATCCGGCCAAAGGTGTGCGCGTGGACAAGATCGTGTCGCTCGAGCGCGACCTCGCGCGCTCGACGCGGGCCGAGCGCATCAACATTCTCGCGCCCATTCCGGGAAAGGACACCGTCGGTATCGAGATCGCGAATACGCGCAAGATCAAAGTGACGCTGCGCGAGCTGATGCAGTCAGCCGATTGGGAGGAAGCCAAGGCGCGCTGCAAACTGCCGCTCGCGCTGGGCAAGGATGTTTACGGCAAAGTGATCATTGCCGATCTGGCGCAAATGCCGCATTTGCTCGTGGCCGGAACGACCGGGAGCGGCAAAAGCGTCTGCATTAACGCGATGGTTGCGAGCATGCTTTTTCGCTTCACGCCGGAAGAGCTGCGCTTTGTCATGATCGATCCCAAGGTGGTCGAGATGCAGGTTTACGAAAAGCTGCCCCATCTCGCTTTTCCGGTGGTGACCGACGCGAAGAAAGTAATGCTCGCGCTGCATTGGCTGAGCGATGAGATCGACAGGCGCTACAAGATTTTCGCTCGCGTCGGGGTGCGGAACATCACCAGCTTCAACGCGCGGCCAAAGAAGAAAACGCAGAAGGAATTGGATGCGGCAAAGGAGACTCCGGCTGTAGGGGAAGCTGTTAGCTTCCCCAGTCGAACCGGGGAAGCTGGCAGCTTCCCCTACAAATCTGCGGAGCCGATCACTGTGCCGCGCGATGATGAGCCGGTTGTTCCGGAAAAGCTTCCGTTTGTCGTGGTCATCATCGATGAACTGGCGGATTTGATGCAAACAGCGCCGGCTGATGTGGAGAGCGCGATTGCGCGCACGGCTGCCATCGCGCGGGCCGCGGGCATTCATCTTATCGTGGCGACACAGACACCGCGCGCCGACGTCGTGACCGGTGTGATCAAAGCGAACATTCCGTGCCGCATCGCTTTTCAGGTGGCGAGCAAGATCGACAGCCGCGTCATTCTGGATGAAAACGGCGCCGACCGGCTGCTCGGGCAGGGTGACATGCTTTATCTGCCGCCGAGTACGTCGCGCTTGATCAGGGCACAGGGCGTGCTCGTCACGGACGAGGAGATACGGCAACTCGTGGACTTCGTTTCAGTGCAAAGCAGCCCGGCATTCGACAGCAGCATGCAGGAGAAATTGCAGGCTGCGGCGGCGCCGGCCGAGGAGGTGAGCGAGGCAGACGAAGAACTGGTGGAGAAATGTCTCGAAATTATCCGGCAGGAAAAAAAAGCCTCCACTTCGCTTTTGCAGCGACGGCTGCGGCTGGGCTATACCCGCGCGGCGCGCATCGTTGATATTCTGGAGCAGCGCGGTATTCTGGGACCGGGCGAAGGCGCGAAGCCGCGCGAAATCCTGGTCGACCTCGATGCCGCGGTTTAGCGCGAGCCGAACATGTCGATTGAAGGACTCGGTAAAAGATTTCAGGCGGCACGCGAAGCACGCGGGCTCAGTCTTGATGAAGCGGCGCGGCTGACGAAGATTCGGCAGTCGCGGTTGGCCGAGATCGAAGCGGATGATTTTTCAAATTTCCCGAGTCTCGCTTACGCCAAAGGATTTCTCCAAATCTACGGCAAGTTCCTTAACATCGACGTGTCGCCTTACCTCGATGCTTTCGAGTCATCCGAGCACATCACGGTCGACGGCTATTCCTATCTCCAGGATAATCCAGTGCCGCGGCCGGCGCGCACCGCCGCGGTCCGGTCCGAGCCCCAACGCACTTCGCTCTTGCCGCTCATCATCGGAATCATCGTTCTCCTCGGTGGGGTGTGGTTGATCAAGCTGATCCTGAACGTGCAGCGCATCTCGCCCCGACAAACCGAGGCGGCGGCGAGCGCGACACCCGCTGCAACAGTCGCGAGCATCGTTCCTTCGTCGCCGCAGCCGACGCAGGCTCCAGTACGCGTGGCCGCGGCAAGCACGCCGGCCGAAACGGCGGCTGCCACAACTCCGTTGCCCGGAGCGACGACGATCCCAAGAGCAATCGCGCTGGTTTCACCATCGCCGCCGGCCTCAGCAGAGCCGACTGTGCGCCGGGCGCAGCCGGTGCGCGAAGAAGATCTGGCCGCTGCTGTCATCAATAAAGCGGGGGAAAACAGCCCTGTTAATCGCATCGATATTCGGCCGCTTAAAAGAACGTACGTGCAGGTCACGGTGGACAATGACGCGGGCACGCCGGCGTTCGAACGCTGGCTCTCGCCCGCGGATGGCGCGGTCGAGTTTCGCGGCCATCGTTTCAACGTTCATGTGCTCGACCGCGAGGCGGTGCAGATTCGAAAGAACGGCAGGATCGTCTCGGCGAGCGATGCCGATGTAACCATCGACGAGTAAAGGTGGAGCAGCTTCCTGGAGCGGCGGTCGATGACCGCCGAGATCGCAACCGAGATGACGCGTTGATCGGCAGTCATAGACCGCCGCCACAGGGGAAGAAACCCGTCAGAGTCGGCATGATCAGCCTCGGCTGCGCGAAGAATCTGGTCGATGCCGAGATCATGCTCGGCAGCGTGCTCGAGCGCGGGATGCAGATTACCTCGGACGCGGAGGAAGCCGACGTGGTGGTGGTGAATACGTGCGCGTTCATCGATTCAGCCAAGGAAGAATCGATCGACGCCATCCTGGAAGCGCATCAGCTACGCGGGCTAACGAGCAATGGCCAACAGAAACTCATCGTCAGCGGCTGCATGTCGCAGCGTTTTGCGCAGGAGTTACGTGAGCAATTACCGGAGGTGGATGCCTTCATCGGCCTCGACCAGGTCCGAGAACTGGGGGCGATCGTCGAGCGGGTTGTGGCCGCGGGTGCTGATCGCGGCTACGATTTCGTCACTCCGCGGTCCCGTTACATTCCTGATTACGACACGCCGAGGTTTCGATTAACTCCGCCACACTGCGCTTATCTCAAAATTGCCGAAGGTTGCAATCATCCCTGCAGCTTCTGCGTTATCCCGCAGATGCGCGGACGGCATCGCAGCCGCACGCCGGCTTCCGTGCTGGCTGAAGTGCGCGCACTGGTGGCCGAAGGCGTGCGCGAGATCAATCTCATCAGCCAGGACACCACCTACTACGGAATGGATTTGTGGAGCGAAAAAGCGGGGCCGCGTCAGCCGGTCGATTCCGCGCGCGGGCCGACGCTGGCGTCATTGTTGCGCGAGATTGAAAAAATTGAGGGTGAATTTTGGGTGCGGTTGCTCTACACGCATCCGGCGCACTGGAGCGAGGAGCTCATCGCGGCCGTGGCAGAATGCCGGCACGTCGCCCGCTACATCGACATGCCGTTGCAGCACATCGATGACGAGATGCTGAGCCGGATGCGGCGCGAGACTAGCCGCGCACACATTGAAAATCTAATCGGGCGATTGCGTGCCGGCATTCCTGGAGTCGCCTTGCGCACGACGTTCATCGTTGGATTTCCCGGCGAAACGGAGGCGCAGTTCGAGACGCTGCTCGACTTTATTGAGCGAACGCGGTTCGAGCGGCTCGGCATTTTTCGTTACTCGCAAGAGCGAGGCTCTCGCGCGGCGAAGATGCCGGAGCAAATCCCGGCGCGAACGAAGAACGCGCGCTACCGTCGCGCCATGAAGCTCCAGCAAGATATCGCGCGGGAGATGGCGGCGGAGAAAATCGGAAGTGAGTTGACCATGCTGGTGGACGCACCGCTGATCGCGCGCACGGAAGCGGATGCGCCCGATGTCGATGCGCGCGTGATTTTGTCGGCGCCCGCGCCAGTGGGCGAGTTCATCACGCGGCGCGTTCGCGGAGCGCGTGGATACGATTTGTTAGTTTAACTTACTAAGCGGTCGTCTCCCCAAAATCCCAGGTCCCAAGCACCAAATCCCAAAGAAATCCCAAGCTCCAAGCAGCAGGACAAACAACGCCTCTGTTTGGAAGCTTGGAGCTTCTTTGGGGTTTGGAAATTGGGATTTGGGATTTGCCTCCCGCTACTTGAGCAGTGACAAATACGCGCGTTTCTGCCACAATCGCAGTTCATTTTTCCCAGAACGTCCCATGGCTGAACCTAACGAACCGAAGAAGGAAACTGTGCAGATCACTCTGCCCCCGCGGCAGCCAGCGTCAGCTCCTACAACAAAACGCGAGACGGCGCAGATCGATTTGCCACCCGCCCCTGAGCCTGTCGAGGAAGCTCCGCCGCCTGCGCCACCGGTCTCGCTTCCCGCCTCCGCACCGCCGATTGCGCGCAGTCCGCTGCCGCCGCCTCCGACACAATCGCTCGCACCTCCGCGCCGGATCGTCCCCCCGCCGCCAATGCCCGCCTCCGCGGGCAAGCCGCCGGTGATGCCGCCGGCTGCGCCGCGCATTGTTCCGGCGCCGCCACCGTCGAGCACCGCTCCTCCACCTCCGCTCCCAGCAAAAACCCCGCTTCCGCGCCCGCCCGCGCCCGCCACGCCGATCACGCCGCCGCCTCCTCCAGCGCCCACGCGTGTTCCCGCAGCAGAGCCCAGGAAAGAAACATCCCGCATCAACTTGATGCCGGAACCGCCGAAGAAAGAGACGGCACGCATTCCGATCACGCCCGAGCGGCCGAAGACAGTGCGAATGAGCAAGACGCAACCGCTCGTAACTGTGACAGCCACTCCAGTCGCGCCCCCGCCCGCGCCGCTAAAAGTCGCGCCCGCGGCCGAACCGGTCTCCGTCATTTCATCCATTCCGCTCGCTCTCTGCTGGGCGCTGGTGGCGATCTCAGCCGCCATTTTGCTCATCGAGATTTGGACTTATATTGGGTGATGGAAAATGCCCTCACTCTGGACGAATCGAATTTCGACCGCGAAGTAAACAGCAGCGACAAGCCGGTGCTCGTCGATTTTTGGGCGGAATGGTGCGGCCCCTGCAAACTCATCGCGCCACTCATCGATGAGATCGCGCGCGAGAAAGGCGATTCGCTCAAAGTGGGCAAGGTCAACGTCGACGAGAACCAGAGCCTGTCCTTCAAGTTCAACATTCGCGCTATTCCCACGCTCCTGCTCTTCAAAAACGGTCAGGTGCGCGACCAGGTGACGGGGATGACGAGCAAGAAGGATTTGCTCGGCCGCATCGAAGCGCTGGCGTAGGAAATTCGCTCCGCGAATTTCAGTGACGAGGGATGAGTGACAAGTGACGAGTCACTTTTGTCGCGGTCGCCTCACTCGTCACTTGTCACTACTCGTGCGCCCGGCGCGGCTCGAACGCGCAACCTTCGGCTCCGGAGGCCGACGCTCTATCCAGTTGAGCTACGGGCGCGAGGTGAGCGGGAAGTATATTTTGGGAAAAGCTGAATCACAACCCGCAGCTCAAGCGGAGCACGGCTGTCGGAGCACAGTCGCGGAGCGAAGCATAGCCGTCCTCGGCTGTGCGGCCGGTGGGCGTCTCGCCTGCCGGACTTAGCGGCAAACCAAAGTACGGAGCGGATTGTGCGAAACGCTGGTCAAATTTGCAGTTGTAGGCCACCATTCCTGGTTGCCGCGCACCGTAGCCTGTATCATATCAAACCGGCAGGCAGGAATGCCTGCCCTACAGGGCCCGCAGTTGCTTTCGCGGCGCAACTGCGGAAATTGGACGCCCACCGCAACTCGGAAGGAGCCGCCATGAATCGCATCATCGACGCCATCGAAGCCGAACAATTCAAAAAGGACCGGACCGCTTTTCGCGTGGGAGACGCGGTGCGCGTCCACACGCGAGTAATCGAAGGCGACAAGGAACGCGTTCAAATTTTTGCCGGTATCGTTATCGGCCGCAAAGGCCGCGGCTTGAACGAGACGTTCACCGTCCGCCGCATCTCCTACGGCGAAGGCGTCGAGCGCGTGTTCCCGATGCACTCGCCGCGCATCGCCAAGCTGGAGGTGGAAAAGCAGGGCAAAGCGCGCCGGGCGAAGCTGAATTATCTGCGCGAACGCAAAGGTAAGGAAGCGACCGCGGTGCGCGAATAGCGGAATGTGAATGGTGATCGGTGATCGGTCGTTGCGCTAATTCCGTTTACTGATCACTCATCACAACCCCTCGTCATCCCGAGCGAAGCCGAGGGATCCCGCCGCGAAAGCTTTAAGGTAACTTCCACGGGATCCTTCGACTCCGCTGCGCTTCGCTCAGGATGACAGCGTCGAAGTTTCCGCTAAAATCCGCTCGTGCCCAGGCGCTGCGGTTTTCGTTACGAAAAAAAACTGCGCGCTATCGGTGTCTTCCGTATCGCCGGGATCGATGAAGCTGGCCGCGGCGCGCTCGCCGGTCCGGTGGTAGCCGCGGCTGTTATTTTGCCGGAGAAATTTCGGCACCGGAAATTAAAAGACTCGAAACAGCTCCTGCCCGAATTGCGGCAAAAAATTTATGACGAGCTTGTCGCTCGCGACGACACGCCGTGGGGTCTCGGCATTGTCGATTCGGTCGAAATCGACACGATCAACATTCTGCGGGCGACGCACAAGGCGATGCATCTTGCGCTCGAAGGGCTCGCTCTCGCGCCCGAGCACGTGCTCATCGATGGCCTTCCCGTCTCGCCTTTCCCTTTGCCCCAGACCGCCATCATCGATGGCGATTGCATCAGTCTTTCCATCGCCGCCGCCAGCGTGATCGCGAAAGTGACGCGCGACCGGCTGATGCGCGAATTTTGCGCGCGGTTCCCGGAGTATTGCTTCAGCCAGCACAAAGGCTACGGCACGGAGCTGCACCTCACGCGCCTGCACCAGCACGGGCCGTGTCCCATTCATCGCCGTTCCTTCGAGCCGGTGGCGCAGCCGCTGCTCGCGCTCGATGGAATTATCAATCGGATCGGACGCGACCGAGGCAAAGAAGAGCCACAGATCGACACAGATGAACACAGATCTGTTTCCTCTGTGTTTCATCCGTGTTCATCTGTGGCTGAAAACCTGCCGGTGCCCGCTACTCACGAGCGCTGCGACAGTTCGGAATCCAGGGATTACTAGACAGGATTAACGGGATTTACTGGATTGAATTCAGGCAATTCACTTCTGTAATCCTGCATAATCCTGTAAATCCTGTCTTTTCTCGCTTCCTTTCTGATTCATGAACACCGCGCAGACGCTCGGGAAACTGGCGAGCCGATGGCGCCAGCGCTTCGCTCCTCCACCGGAATCTCGAGAGCATCTGCGGCTGGGCGCGCGGGGCGAGAAATTGGCCTGCGGCTTTCTGAGGCGGGAAGGCTACAAAATTCTTTACCGCAACTTCCGGGGCCGTCGCGGCGGCGAGGTGGACATCGTCTGCCGCGACGATGACACGCTGGTCTTCGTAGAAGTGAAAACGCGCTCGCGCGAAGACTTCGGCCGACCGGCCGATGCGGTGAACGCGGCCAAGCAAAAACTCATTGCCCGCGGCGCGCTGGCCTGGCTGCAACTGCTTGATAATCCCGATATTCTTGTCCGGTTCGATATCGTTGAAGTGATGATCAACGACGATGGCTCTGCGCGCATGGAACTTGTGCGTGACGCCTTCCAGCTACCCGCGCCATACATCTACTGACGCGCGGGGCTGCGCGGGAAGAGAACCGCGGATTTACGCGGATGCGGAACTGCCTAGCGGCGCTTGCGTCGCAAGCACTGCGTCACACCGAGCACGCCAGCGCCAGCGATCATCATCGCCCAGGTGGAAGGCTCGGGGACGGCAGCGAATGTAAAATTGTCCAAACCGAGAGCTTGCGCGTTCGTAGTCGTCGTACCGGTCGTTACGGAATAGTTCCACGCCAGGTACAAACTTGCGCCGACCGGCACGGTTTGGGTAAGGGTCGCGAGTACATTCCGAGTATCACCAGGCGCGGAGGCATAACCAGCGGTGGTTGCGTCCGCGCCAAAGGTTGTGAGAAAGTTACTGCCTGCGTTGATCCATGTCGTGCCATTGGTCGAATAGTACATCTGAATCGAGAAGCCAGCAGAGTTTGTCCCAGTTCGATACTTCTCGACATTATAACCAATCGTGAAGTTCGTGATTGGATCTGCGCCAGTGTTGGTGAACGCGACGTACAGATTTCCGCTCTGCGTGCTCGAGCCAGTGGATAGGAAACCGACCGCTCGATCAGTGGCAGTGGCCGCAGCACCAGCTGCGTAATTGTAAATGCCACCTTGAGCGGTTGGCGACATGCTGTTTCCAGCAGTGAACTCGGTTTGTGTGCCTGCGCCGGAATATGTGCCGAGGGTGCGAACGGTCGTTTGTTTATCGACTTTCCACCCGGTCGGCAGAGTAGCGGTGGCGCTTGTGCCAATGGAGTCGAAATTCTGAGTGTACGTTCCGCTGCTATAACTGATCTGCGCATCCACCAGAGCGACGGACGCCGCTGTGAAAAGGAAGGCAAAAAGGAGAGCGCGAGTTGTTTTTCTGACCATGGGTTCCGGGGGGGGCGAATTAGTTGAGATCGATAGGCGAAAATTTCGGGCGAGTGGTATTCTTGCCGCTGACTAAATCGATTTGTAGGCGGTCGCGAAACAAAAGCAAATCGAAATTCAGAAAAAAAAGTTCCAACCGGGTGAAATCTTGGGTTCACCCGCGGAACGGGCGGCGCGATGCCGCCGACTTTGGCTTGGCTACGGCCTAGCGGCGTTTCCGGCGGAAACGCTGAGCGGCGCCAAGAAGGCCCGCGCCCAAGCCCATCATCGCCCAGGTGGAGGGCTCGGGCACGGCTGCGAGGTTGCCGTTGAGAATGACATTGTCGAGGAGATCGCCCTTGGTGGAATCGTTCTGATTATCCCAAATGTAGATGCGGAATGTGACAGCGGAGGTGAGATTCTGGAATTGGGGAGCGGCCAGGGAAATTGTTGCCGTGTCGAACGACGTCGTATTTGAAGTGGTGGCCGTGCCGATATTACTGCTGAAGCTGTTCACACTCGAGTAGACTGCGAAGTTAGCCGTAGAGCCGGTGCCGTATACAGCAAGTTTAAAGGTTAGGTCCGTCAGGCTCGCGCTGTAGCCGGCGTTGGGCGTGAGGGTGAATGTATAATAATCGTTGTTGCTAACTGCGCCTGCTTCGTTCGTGCCGTCAGTGATAGTGGATACCGTCGGCAACGACCGATTGCCCCCACTTGAGGGCGAGCTGGTGTAGTACGAGGAAGTGTTGAAACCCGGTCCGTTGTCGAAAGTGCTGGCAGCGGAATTCAGATCGCTATCCGTCGAACTTCGTGTGTTCTGGAAATCATACTGAGCCAATACCGCAGCGTAGCTCGGAGCGGCAAGCATGGACATGACGGCGGAGGCCAGCAGCAAAATTGTCGTTCGGAAGGCGGTCACAACGGTGGGAAATTGGGGCGATTTTTCTGAGGAACGCGATGATGGAGTGAAACGGCCTGTTTTGGCAAGACAATTCTTGTTAAGTTTTGCACTTTTTTGCTTTTACTGTACCTACGATCATTGGCTCGCGTTTAATGACGACGGGTGGCGTCAAGCCAACAATTCGTAGGAGAGGATGCTGAGGCAGTAGATGGCAGCGGTCTCGACCCGTAAGATGATCGGCCCCAATGAGATAGGTTGGCAACCCTGAGTTCTGACCAGGGCCAGCTCGGCCGGTGTGAAATCGCCTTCGGGGCCGATGCAGATCAGAACGGTGCGCGGCTGTCGCGAATGGTGGGCCTGGTAATCGGCGAGAATTTTTCTCAAATCGCGCGCGTCGGATTGCAATGAGCCGATGAGCTGGAGGTCGGGCGCAGCGGTGGCGGAGTGAAAGAATTGGCGCGGAGTTTGCGGGAGCTGCACCCCTGTCAGCCAATTCTGTCCGCATTGTTTGGCCGCTTCAATGGCAATGCTCTGCCATTTGTTTTGTTTCTGCGCTGCGTCATCGCGCTCGAGTCGGATGACCGTTCGCTCCGAAATCAGCGGCACGATCTCGGCCGCGCCGATCTCGACCGCTTTCTGCACGATGCGCTCCATATTTTTGCCTTTCGGAATCGCCTGCGCCAACGTGATGCGGCAGGGCAATGGCGGTGTGCGCGTTTCGTGCAGTTTGCGCAGCGAAATATGCCCGCGTTTTGTCTCAGTAATCTCGGCCGTGATCTCGTGGCCGCGGCCGTTGAAAACAACGACACGCGCACCGCTTTTCAAGCGCAGCACATCGCGGGCGTGGTGGGCTTCCGCGCCAGTGAGGGGGAGCGCGTCCAGATTCCAGTCTTGAGGTGGGATGTAAAAACGGTGCACTGGGGTTGGACAATACTGTCATCCTGAGCGAAGCGCAGCGAAGTCGAAGGATCCCGTAGCGAAACGCGCAGGTGACTTCCACGGGGTCCCTCGACTTCGCTCGGGATGACAGCCTGCGTTTGGGGCAGCTTAGCGGAAGAAATCGCGCGCGCGTTCGAAGAAACGACGGTGCAGCGGCGTATTCTCATCGTGGCAGAGCGCGGCGAACTCCTCCAGCTTCTTGCGCTGCTCGGCGTTCAGATGCGTGGGCACTTCCACCATGAGCCGCGCCATCAAGTCGCCCCGGCCGCGCCCGTCGATGTTTGTTATCCCTTTGCCGCGCAGTTTGAAAACCTGTCCGCTTTGAGTGCCCGGCGGAACTTTGAGACTGGCTTTGCCTTCCAGAGTCGGCACCGGGATTTCACCACCGAGCGCGGCAAGCGAAAAAGAGATGGGCACTTCGCAATAGAGGTTGTCTTCGTCGCGCTGAAACACCGCGTGCTCCCTGATATGGAGGACGACGTAGAGATCGCCCGGCGGGCCGCCGCGCACGCCCGCTTCGCCATTGCGCGAGGAGCGCAGGCGCGAGCCGTTGCCGATGCCGGCCGGAATCTTCAGCTTGATCCGGCTCGCCTTCTCGATTCGGCCTTCGCCATCGCATTTCAGGCAGGGGCGATCGACGATCTGCCCCATGCCGTGGCAGCGCGGGCACGTTTGCGAGACCTGGAAAAATCCGCGCGCGCTGATGACCTGGCCACGCCCGCCGCAGGTGGGGCAATTGATCGTGCGCGAGTTCGGCTCGGCGCCGCTCCCGTTGCACTTATCGCAGGTGTCGAGCTTGCGCACCTCGATCTCTTTCTCGACACCGAAGGCCGCTTCCTCGAGCGTGATCTGCATGTCATAACGCAAATCCGATCCGCGCTGCCGGTCATCGCCGCGCGCACCGCCGCCGCCGAAGAACGTTTCAAAAATTCCGCCGCTGCTTCCGCCGAAAACTTCGCGGAAAATATCGAATGGATCGTGAAATCCGCCGCGGCCGCCGAAACCGCCGCCCTGCGCGAAAGCGGCGTGGCCAAAGCGGTCGTAGGCGGCGCGTTTGTCGCCATCCATGAGCACATCGTAGGCTTCGCCGAGCTCTTTGAACTTCTCCTCCGCGTGCGGGTCATCCGGGTTTTTGTCCGGATGAAATTTGACCGCGAGCCGGCGATAGGCGCGTTTCACTTCCTCTTCGGAGGCGCCGCGCTCGACTTCGAGCACTTCGTAGTAATCGCGCTTGTTGCTGGTGGGCATCGATGACTGCTCGCTAAGAAAGGATGAATCAGGAAATGAGGAAAGCAGGAAAAAGACCTGTCTTTAATTTCCTGCTTTCCTGATTAAACTCGCTTTTCCTTTCCGCTCGAAACCACAACCGCCGCTGGTCGCAGCAACCGGTCCTTTAGCCGATAGCCGCGGCGTGTCTGGCGAATCACGTTGCCCTCCGGCACTTCCGCGCTCGCTTCGTGGCCAATCGCTTCGTGCAGGTTGGGATCGAACTTTTGCCCGACGGCGTCAATCGCCTGCAGCCCATTGTCGGCCAGAAAATCGCTGAGCTGTTTCAGCACCATGCTCATGCCGGCGAAAATAGGCGACTTTTCTCCTTCTTCGCGCGCGGCGGAAAGACCGAGCTCGAAGTTGTCGACGATCGCGACCAGCCGCTCGAGCAGCGAGGAGTTGGCGTATTTGATCGCGTCTTCACGCTCGCGCGCGGCGCGTTTTTTGTAGTTCTCGAAGTCGGCCTGGGTGCGCAGAGCGAGATCGCGAAAACGATCGAGATCGCCCTGCAAATTGGCAATGGGATCATCCGCGCCGGACTCGCCCTCAGTGGATGGAGCGGCCGATTCCTCCGCGGAAGTGGGCGGTGGCGGAATCTGATCTTCTTCGCGCGGCTCAGTGGTTGTCTTTTTCATGTTTTACGGATGGCAATGAGAGTGATGTCGTCGTTTTGCGGTTGCGCCCCGACGAAATTGCGCAGGTCGTCGATCACGCGGGCAAGGATGGCCGAGGCGCCGTCGGCTGCGCTCGCGCGCACCGACTGCGTCATGCGCTCGAAGCCGAATTCGCAATCATTGGTGTCAAGCGCTTCGGTCACTCCATCGGTATAGAGGACAAGGCAATCGTCTCGCTCGAGCGAGAGGGCGAAATCGATCGTGACCCTATCGAACACACTCCCGCTGTCAATGCCGAGCACCATGCCGCGGGGCTTGATCGCTTCCACGCTTTGTTCCGCGCGGCGATAAAGCAGAGGCGCGTCATGTCCGGCGCGGGCAAGAGTGAGCGCGCCGCTTTGGTGATCGAGCACCAGGTAAGCCATGCTGATAAACATGTCTTCCTTGATGTCGGGATAAAGCTGGCGGTTCACTGCTTCCAACACTGCGGCCGGCGATTCATTCCCTGTCGCCTGGCTGCGCAAAACACTGCGGCAGATCGCCATGATGAGCGACGCCGGCACCCCTTTGCCCGAGACATCGGCAATGGCTACGCCGAGCCGGTGGTCATCCACGCGGATGTAATCGAAATAATCCCCGCTGACCTGGCGCGCGGGAATGTTCAGCCCGGCGATCTCAAATCCCGGGATGGCCGGCGATTGGTCCGGCAAGAGAATGCGCTGGATGTCGCGCGCGATCTCGAGGTCGTGATCGAGTCGCTTCTTTTCGTTCGCCTCGGAGTAAATGATGGCGTGGTAGAGCGCGAAAGCAGACTGCTCGGAGATCGATTTAAAAACGACGAAATCACTTGGTGTAAACGGCGGGCCCGTCGGACCGTTGGCGAGGGCGAGCACGCCCATGTTTTGTTTGCCGTAGAGCAACGGTGTGGCCATGACGGAGGAGGCGCCGAGCGCGGTCTGGCGCAACCGCGCCAGCTCCGGCACCTCGCTCACATGGGCCAGGCTCACCGGTTGTATCGATTGCCAGACGGCGCCGATGAATCCTTCGCCCGGTTTGACTGCGTGCATGCACAGGAAACCATCCAGCGCGGCCGGCGTCGTGCTGGCCTGATGCAGGATGCTGCCCGGCACCGGCACGAGAGGCGGGCAGCCTTTGGAGAGAAATGCCGGTTGCAGTTTCGTGCCGGAACGGTCCGTGAGATAAAGCGCGCCGCCGTGGGCATCGAGCACGCGGGTGGCGCCTTCGACGATGAGCCGGTGCAAATCCTGCGGCTTGATGGTCTCCCGAAATGCTTCCCCGAGTCCGTGGAGAAAATCGAAGACGAGCGTTTCCTCGACCTGGATGGCTTCCTTCGAGCGCTCGAGAGCGCGAATGCGTCGCTGCTGCTGCCACGCCGTCAGTGTCCAGCCGGCAATTGCCGCAGCAAGAAGCGCGAAGAGAACAGACGGCCACATGAAAACCGGGCCAGCTTACTTCGCGGGAGCGTTCTGGTGAAGGTCTTGCTTGAGGTACTCGAGGACGTCCTTGAACCGCGGAACATTTTCCGGCGCCGCTTCGCACAAGGCTTCATGCGCGGCGAGCATCTGCTTGGCTTGTTCCTGTTTACCCACCGCAGATTTTTCCAGGGCCTGGCATTGCGGAGCGCTTGCGCCGTTGCTCGTGATTTCGAAAAGCTGATCAAGTCCCAGGCCGGCGAGCAACTCGCGGCTGCGCTGGCCACAATGCACCACTTGAAGATTGCCCTCCCCCAGCTCCTTCAAACGCAGCGCCAGCCCCGCCATTGTGCCCATGAAGGTCGAGTCCATCATGGCGCAATCATGCAAGTCCACCACAAACTCGCGGTAGCCGCGCTCGACCATTTCGCGCGCGAACTGTTTCAAGTTCCCGCTATTCAAGAAAGTCCCTTTGCCCTCCACCCGCACCCAAACGGAAGGGCCGCTCACCCCGACCTGAATCGATGATTCCACGGCTAACTTTTTAAATATAAAATTTCGCCCGGCTCAGTCAAACACCGTGCAACTGGTTGAAATTGATCCGTTACTGTAGCGGCGGTTTATCATCATCGAAAGAGCCTCTTCCCGTCCGCCTTCGCGCTCATTGCTTCGTCGCCGGTGATCATCAATAATCGCATCTACTCCCAGAGAAACGAGCGCTTCTCCGCCACGATCCGGCCACCTGCGATCAGCAGACAGCGCCACGCCAGGACGGCGCCGTCATTGGCGTACTCGTCGCCGATAACGCGAAACTCGCTCTGGCAGGTGCCGCGCGCGCGCCCATACCTCAGCTCCTTCGCCTGGACAAAGGCCCGCAATTTTTCCTGCTTATACTCGAAGCGCACGGTCACATCGGCCGGCCGCTTTGCCCGCCAGAAAAAATCGAAATATTCGCCGAAACGCTGGCGCTGATCGAAGGCAGTGACCGCTCCGTAGAGACGATAGGAGCGCTCGAACAAGAGCGATTGTTCCTGCGTCACCGTCGTTTGCGAGGTCGATTTGGACGAGCTGCTGGCGGAGAGATTGGTGGCGGCTTTCGCTCGTTGCAGGCTTTTCGGCAATTGCGCCGTGACCGTGAAGATTTTGGTTTTTCGAAACTGGAAGTCCGGGTCGGGCGCGAGCGGCAGGCGCGAGACATTCGCCGCCGGGCGCTCGGCTGCGGCCGCGACGGCAAGACTTAGCCGGAGGAACAGGCCCATTGCCGGGAGCAATCGCATCGCTGCATAGAAGCGGCGCGCTGAGGCAGTGTCAATTCCCTGGCCTCACTTGTCATCCCGAGCGCAGCGCAGCAGTCGAGGGATCACATCGCCTGACTCAGAGGTTCGCCACGGGATCGCTCGACTTCGCTCGCGATGACGGAATGTTTCCGCGTGATCCATGTGCAATACGACCGCGGCATTTTTTTGCCCGCGCAAAATCTCTGGCTCGATCCCTGGGACGGGAAGGATTTCGCTTTCGTCTCGCACGCGCACAGCGATCACATCGCGCCCCACCGCGAGATCATCGTCTCGGAGCGCACCGCGCGGTTGATGCAGGCGCGAATGCCCGGTGAACGCCGCGAGATTATTCTGCCATTCAAGCAGCCGGCCGAAATTCGCGGGATGGAGATCACGCTGTTTCCGGCCGGTCATATCTTCGGCTCGGCGCAATTTTTTCTGCGCACGTCCGAGGATTCGCTCCTTTACACCGGCGATTTCAAACTGCGTCCCGGCCAATCGGCCGAGCCTGCCGAGTGGACACAGGCCGACACCCTCATCATGGAAACGACCTACGGCATTCCGCGCTACCGTCTCCCGCCGACGGAGCAGGTCATCGCGCAGATCGTCGCGTTTTGCCGCGACGCGGTGGATGAGGGCGAAGTGCCGGTGCTGCTCGGTTATTCCCTGGGCAAGGCGCAGGAAATTCTTTGCTCGCTCGCTGGCGCCGCCCTCACCCCGATGCTGCACGGCTCGGTTTATCAGATGACGCGCATCTACGAGCAATTCGGTCAGCAGTTTTGCGAATACGTTCGTTACAATCCGAACGATCTCGCCGGCAAAGTTCTCATCTGTCCGCCGAGCGCGAACCGCTCGCGCATGCTGGAGAACATTCCGCACAAACGCCTGGCCATGATCAGCGGCTGGGCCGTCGATCCGAACGCCATTTATCGGTACCAGGTCGCCGCCGCCTTCCCGCTCTCCGATCATGCCGACTACGACGATCTGCTGCGTTACGTCGATTTGGTGCAACCGAAACGGGTGCTCACTTTGCACGGCTTCGCGGCGGAATTCGCGCGCGATCTGCGCGAGCGGGGGATCGAAGCGTGGGCGCTCAGCGCGGAAAACCAGATGGAGCTCACGCTCGGAACGTTCGCGGAATCTCTGGGTAGCACACAGGCGGACAGGCTGTGCGCTACCGAATCCGAGTTTGCTGCGTTTGCTGAAGTGGGCGAAGCAATCGCGGCGACGCCAGCCAAGCTCGAGAAAATTCGTTTGCTTGCTAACTATCTCGCTACCCTCGACGCCGCGCGGCTGCGCATCGCCGCCGTTTATTTCACCGGGCGCGCCTTTGCGCAAACGGACCGGCGCACATTGCAGATTGGCGGCTCCGTCATTTACCGCGCGCTCTCCGGCGCGACCCACATCAGCGACGCGGAATTTCGCCGCATCGCGCACAGCCACGGTGATGCGGGCAAGACTTCCTTCGAAGTTCTCGACGGCAGAACGAGTCCGGAACCATTTTCGCTGCTCGAATCTTACGAGTTATTCGAAGCGCTGCACAAACGGCGTGGCCCCGTCGCCAAGACCGAGTTTCTCCAGGAGCGTCTCGCGCGCGTCTCCGCACACGAAGGTCAGTATCTCGTCAAGATTCTCAGCGGCGATCTCCGGATCGGTCTTCGGGAAGGTTTGGTCGAAGAGGCGATCGCAACGGCGTTCGCCGCGCCGCTCGATGAAGTGAAAGAGGCAAACATGCTGCTCGGCGACATTGGCCTCACCGCGGTGCTCGCAAAAAATGGTGAGCTGCATCGCGCCGAGCTCTCGCTCTTTCGCCCCATTAAGTGCATGCTCGCCAGCCCGGAGCCGACTGCGGAGGCAATCTGGAAACGATTCGTCGATGCTGAAAGCGGGGCCAGCAACACCCGTCATCCTGAGCGAAGCGAAGCGGAGTCGAAGGAGCCCGCGGAAGCCACCGCGAGGGCAGCGCCGCGGGGTCCCTCGACTGCGCTCGGGATGACGAGCGTGTACGTCGAAGACAAGTTCAATGGCATTCGCGCCCAGGTCCACACCACGGCCGCGCGCGCGGAAATTTTCTCGCGCGATCTCAAACGCATCACCGAGCAGTTCCCCGAGATCGCGGCTTGTGCCCGCGGATTTTCCTCCGATGTGATCCTCGACGGCGAAATCATGGCCTTCGCCGAAGGACGCAAGCTCACGTTTTTCGATCTGCAAAAACGGCTCGGGCGCAAAACCGAAAGCGGCGATTTGTTCGCGCGCGCTTCAGCGGACGTACCGGTCATCTTTGTCGCTTTTGATCTGCTTTTTGAAAACGGCGCGTCGCTGCTGAAGACGCCGCTGCGGGAGCGGCGGAAACGTTTACAAGCGTTGAAGCTGCCGCCGCAATTTCAGGTCTCGCAAGTTGTGCCGGCCCATTCAACCGAAGAGATCGAGCGCGAATTCAAACAAGCGCGCCTGCGTTCAAATGAAGGGCTGATGGTAAAAGATCCCGAGAGCTTTTACTGCCCCGGCACGCGCGGGATGTTTTGGTTCAAGCTGAAGAAAGAGTTCGCCACGCTGGACGTGGTGGTCGTCGCGGCCGAGCTCGGCCACGGCAAACGCAATCACGTGCTGAGCGATTACACCTTCGCCGTGCGCGACGAAACGAGCGGTGAGCTGTTGCCCATCGGCAAAGCCTACAGCGGACTAACCGATGTGGAGATCGCGGAGCTGACAGAGCACTTCAAACAAAACACGATCGCCGACCGCGGCCGCTATCGCGAAGTGAAGCCGGATATCGTGCTCGAGGTCGCGTTCAATTCCATCCAGCCGAGCGCGCGCCACGCCAGTGGCTTGGCGCTGCGATTTCCGCGCATCAAAGCCATCCTTCGCGACAAGACGCTCGACGCCATCGACACGCTGGAGTACGCGCGCCAGCTCGCGGCCGAGCACGCGGGTCATTCCGAGCTTCGCCCCGGATGAGGGCTCACTGCGGCGTGACCGACGGTGAAGCGGTCGCCTCACCCGGTCGCTCGCGTCGCGGCAACGGCCTCTTCCTTTCACCGCCGCGCTGTTCGCCCGCCGGTGGGGTGGGGGTGGCGCTAGCAGATGGAGACGCAGACTCTGGTGCGGTCTGAGGCGCCTGCGGCGGCGGCGAAAACGCCACTGAAGGTGACACCCGCGCCGGCGGCGTGTGATGAACATTCGGCGGCGCGACTGCGCCCGGCGAGCGCGGTGGCGTGCTCGCCGTCGGCGTCGAAACGGGCGGGACGGTGGGCGCAGGGGTGGTCGCCGGCAGCGGAGTCAAATGTAGCCGCGTTGTCGCAGATGGCATTGCTGGCCTGGCCGGTGGCGACGGCCGCGTTGTTGCAGACGGCGTTGCGGTCATGGGTGGTGACGCCGGCTGCGTTGTTGCAGATGGCCTTGCTGCGGAGACCGGTGACGCCGGCGGAGCGGTGCGAACGGGAGTGGCGGCAGGCGTTTGGATCGCGCGAGCAGTAGCCGTGGCAGTGGGTGCAGCGCTCGCACGAACCGGAGCACTCGTTGCCGCAACTGTCGCTTTCGATGGAATTGCTGCCGAAGCAGCTGGCACAGCAGCCACAGCTGCCGGTTTCACAAATTTCTTCGACGGCGCATTCGACGGCGGAGTTGCCTCGGATTTCATCTTCGCCCGCGCTTGGTCCGCTTCGCGCTGATTACTCACCGCGCCCCAGCCGAGATCGACGGCGGCCTTTTTGATCGTTTGCTTGACTGTGCGCGGCCGCTCCGGTGCGCGCTGCGCCGCGATCAATGGCGCCGGGATTGCCACCACTTCGCCGCGGACGATCGCATGCGCGCCATCGCCGGGCACGACCGTGTCGCGTTGCAACCGCAGCCGTTGGATCGGTCTGCGGCTCTGCGCGTGCAGCTCGTCGTAATTGGGCCCCTGATTCATGATAACGGTGTTGTTGTACGTGATGTTCGTCACGTTCATGGTCTGGTTAACGATGGTGACGTTTTGCTGCTCCGGCACGATCACGCGCTCGACGCGTTCGTCGCCGATGTCAGTCGTGGGCACAAAGACATACTGGTCTGGCCCGATGTCGTAGTAGCTGTCGGACCAATTGTGAATGCCGCTGGCGCGATCGAAGTGCGCTTCCGGCGGCAATGGCGCCCAGCCGACGTATTGCCCGCCTTTGCGCCACGAGACCCAGGCTGGCGCCCACTCGTTTCCCGGCACCCAGACCCAGCCGACGCCGTGCAGCCGCGTCCAGCGCCCGTAATGATAGGTCGCCCAGCCGAACGGCTCCTCCGAGATCCAGGTCCAGCCGGCATCCGTGTAAACCCAGCGGCCATTGGTGTAAGGACGCCAGCGGTTATTCTCCGCTTCACGCGGGCGATAAACGTAGCCGTAATCATCCGTCTCGATCCAGTCGCCGTAGGGCTCGAGCTTTGTATAGAACATGGAATAGGAACCGGCGGGCTCGCGTTCGCTGGTTGATTCACGCGCGACTGTCTCCTCCCGCGCGACCGTCGCTTCCGGAGTGGATGTTGCTTGCTGCGCATTCAACGCCTGCTCACGCTCTCTCACGCTCGCTTCGCGTTGCGCCAACTCCTGCGCCTGCTGCTGTTGGCGCTCAGCCGCGAGTCGCTCCTGCACCTGCCGGTCCACTTCAGCGCCGCGTTCTTGCTCGGTTTGCTGTTTCTGGCAGGCGACGAAGGACGCGCTTAAAGCGAGCACCATGATCAATCGAAAATTTTTCATCGGTTGGGTTAGACCTGCACTTACTGCTCTTATTCGAAATCGCCAGCCATTTACGGTTTCGCGTTGTAGCTGCCGCCGTCCTCGGCGGCAGACGCGCGCGCCAAAGGTGATGGCGATGGTACGGGCGTGAAGCGCTGCACCGTCACTGATTCAATTTTCTCCCGGTGCGCGTTCTGCCAATTGGCATAGATGGCGACGAGGAGCAGGATGGCGATGATGCAGCTCATCGCGATGAGCGCTGCCTTGGAAACCTGTTGTGGTTCGGGTTCGTCGCTCATGGTTCAGTCTGCGAAACGGCAGGCGAGACGCCCGCCGGCCGCACAGCCGAGGACGGCTGTGTTCCGAGCTTCGCGATCTCATCCATCACGCGCTGGCTTAATCGCTGATACACTTCTTTGCCACCGCCGCTCACATCAGCTTCGGTGAAATGCATCGGCTCGCCCACGACTACCGTGATCGGGTGCAGCCGGATTTTTTTGCTGCCGCGCGGCCACGCTTCGTGCGCGCCGAAGATGCGCATCGGCACCACCGGGGCGAGCGTTTTGGCAATGACGAACCCGAGACCGGGCTGCGCCGGCTGCAGGTTTCCGTCGAGCGTGCGTGAGCCTTCGGGAAACACGAGCGCCGCTTCGCCCGCGCGCAGGATGCGGATCAACGCTTTGAGCGCGCTGCGATCGGCCGACTCCTGATTGACC
>JBBPYF010000025.1:0-50742 GCA_038200165.1 Chthoniobacterales bacterium | reverse complement strand
GACGAACCTCGGGCTGGATCATCGCGGTTTCCTCAAAGAAGGAATGTTCGCCGACGCGGTTGTGTTCGATCCGGCGACGATCACCGATCACGCCACTTTCGATAAACCGCACCAATACGCCACCGGGATGAAGCACGTTTTCGTCAACGGCGTGCAGGTGTTGAAAAACGGCGAGCTTACCGGCGCCAAACCTGGCCGGGCGCTCTGGGGGCCGGGCAAACTCTCGTCATCCCGAGCGGAGTCGAGGGATCTCGCCGCGCCACCTTAACCCTTACTTCCTCGGGATTCCTCGACTGGCGCTCGGTATGACCGGGGAACATCAGCGCACCCGGATTTCGCGGCGACGGAAGATTGCGCTGGCGACAATCACAATGACGAGTGCGTAGAGAAAGTTTTCCGCCAGCACCCGCAGGTAGAGCCAGGTGTCGGGATGCAGCTCGGCTTTGGCGAAGCTTGCGCCGAGTAGGTTCACCGGCATTTCGGCCGGCGCGAAATAATAGCCGATTAACGCCGGGAGCCGATGCAATAGACGCGGGTCGCGCGTGGCGCCACTGACCAGACCGGGCAGAATCGCGAGCAAAAACGCGCCGCAGCCGGCGAGCACCGGCGGCAAAAAAGAACTCAGGCCAAGAGCGACGCCGCTGTAAAACGTGACCATCACCGCCATCTCAAGCAGGGCGAGCGCAAAGAACGGACTAAGAGAGACGTGCCACCAGAAGGCGACGAGGAGCGCGCCGAGAATCCCGATCACGAGAAAGCTTCAGAGAAAAAGCAACACCCCGAGCCAGCGCCCGAGCAAGTAAACGGCGCGCTCGACCGGGCGCGACATGACGTGGACGATGGTTTTGCCGGTGATCTCTGAGGAAATGGCAATGGCGCCGAGGAAGAGTGCGAGAAAGAGCGCGGCCACATTCCATATTTGCAGAATGCCGCGCGCCGTTTGCGCGGCCATGGCCGTGAGCATGGCCGTCTCACCCGCGCGCCGCGCCAGACGCATGAAAAACATTTCCGAGCTAATCCCCGCCACCACGATGACGGCGAGCACGAGCACGATGTAGAAAACGCGCCGGCGCAATGTTTCCTGAAACGCGGTCAGCGCGATAACGCGCAGTTTACCCACTGGAGCTGCCTCCGGCGTGTTGCATGTAAAGGTCTTCCAGCGAGCGAGCGCGCCTGACCGTGCCGATGTTCGCATCCAGGTCGAGTAACCGGCGCAGGAGCGCGTTTTTCTCCGTCGCGCCGCAACGGACCAACACCGTGCCGTTTTTCTGATCGCGAACATCGGCGCCACTCATCCTTTCCAGCACAAGCGAGCTTGGCGTAAGCAGCTCGATCTCCCATTCATCCGAAGCAGCCCGGAGTACGTTCATGTTTTCGGAAAGCACCACGCTTCCCTGACGCAAAATGAGCACGTGATCGCAGGTGCGTTCGACATCCGACAAGATATGACTGCTCAGAAACACGGTCGTGCCGCGTGCTTTCTCTTCGAGAATAATATCGGCCACGAGCTTGCGTCCCTCGGGGTCGAGGCCGGTCGTCGGCTCATCGAGAATGAGCAGCTCAGGTTCGTGCAGCAGCGCCTGCGCGAGGCCGAGGCGCTGCACCATGCCTTTGGAGAAACCGCCCACCTTGCGTTGCGCGGCCGGCCCCAGCCCTAGCCGATCGAGCTGGCGCGCAGCGGCAGGGGCGATTTTCTCCACCGCCATCTCGGACAAGCGCCCGTAGAAATGCAGAGCCCGCTCCGCCGTTATAAATCCGTAAGTGTGGAAAATCTCAGATTGAAATCCGATGCGCCGTTGCGCCGCCAGATCACCGGCGGGCAAATCGAAAAGCGCGATGCGACCACGATCCGGCCGCAGCAGACCGAGCAACATGTGAATGGTGGTCGTTTTGCCCGCGCCCTTCGGCCCCACGAAAGCGACGACACTGCCGCGCTCGACCCGCAGATTGACATCGCGTACCGCGCACACTTCGCGGCGGCGCAAACGGCTGCGGAAGGACTTGCTCACTCCCTCCAGCTCGATGATCCCGCTCATTTCTTCTTCGCCTGCAGAAGGCCGCGCACCTGATATTCCAGATAGCGTTCCACTCCCTCCTGCACCTGGTTCACTTTGCCGTCCGGCCCGATGAGCACGTTCGTGGGCAGACTTTCAATCTTCAGCTTGTCTCCCAGTTCCGGCTGCGGTGCGGAGGTCGTGCGCGGTCTTACTCGCAGTGTCGTCTTCACTGACCGTCAAATTCTACGTGACAAAACGTGACAAATTTCACCGATTTCCGTGCCTTTCTGCGACCGTTTCAATTCTGACGGAGAAGCGAATCGAATTTACAAGTGACTGGTTATGCGCGTTTTGCGAATTAATAAGCCGTTACAGAAAACAATCTATTGACGGGTTCGAATCCCGTTAGGGTCGCGCTATCTTCGGCTTGAGTGAGCACAGATTCATCAACTGGTGACTCGAATGTTGATCCGCACTCAGAGTCATGTGCGTCCGTTTATGATTTTCAGAACCGCACAGCGAGCCACATGAATTTCAAGAATGAATCTCGCGAGAGAAGTCGGGATACTTAACGCCATTAGACAAAGCGCAAATAGCTGTCGCATCGGGTTCTACTTTTTTCGCGAGAATGGTTCAAATCGCGATCGTCGAAATTCCTTACGAGTTTTCAGGGTTGAGTTGTTCACACGTTATTTTCATGTTATTACAACTTATTAACTCTGAGAGTGTTAAAACGCATTTTTGTCCCTGGCATTCCGCCTGCTATGGCAGCCATTTCAGAGGGAACTCACCGGAAAATTATGACATTATCAAAGGCAATTCTGGCAATCGCGACAGCCTCTTGGTTGGGCTTCACCGGCGCACAAGCAGCGCCAATCACGGGTCTGCTGAATATCAGCGGGACGGGCACATTCGATAGCACGTCGCTTGGCTCAGCCACCAGCGTGGTCTCATTCAGCAACGTAACGGTGGGCGGCGGAAATAACGGCAGCTTCGCCAGTATTCCTGTCGGCGCCTCCGTTGCGATGGCTGCGCCTTACATTTTCAATCCCTCAACCGGCACGCCGGCATTATGGAGCGTCGGTGGCTTCACCTTCGATCTGCAAACTTCCACGATCAGTCTTCAGAACAACAACTTTCTCACCATCACGGGAACGGGCACGATTTTCGGCCCGGGTGGATTCGATCCTACCCCAGGTGTCTGGGCGTTCACGTCGCAAAATGCCAGCGGGCAACCTCACGCCACCTTTACCTTTTCTGCTAACACCGAAGCGGTGGGAGTGCCGGACGGCGGCATGACGGTGGCTCTGCTCGGCGCTGGTTTGCTCGGCCTTGCCGCATTTCGCGCGAAGTTCGGAAAGCACTAGCTCATCACGGATTGGCCAGACGCGAGCGGCTAAACCCCGCTCGCGTTTTTTTGGCCGGAGTTTCTGTCCACGGATGTTGGCGCGAAGGGCCGCTTCCTGCATGAACTGCCGGCGCTCGGCGAAGCAGCACTCGCGGTGTGACAAGGTCGCCAACGGTCCGGGCCGCAACTTTAATCGCTGCAACTTGTCCTCAGGCGACTTCCGCGGGATCCCTCGACTACGCTGCCGCACCGCTCGGGATGACGCTGGAGGCGCTCGTCGTAAACACGAGCAGACCTGGAACCCTGGTCCACCCGGACAGGCGGCCCGGCGGCACTGTTCTCCCGCAGTCCGCTAAGGTAGCGCCGTACCGGACCTGCTCTTCACCAGCGAAGCGTCCGCGCTATTGATCGTGCCATCGGCGGTCACATCCGAGCGGAAATTGCTGCTCGAAAGAACCTGGCCGGATCGCGCCTTGGTCTGGCTTGCGTCCGCGGAGTTGACCGTGCGGTCACCAGTGGTATCGCCCAGCAACACTCCCATCGGAATGGAGATGCTGCCGGAGGAAGTCCCGTCGGTCAGCCCGGAAAGAGTGACCGAGAGAGTCTGCACGTTCGCGACATTATGCAGGCTGACAGTCACGACACCGCGACCGGCAGAATCCGTTGTGACAACAGGCGTGTCTGCCGTGGCAGCGCTGTCAACGCTGGTGACCGTTGCGCTCGGGGTGGCGGTAAGCGGCGCCGGGAAGGTGGCGACGATGTTGAAATCTTTACCGCTGGTTCCACCACGCCGGCATTCAACGCCAGGCGTGCCGGTCAATGGCAGGTTGATACCGAAGCTCGGTCCATTGGCGCCATGTGTCAGGCGCGAGACGACCTGCAAGGGCTGGATGGCCAGCCCACTGACATAAGTTGGATAATTCGTCCAGAAAACCGTGCCGGTGCTCGAGGTACCCTTGCGCACGAGCATGGCGCTGCCGGCTGGAATCACGTCGTTGCCGTGATCAGTAGTCAGGTCCGGGGAGAGTTTCCAGCCGTCGGTGAAGACGTAGGTTTTGCTCGGTGTCTTGTTCAAGGATGCTGTTGCGTTGTCAAAGAGCAGAAGTTGATCGCCCTGAACGAAGGAACGGTCACCTGGAGCGAGACCGGTATGATTCAACGGCACATCGACTGGGCGCACTATCGCCACAGGATTGTCGGTGGCTTGCATCGGCGAGGTGATTAACGGCACAGCCAGCGCCTTCATCAGGACGGAGCCGGCGGCGGTAAGTGGGAGGGTGGGCGCGTTATTGTTATTGCGGACGATGAAGTAGTTGTCGGACGACAACGGATCGTCACCGTGCTCGGTGGTGTTGTCCCCGACGAGGTGCCACCCGGAAGTAGACCCATCAATATTCGAGCTATAAAAGTAAGTGGCTGAGTAGAGGTATTGCCCGGCAGGAGCAACGGCGGGGATGAGCAATTGAGTCTCGTAGGCCGAGGTCGAGGTCGTCGGCGTGAATGAGACGTTGGCGTCAGAAGCGGGAAAGATGCTGGCCGGCGTCCAGTAAGGAATAACGGTGATCTGAGTGTTGGCAGTGACGCCGCTTAGGGTTTCGCCCGCGGCGGTGGTATCGACAGTGAGACTGTTGGCCGTGTTGCTGATCACCGGGAACCTGTGCCCCTCTTTAGGGTTGGAGCCGTTGCCCAGCAGGACATAGTAATGTTTCGCCTGCGTGCCCGCAGCATAAACAAACTGGTTTGTGGGCCAGCCCGGCGTGCCGTTCACTGTCATGGTATCAGTGGTGAGGGATTGGATGGTCCCGGTGAACTCCGGTGGACGCGTGAAGGGGATCGAGACGTACGTGTCTGAGTTAGAGAGACACGAGGTGGTGGTGAACCCTACTGGATCGCTCGTGACGGAGGTTTGAGCGAAGCCGCAGAGCACGCTCGAAAGGCACACTGCCAGTGTAAGGGGGACCAGTTTTTTGTGGAGCATACTTGTCTGGAGGAGATGGGGAACACCCAGCGTAGGGGCAAGCCACGGTGGCAGCGAGAAGAATTTTCTTTCGCGCGGGCGTTAACCAGAGGTAACGCGACCGTCAGCTCCGGCGCGGAGTAGCCACGACCAGACCAGTGAGCAAAAAAACAATCGCCGCAGAGAACAAACAGTAGCGGCAGAAGGCGTGCAGAAGGAATGTTTGGACAAAGAGAAACCAGAGCGTGCCCAGAAACATCGCCCAAACGAGAATAGCGAAAATTTTTCGCGCGACCGGATAAGCAAAGGCCGCAAAGGTGGCGAAGGTAAAGACCGCGAAATAGGCCACCGCGCCGAGAGCAGCGACCGGCACGGGTCCGATTTTCGAGTAGGCGCTGCCCAGCACACGGAAACAATCCGCCGAGCCGCCGCAGACCGCCGTTTCTCCGGAAAGATATTGCACGGTCAGGTAAGTCGCATCAGCGAGGCCGGCGAGCGCGAGAAGCGCCGCCACGGCATAGACGATAATGTGGGCGCGCGGAATCGTGCGCCCGTTTGCCTCCACGCGATCAGCGCGCCGGGATTTGTCTGAGCGCTTCATCGATGGCGGCATGCACGCCGCTGGGGTTAAGGGAAGTGGGCGGTAGCTCCCGGTTGTTAACAAAAATCGTCGGCGTGTTTTTCACTCCGAGCTCGTTCCCGCGCTTTTGATCCGCCGTCACGCGCTGCTGGACCTGCGGGCTCTGCGCATCTTTTTTAAAACGCTCCATGTCCAGACCAAGCAGCCGCGCATACGATTCGAAGAGCTGATGTGTATCCGGCGATTTGCTCCACACCGCCTGTTCGCGATAAAGCAGATCGTGCATTTCCCAGAAACGGCCCTGCAAACCGGCCGCTTCGGCCGCATAGGCCGCGGCCCGCGCGTGCTGGTGAATATCGAAAGGAAAATTGCGAAAGATGACGCGCAGCTTCGGCCCGTAATCCTTCTCGATTTCGAGCAGCGCACCAGCCATGCCGCCGCACGGAGGACATTGAAAATCGCCGAACTCTTCCAGCGTCACCGGCGCATGTTCAGCTCCGCGGATGTGGATCGTTTCCGCCTTTACGTTTTCGATCGTCTTCTCTTTTGAGATCGTCACCGGCACCGGTCGTTTGGCGCGATAGAGCGCCATGCCCGCTCCGGCGGCGATCAGCGCGACCATTGCCACGATGATGAAAGGAAGAAAGCGTTTCAATTTCGTCTAAGTCCCGGCAAGGCTGAGTAGTCTTGGTGAAATGGCGGGGAGTTCAAGGCGAATTTGACTGGATATTAGTAAGTGGAGCGCCGCGCGCGGCTGCAAACTATTCCGCGGCGCGAGTCACCTCGTCCCCGAGCATCCGGCAGGCCGGGAAACCTGCCGGCCGCACAGCCGAAAACGGCTGTGCTCCGCGAGCCACATCGCTTAAACTTAAGGTATGGCTGTGCCCGATTTGGACTTCACTAACGAGACGTCGGCGCTGTTCAGCGAGCCATCCACGGTGACATCAGAACGGAAGTTACTCGACGAGACTGTCTGACCAGAACGTGACTTGGTCTGGCTGACATCGGCCGAGTTTACGACTTTGTCGGCGGTAGAGTCCCCCAACAACATACCCATGGGAACGGAGACATCGCCGGTATTTCCCGCGACATTGACGCCGAACAAGTTAACGCTTAGCAACTGCGCGTTGCTCACGTTACTAAGGTTGATCGTCACCTGGTGGTTCGTTGTGTTCACGGTGTAATTGGCGACTGTCGCTGTTCCCCCCGGACCTGGGGTGACCGTGACGCTACTTACCGAGGTTAACCCAACGGGGAAGGTCACGATTACTCGATAATTCCCGCTCCCGCCAGCTCCGCCAGCGCGATCTTCGATTCCATAGCTGCCAACCAACGGCAACGGAATATCGAAAATGCCAGCAGTGCCGTGCGTCTTGCGCGAGACAGCGCTCACCGGCTGCACCGCGCAGAAGCCATTTCCGACCACGGTATAGGTAGCTGTGGGATACGCGTTGTCAGTTTGGGCTTTGACGAAGGTGTGGTCGATCAATTGCGTGGAACGTTCAAACGTATCGTTGTCGGCAAAGGTTCGGCCATTGACCGCCCCGAGCAAATCACCCGGCTGCGCATTACCCACGTTTGGCTTGGACACGTAGATGGTGATCACGCCGCTGGCGGGATCGTAAGTACTGGCCCCGTCAGCCGCTCCGACCATTGTCTCTTGCGGAACGCCAACCACTAATCCTACGACGGCGGTCGCTATCGTGCCGTATTCGAAGGTCGGCGCACCGGTGCCATTGGTCGTCATGCCGACATAGAATTGCTGTCCGGGCGATGCAAAGGAATCCCACACCATGCGCCAGCGACTGGTGGGCGGGAGCGTGGTCAATGGTCCCGCTACTTTCATTTGGAACATAAGAAGATTTCCCGGGCCAATGCTCGGTTCACCCACCGCAACATAGTCGATGAGCAACTGCGGAACCTGACCCGCGCCGCCACCGGCAGCTTCTGGATGCGTGGGATCGTTACGGTGAATGATCACGCCATTGCAAGTGTCGCCGACGTAAGGTGCGGCGATTTCATTGTTCGGCGCAGACGAGCCAGCCCCGCTGCTGGCGATTACCTTGTAGAAGTAGGTTTTGCTCGAGTCCGCGGCGGAGAAGTCGTCGAAACGGTTGATGCTCGCGCCAACCGAAGCGAGCAGCGTCTCGGTGCCGCTGGTGGTACTGCGAAGAATCTGGTAGCCGGTAATGCTCGAGCTTCCGCTGTCCGCTTCCGACCAGGAGAGATGGACAACGTTGCCGATCCTCCGGGCAGTGACGAAGGGCATTCCCGGCGCGGTGGCGCCCGCGGCCACGCCATCAGTGGCACTAAGCATGCGTTTGCCGCTGGATTGACGAGCGATGCTGGCGGTCGCGCTGTAGGCATTGCCAGTGGCGGTGGAAGAAGATTGTTCGCAATTCGCCCCAGAACAGCCATTGACATAGCCGACCTGGACCCGCCCCTGCTTGTCCATGGTGATATCAAAGAAGTCCAGCAGGTTGCGCCCGATGTTGGCACCGCCTCCGGTCCAGATGTTGCCGCGTTGCGCCGGCAGATTCGGCGTCGCGTCCGTGGTCGTCCAGGTCAGGCCGCCATCGAACGTGTGGCTGACGTAGAGATGCCAGACGCCGTTGAAGCTGGAAGAGTTGGCGTCTCCGCCCATGGTCGTGCCGAGGAAGGCGATGGCAGCGCGGCCGGCGTCGCCCGCGATCGCGGCAGGGTACCGAACATTTTGCAGCCCGAACGCGGTGCTGACATTGACGATATTATTCCATGTGACGCCATGGTCGTCCGAATACGCCACCACTGCAGCAGAATCATTTGCCGCCATAGCGTAGTAGACGCGCCCATTATTATCCGCGGCCACAGCCGGATCACTCTGGCTCGTTCCGGGCTGCACACTCCCATTCTTGACAGGACGAATACTCCACGTGATGCCGTTGTTCTCCGAGACGACGGTTGCTTCACTGCCGGTGCAATCCTTATTCGGCAGATAAACGCTGCCGTCCTTGGGCGAAACTTTGACGTGTCCGTGCAATCCACCGCACTCGGTCGTGTAGGTCTGCACCGGCGGGCCCCAGGTCGCGCCGCCGTCATCGCTGCGCAAACAGAACGCTGCCACCAGGTCCTGCGAACAATAGTAAACAGCGCGCAAGAGTCCGGCCACCGGTGAGGGCGACGGACTCGGCAGCGGCAGAGCGTAAGGTCCGCCGCCGATCGTTTCGTGATCAATCCCCGAGCCGAGCGGACCCGAACTGGGCGCCCAGGTCTGGCCATCATTATCAGTAAACGAAATCTTGCACGATGGAGAGGTGGCGGAGAGTTCCGCGGCAAAGGCACGACCGGTGGCGAAATCGGTGAATCCGATGGGATCGGAATCGATCACGACTTGGGTTGGAGCGGGCCGGTTCGCCCAGGTCGCGATCGCGCCACCGCCATTGGCCGGGCTGTTGAAATTAACAAACAACGTCTCGAGGTCCGATTGCATGTTGGTCACGCCGTTAACGGAGTCGATGGTCGAATTCCAGTTCACACCGATGGAAGGCTCACCGGCGTTGCGACCGAGCCATTCTACCGTCGGTCCAGTGGTGAGCGTGACCGGAGTGATCACTCCAGGCGCTTCAAATATTTCGTAGCCGATCTTGTTTATCGTATCGATCGTGGCCGCGGGAGGTGGCGTCGGATTCAAGGGCACCACTTCGGCCGAGCCGTGGTACTGATCACCGGGAATGGTGGCGAAATAGATCACGTGCACAGTGAATACCCCGGTCCCATCGGAGGTTGGATTAATGTAACCGACTTCAGTAATCCCGGCACCGTTGCCCGAGGTTGAAATAATCGGTCCAGCATTGCTGGTCTTGTGAATAACCAGATCGGTATCGTCCAGCGATGAAGCCTGGTAAATACGCACCTCAATCTTTTTGCCGCTCCAGTTTGCCAGCGGATCGACGGTGAGGGTAAAGGTATCGCAATTGACACCCTCGACGCAGCTGGATTCGCCATTGGCCGCGGGCGGCGTTCCAGGGGTGGCAGTGCCAACCCAGGTGATGGGCGAACTGTTCACGGTAATATTTCCCGCGGGAGGATTTGCGGCGAAACTGATCATTCCCAGCAAAAGGCCGACCGAGCAAAGCGCGGCGGAGAGGAGAATGCGTGGATGGAAGAAGCCGGATTGGGCGGAATTTTTGCGCATGAGTATCATGAGGTTTGGGGTGGACTAAAGCTGGGGGCAATGACGACCGGATGGGGCGGACCGTGTACCACGGATAACTTGGAAAAAGTAGCTCTGTTAGAGGCAGCATGCGAGAGAAATTTGCATTACAATTTTGCAATGTCTCCAGCTCCTCGCCGTTGCTTCTTGCTTGAGAGGAGCGCACGGGAATAGTTGTTCCTCGCCATGCGATACCTCTTTCTCCTTGCCCTGCTCATTTGTGGCGGATGCAAGAGGCCATCTGGGATATTCACCCAGCGCAAGACCGCTTCTTCTCCGCCGCCCACCTCGCTCCCGGCCAACGCTACCAAGATCGACGTCTCCAGCCTGCTCACCAGCGAAGAAATTCAATCAGTAACGGGCGAGCCGTTGAAGGAGGCGATTCCCAGCACGCGACTCGAGGCCGGTTTCGCCGTCTTGCAATGTTATTTTTCGCTGGCGACCGCTTCGAAATCGGTCGTCATCACGGTCACAAACCGTGGCAGCGGCGCAGAAGAGGCGCGCGACCCGCGGCAATTTTGGATGGAGAAATTCCACGATGCCGGAAGCGAAGAGAAAGAGGCGCGAGAAGAAGAAGGACGCAAACCTGCGCCACCGGAAAAGGTGGATGGTGTGGGCGACGAAGCTTATTGGTTGGAAAGCGGATCCATGGGCGCGCTTTACGTCCTGCAAAGAAACAGCTTTATACGCGTAGCGATCGGCGGCTCTGACGACAAGGAGACAAAAGTAGCCAAGTCAAAACAGCTCGCTCAGTTTGCTCTGAAACGGCTACCAAGATAGGTGCTCCGCATTCACCGCCGATGCATCGGCAGCATGCGCTCATCATCCCTTGTAGCTGCACCTTTTTTCCGCGGCAGCAGCACGCACAGGCGAGCACTTACTGCGCTCTGCAGCGGAGCAATCGATCTACGTGTGCACAGCCAGGGCCCGTTGCTGGCCATTAGCTAACGAGGTCTAGATCCCACTTAGAGGCGGCTCATCGCCTTTGCCGCCAGAGCCTTCGACTTGTCAATCTTGACCTCTTCTTCGCCGGGCCCGCCCACGCTGATGCGCAAAATGAAATCGTTCTTCAGCACGTAGAGCGCGCCGCCGAAACGATTCCCTGTCCAGAAAGCTTCTTCTCCGACTCCATCGACCCGTTTCGGCGGCACTTTCTTTTCCTCTTCTTCGCCTCGCTTTTCCTCCTTCTTTTCCTCTTCCGCTTCGCCTTGCTTTCCCAGGCGGCTGAATATTCGCTCCCAATATTCCCGCGGATGCAGGCCGGCTGGATTACTCGGGTCCGGCTCAGTGAGAGTGAAACTCACGGACATGTTTGGCTGGCGCGAAGCATAATAACATTGTGAGATGAGATAAGTTCCGTCCGAGGTCTCGCTGCTTTTGGCTTCCAGAATCGTTGCGACCTGAATAGTTCCGACCTCTTCCTTGGTGATCAGGGAACATGCGTCAATCCTCGGATACGATCGAATTTTCGGCGGCGTGACTGTTGATTGCGCTTTGGTTTCCCGAGCGGGCTGCGCCGGTGCAGGCTTGCTACAACCGATCAGGGCAAGTAGTAAAACAAGGGCAGACCAAATTTTAACCCGGCCCATCTCCCACAGGTAGCACGTGAGCTAAGCGCGCGTCAAAGGAATGGGACAGAAGAGAGGGAAAAGACATTGGATTTAGCAGCCTTAACCTTTGAGGCGACACATGACTTGAAACAAACGAGCTCGCCCCGCCTTTCGGAGCGAGCCCGTTTGAAACTACTTATCGTTAGCCCGCGCTTAAGGCAATGCCGTGCCCGACTTACTCTTGACCAAAGAAACGTCGGCGCTGTTGAGCGAGCCATCAACGGTCACGTCGCTGCGGAAATTGCCCGCGCCCACAACCTGGCCAGACCTGGACTTGGTTTGGCTCACATCAGCCGAGTTCACAGAACGATCATTACTCGTGTCCCCGATGAGTACGGCCATCGGAGCAGAGATCACACTACTGACGTTACCAACCGAGTCAGTGACGTTATTAAGGCTAACGGTGATGACTTGCACGTTCGTGACGCCGGTGAGGTTAACGATGTATTGGTGCGGGTCGCTGCCGATGCCACTGCTGCTGACGCTTCCGTTCCCGCTGCTGACCGTGGCCGAGCCGACGCTGACCAGCGGATTGGCAAAGGTGAAGACGAGCATGTAGTTGCCGCCGGAGGCACCGCTGCGGCATTCGATGCCCGAGTTGCCAGTCACTGGCAAATGGATATCAAAGGGACCGGCGCTGCCGTGGGTTTTGCGCGATACGACATCGAGCAATGACACCGGAAGGGCACACGAAGCATTGCCGACAAGGGTGTAGTTGCCGTCCCCGGTAATGTCGTCGGCGGTGCTTTGGGTCTTTGGCCCAGGGCCAGTGACCGGATCATCGGGCCTGGCGAAATAGGTTCGAACGTTGACTCGCGAGAGGCTTCCTCCAGCGCCGACGTTTTCGGCTTTGCTATTGGAAAGCGTGATGGTGACCAGGCCGGTGGCCACGTTGTAACTTCCGCTGTCCGCGTCGCCGAGCTTCACCGGGACATTCGCGTTCGGATTAGGATTGGTGGCATCGAGGGGCACACCAAATTTTCCGTATTCAAATGAGAGCGCGCCGGCGGCGTCCGTTTTCATCGCAACGTAGTAGCGATCAAAGTCCGCATCGGGAAACTGTGCTTGCCAGACGATGTACCACTGGCTGCTTGGCGGCGGTGTCGTCATTCCTGTGCCGGTGGAGGGCTGGAGCTGCATGGTGAAGACGAGCTTGTTTACGCCCGCCCCGAAGAACGGCTCGGCGATAAAAAGCTGCCGAATGTTCACGCGTGGATCCGAAGGTTTGCCGGGTCCCGGCGTGGTCGCATCATTGTCGGTGCCATCGGGATTGAGATCGTTATCGACGAGCACGCCCGGCAACTTGCATGGACTTTGCACTACGCCGAGGGCTGGCGTGATGTCGTTGCAATATGGGCCTTCGCCCTGCCCATTGACCGCCGTCACCCGATAAGGTTGGATCGACGCGGGATTGAAAGTCGTGTCGGTATAATTCGGCACCGGCACGCTCGCGATCAGAACGAACGCGTTGGTGTTCGCATCGCGGCGATAAACATTATAGCCGCTAATGGGCGAGCCGCCGTTATCCGGCACCGGCCAGGAAAGTTGCACCATGGTCGGTGGTGAATCGACACCAGCCGTCACCAGGGGTGCCCCAGGAACGGTGGGCTCGGCTGGATCAAAGGCGGCGAACATTCGTTTGCCGCCGCTCTGGCGCGTGATAACGCCCTTGGCCGTAAAATCATTTGCGCCGCCGTTGACGCAGGTCGCGCTGACGCAGCCATCATCCCAGCCGACGAGAATCCGTCCTTCTTTGTCGATGGTTGCGTCGAAAAAGTCGAGTTGGTTGCGGCAGGTTCCGCTGCCGCAAACGCCTCCACGCTGGACTGGGTCGCCGGGCGTGACATTTTCAGTTCTCCAAGTGACGCCCCCATCGAAGGTAGTGGCGACATAAAGATACCAGACGCCGGTGAAGGTTGGTTGATCGTAATCGCTTGAGCCATTCTCACTGCCGAAGAAGGCAAAGGTCGCGCGATTGGGATCGCCAGCCGCTACCTCTGGGAATACGGTATTCAGTATAGGCCCGCTGTTGACGACAGTGACGTTAGGGCCGGGAGCGCCGACATCGACCGGAGTTGACCAGGTAATGGTCGTGTTCGGGGGGGTGCCAACTTTATGCCCGACTGCGATGCGCGGATGACCGTCGGCGGATTGCCAGCCCAGATAGATCGTTCCATCGGTGGCAATGCCCACCGACGGATCGTCGTCACCCTTGGTCTGCGCGGCGGCACTTGTACTAACCGTGCTGATCGTCCAAGGCGAAGTAAGGCCGTTGGTTTCAGAGAAAACAACCGATGCCAAACCCGTGCCCAAGAGTGGGGGCGGAGGGCCGCCGCAGCCTTTGTCCGGAACATAAACTGTCCCGTCGGGAGCGACCTTGAGATGGCCATGCAACCCATCGCACTGCCCCACCGTGAACATAACGCTTTGGGTGGGAAAAGTTCTTCCTCCATCAATGCTGAGGCCAGCAGTGGCATCTGCAATACACTGCGAAGCATAGTAAACGGCGTGCGGATAGACAGGATCAGTGCCAGTAAGAGGCGAATGGAAGGGCCCAGCGCCGATCGTTTGATGGTCGATGCACGAAGGCAGATTCGATCCTTCGCTGGGCGTAAAGCTGTCGCCATCGTTATCGGTAATGTCGGTTGTGCTTCCGGCCGGGGTAAGACCTTCCAGTTGCGAGACGAAGGTGCGGCCGAAGCGGGGCACACCTGCGGCAAGCTCTGCGGCCGAGGGATGATCGGTAAACAGAATCGGATCACCGAAAGCGCGCGGGCTGTTCGCCGTTAAAAGCGGCTTGGGCTGCCAAAATGTGCCTGCTGGTGAGGAGCAGTCGTCGAATACAATTCGCACCAGCGAGGGCGAGAACCCACCGAAGAACAGCGTCGTGCCGCCGTTCGGTATCGGATTGTCAGCCCCATTAATAAACTTATTTCCGAACCTCGCGTTCGTTCCGTAGGCCGTATTTTCCGTGTTCCAGTTCGAACCAATCGACGGTTCGCCGACACTGTCGGCAATCCCCTGAGGCGAGACGTAATTGAAAAATCTCGGCGGACCAGCCGGGCCCCCCGGTGAGGGTGTTGGCGTTGCGGTCGGCGTTGGCGTCGCCGTCGGCGTCGGCGTCGGAGTAGGTGTCGGCGTGGGAGTTGGCGCAGCGCAGGCGGCGTTGCCAATCAGCGTGTACTGCTTTGCGCCGGTTTGGTTGGTCGAGGCATCAATGGTCACGAGCAAGCCGCTGCCGCCACCGCCCACCAGCGTATATGTTTGCGCGAAGATCGCGGTCAACGTTTGGCCAGCGGCAGGATTACCCACTTTGCTGTTGGAGATCTTGACCGAGATAGTGCCATCGGCCGCAAAAGTTCCGGCATCGGCGGCACCGACTCCGGAATCCAGGGAGCCGGAGCGTGTGCCATAAGTAAAAGTAACTGCGGAGGTCGGATCGGTCTCCATGTCCACGAAATAGATCACCGCGTTGAATGTGAAATACATTCGCCAAAAGGCGTTGGGCGGAAGCGTCCCGCTCAAGTCCGCCACTTTCATGGTAAAGGTCAGCTTGTTGGTGTCAGTGCCAAGCTCCGCGATGGAGACCGACTGGATGTCCTGCTTGGACGATCCCACCGTGGTGTTTTCGTCCCCGGTCGGATCACTCACTACGGTTACTCCCGGCAACGTACAGTTGGGGGCAGCGGCCAATGGGGCTAGAGCGCTGGCCAAAGCGCCTCGCCCTTTCCGGTTGGCGGCGATGGTAAGTGCCGCGGTTGAAAGTGCGATCAGACAGACTAGAAAGGTCAATCTGCCGAAATGATTGGCAATGAGTTTGTTCATGGCTGGTGGGGTTTGCTGCTGGTTGGAGTAGGCGTGCTTCTACTTCTGATTCGAACGTGCGGTAAGACTTAGGGTCTGGTTTGTTACGAACTTACGAAATTTACTTCCGCATAAAGACATTATGGCAGGGCCGTGCCGGACTTGCTTTTCACTAACGAGACATCGGCGCTGTTAAGCGAGCCATCTACTGTTACATCTCCGCGGAAGTTACCGGCATTGACAGCTTGCCCGGAGAGCGATTTGGTCTGGCTGACATCGGCGGAATTAGCCGAGCCATCTCCGGTGGTGTCGCCGACCAGCACGTTCAACTTGCCGGTAACATCGCTCACATGACCAGCCGCATCATGCGCGTTGCTCAAGGTAACAGTAACCGTTTGGGCATTTGTCACGCCGCTAAGGTTAACGATGTATTCATGCGCATCGGTGCCAATGCCGCTGCTGCTTACTGTCCCTGTGCCGCCGGTGACGCTCGCCCCGCCCACGCTCGTTAGCACATTGGGAAACGTAAACACGAGCGTGTAATTGTTCCCGGCGCCTCCGCTACGACATTCAATTCCGCGCGGGCCAGTCAGCGGCATGGGGATGTCGAAGGTGCCTGCGCCGGGGTGAGTCTTGCGCGAAGCGACGCTGCTTGGCACAAGGTCGAAGGCGGCGAAGAGTCTGCGCCCATCCAGTTGCCGCACGATTGCAGCTTTGTTTGCACGACCGACGTAGTTAGGCGCGGTGCAAGTGCCAAGAGGCGGGGCGACACACCCATCGGCATAGGCGGCAATGCTGCGTCCTTCCGCATCGACGCTGATGTCGTTGAAGTCGAGAAGATTGCGGTCTGTGCCGCAGAGGATTCCGCCAAGGCAGATGGATCCCTTCTGTACTGGATCGCCCGCCGTTGCATTGACGGTGACCCAGTGCGCGCCTCGGTCGTATGTCGTGGCGACGTAAAAGTCCCAGATGCCTTGATAGGTCGCCTGATCCTGATAATTTCCGCCGGTGGTGCTGCCGAGGAAGCCGAAAGCGGCGCGATCGCCATCGCCGGCGACGACTACTGGAAAGACAGCGCTCTTGATCCGGCAAGCAGCATATTGGTCGCCGGGAGAACAACCGACCGGCAGCCCGACCTCATAGTCGTTAGTCCAGGTCGTGCCGTGATCGGTGGAGACGGCAATATGGGGACGGCCGTCGCCGTTGATGTAGCCGAGGTAGACGGTGTTATCACTTCCGATTCCGACCGACGGATCGCCGCTCCCAACGCTACCGGGAACAGTTGTGTCAACCCAGGTCAGACCGTTGTCTCGCGAGGTGGCCACGCCCTGACTTCCGGTCCCCGCGCTGCAGGAAGAGTTCGGCACGTAAACGGTTCCATCCGGGCCGACTTTGACGTGTCCGTGAATACCCCCATAACACTCCACCGGGTTAAACATGTCCACGCCTGGACCAAAAGTGAGGCCTCCATCATCGCTGCGCGAACACTCGGCTCCGCCCGCGATATTTTGTGAGCAATAATAAACCGCATTTGCATACAGCGGGTGCGGAGGAGGCGGAGGCGTGGCGGCATTGTTGTAAGGCCCGCCGCCAAAGGTCTCATGATCAGGTCCGGCGGGAGCGCCCCCTGCGACGAAGTTAGTCCAGGTCGTGCCGTCGTTATCCGAGAAAGCGGCGTTGCTGTCGCCAGCGGCCAGCTCAAGCCCGAAGACGCGGCCGGTCTGCCGATCGACGAATCCGATGGGATCGAGACCGGTTTGCACGGGAGCGGCCATATTTTCCCATAATGCACTTGGGGGAGACGCGGCATCATCGAAACTGACTCGAAGCTGCTGCCTGCCAGCAGTAAAGAAAGTCACGCCTCCGGTATTGACTTTGTCGTGTTTCAGGCTGGCCACGTTCGGGTTCCAGTCGACACCGATCGACGGCTCGCCCGCGCTGTTACCAAATGCTGACGGGGAGATATGGTTCGAAAAGGATGGGGGAGTTCCGGGAGTGACTGGCGCCACGGCCGGGAAGGGAACCAGACTGATTGTCCCGGTGATGCTCAGGCCCATCGGATTGAACGGAACGACCCGGATCGTGTAGGTTCCGTTTATGGCCGGGATGAGAACGACGTCAGGATCGACGTAGGTCATGTTGCCGATTGACGTCGCGATAGGATTGCCGCTCGGTGGTGAACCGGCGAAGACGTAGAGGTCGAACTGCGCTTCGCCGAGTTCCATCCAGCGGACTTCGATCCGGATGTACTTACTCGCCGTTGTGGCCGGACTGAGGCCGGAGACGGTCAGCGTGTACTCGTCGCAGACCAGCACGGCATTGCACGTCGGAACACCGTTCACCTGCGAAGAGGGGTTGGCCACGAGATAGGGCCCGCCGGTGAAGGTGAGCGGACCACTCGAGTCAGTGAGTGTTGCGCCAGGGGGTGTGATTGTCGCGAAGGCAACCATGGTCAGCCAAAGGGCCGCTGAACCAAGCAGAAAGGCGACGAAGGTCCGCGGGTGAAAGAAGCCGGATTGAGAGTCGGATTTTTTTAACATTAGAAGGTTGTTCGAATTATGGCAGAGCTGTGCCGGACTTGCTTTTAACTAACGAGACATCGGCGCTGTTAAGCGAACCGTCGATAGTTACATCGGAGCGGAAGTTAGTTTGACCTACTACCTGACCCGAGCGCGATTTAGTCTGGCTGACGTCGGCCGAGTTAGTCGAGGCATCGGCGTTGGTATCACCCGCCAGAATACCCAGCGGGACAGACACCGTCCCTGCGTTTGTGCCATCACTGGCGTTAAGCAGGCAAACACTGATCCTCTGGGCATTGGCAACGCCGGTAAGATTAACCGTGATTGTATTTGTACCGCTGCCGCTCGAGCTTGCCACTGATCCCGTTCCGGAACAGACCGTGGCGGAGGAGTACGTTACCGGAGCGGCAAAGGTAATGATCACCTGGTGATTTCCGGAAGGGCCGCCCGTGCGGCATTCGATGCCGACATTTCCGACAATCGGCATCGGGATATCAAAGGTTCCGGCAGAGCCGTGTGTTTTGCGCGAGACGACGCTGAGCGGCGTGAGAGGAGCGAGACAAACGGGAAAGGTCGGATTCGCTTTGGCAGAAGGACCGCCACTTTGTCTGGTATATTCCGCACGAGTGGCTTGTCCGGCGTTGTCAGCGAAGACAATGTTTGCCAGGCCGTCCGGGCCAATCGCCACCTCGAAGAAGTCGAGGAGGGAACGATCAGAGCTGCCGATGAGACCGCCAGTGCTGATCCGTCCGTTGTGAATGACGTTGGAAGGATTGGGCTGGACGACGGTAAAGACAGGTTCGCGACTGTTCGCATTAAGCGACTGCGCGAAGTAGAGTTTCCAGGCTGGACTGCCCGTCAGGGTATTTGGATCGCCCACCGCGGTCGTGCCGTACCAAACAATATCAACGCGACCGTTGACGCCCGCAGCCACCCAGGGGCAGACTGCGGTCTCGTCTGCTGCAAGCGGCCCTGAGCTGACCGGGAATGGACCGTAGAAGGTCCTTCCGTTATCGTGCGAAGAGGCGAACCAAATGCTGAACTCATTTGTCCGGGAGTTGTTCATGCTCCAGGCGACGTAGATGTTACCCGCCGAATCGATATCGCCCGCAGGGAAAATGTTCGCGTTGTTGGTGCCGTAGTTCGGCCCATTAGGCGGGCCTTGCACTGGCGGCGGATTGTTCGGTGAATCGTAGGTGCCCTTGAAGACGTGGTGATTCTGAACATCGGTCACCGGTGCACCGACGGCTATGGGCGCCGCGGCATCTGCTTCCCATACATTTAGCAGCTTGCCGAAAGGGGGATTGGCCGTGTTATTCGGCGGGACCGAGCCGTTGAACAAACCGAATACGCGATGCGTGGTCTTGTTCGTAAAGACGGGCCCTGGATTAGTGTTTGGAAGGGTGGTCGTTTGGGGATCGAATAGCTCTGGATCTGTCATACCGCTGGTCGATACCCACGCCGTGTCGTTAACCAGGCTGGAGAAACGCATCGCTTCCGTGGCCAGCTCGTGCTCCCAGTGATAGATGACTTGATCGCCCGGATTCGGAACTCCCTGATCCCATGCCAGCCATTGTCGGTCGGAGGAAACCGAGACATCGCCGGCGGCGGCGTTACCGCCCGGCTTCGCCCAGGTCGTTCCGCCATCGACTGATTTGCGGATGTGACAGGAGGAAAGTCCCAGATCGGTAAAATAGACCTGATCAGGTCGCGTAAAAGAGCCGTCCTGTTTCGGAACGGTGATGATGTCTTCGTCGCCGCCGGTGAGGGTCGGCTCGTCGGCCACCGGGTTGACGGGAGGGAGGAAGCTGGCGCCGTTATCGACCGACTTCCAGACCCAGGGATTCCCGGGGGCAGTTGCGTAGATGCAATTGAAAGAATCTACCCAGATGCTCGGCTCGGCGCCGGGCGAGCCGACTGGAATGTTCGCCGCGAAGGTTGCCGGAGCGGGCGGCGCCGGCGGAGCATAAGCGACAGGGCCAGCGGTTTGCTTCATGTGCCAGGTGTTGGTAATGCAGGTCGCACTTGGGCAATTGGTGACGGAATCTGCATAGACGATGTGCGCGTTGCCGTCCGGGTCGATTGTCATGGAATAGTACTCGAGCAGGTCCCGGTTTCCCGGGCTTTGGCTCGGGTTGGCCGCGCAAGCGAGACCGTTGAAGCAGATATCCTGGTCATGCATGGTCGCTGCTTCAGCCTGGTTTTGCGCAAAGGTAGGACTGGCGGCGAGGGCATTTTGTGTTTGCGCAAAAAAGACATGCCAGTCCCGGGCGAGGTCCGGTGTGGCGGCGGCAGAACCCAACCAGGTGATATCGACAAACCCGGGGCTGCCTGCGGCGATGGTCGGCTCCACCGCGGTCGCGGTAGCGGCGCCGCTGCTCACTTGCACAGCGCCGAGCCAGGTGTTGCCCTGGTCGGTCGAGCTAACCAGCTGAATCTGACAGTTGGTATGCCCTGCACCGCAATTACTGAAAGCGACATGAACATTGCCTCCGCGATCGACTGCCATCGTTGGGAAGACCTGGACGTTGCTGCTGCCGGCCGGGCCGGCATAGGCTTGATGGAGTGTCCAGGTGGCGCCGCCGTCAGTCGATCTGTTGATATAGACCTGGTTTTCCGCGCCCAGAGGAATGAAGCAGATGTAAATGTTCCCGTTGTATTGATCGACGACCATGTTTCCCTGCACGTCAGAAAGAATGGCGCTCGTGACAGGATAGGTTTGAACCACGGTCCCGAAGGTCTTCCCTCCATCAGTGGATTTTTGGAAATCGATCACACCGGTGCCGATATCTGTGTAGCTCATGTACACAGTCTGCGGGCCGTAGGCGGCGAGCCACTGGCGGTCATCGCCGGGAATCGTTGCCGCGGCGGGATTAACGTTCCAGGCTTGTCCAGGCAAAACGCCACCCATGCCTCCATCCGTAGAAGTAGAAACAGTCACATTGCCGAGCCAGAGACTGGAGACATAGAGGAAGCCGCCGTTGGAGACAGCGATTGAATCGTCACCACCCCCGGCGGCAACACACTCGGGCAAGGTCGCGCAATGATCCTGAGCCCCGTCTGGTTGGCCGAGGTACTGGAAACTGGTTCCGTTGTCGGTCGATTTCCAAAAATCAGTGCCGCCAGGAACCCCGGCAATAGCCGTGACATAAATATTGCCGTAGAGATCTATCTTGATTTCCGGCTCGGCCGCGGCGGCGAAAAATATATTGCTGGGCGGATGGCCGGTGAGTTGCTGGGGCGCGCTGAAGGTAAAGTTTCCCGCGGTGTAAATGCCCGCCCGTGCCGCCGCCACCACGCTGGGAGCCGCAGTCACCGTCGTGCCCTTTTTCGGAGGCGACTTGGGTGCGGCGAAACTAAGCATGCCAATCCAAAGCACGGTTGAGGAAAGAACGAAGCCGGCGAAGATGCGCAGATTAAAGAAGGCCGATTCAGAGGGTGTTTTTTTCTTCATGGGTGCGATGCCAGGGAATGCGGCCAGTCGGGCCTGCCGGTAAAGGGCCGCGCGTTGATGGAGAGGAGGGTGAAAAACATGGCGGTCGCCGCTGAGCGTTGCCGCTCACGGTGCCGTTGTCGATTTTAGTTCAAGATGAACGCACCGCAACGAAAGTAGTATTACAATATTGTAAAGCTCTGGGCGGCCACGCTCAGTCAGTCATGATCGTTAGACAAGGGTCGTTAGCCGGCGTGGCATGTGAAACCGAATCGCTCCGAGAAGCTAAACTAACGACAACTCTGCCAATCAATTGACTGCAGCAGCTCGGCAGGCGAGACGCCCGCCGGCCGCACAGGCGAGGACGCCTGTGCTCCGGCAATCATCGCCGCGGCAGGAAACGACTGCTAAAAAAAACGCGCTCGCCCTTTCGATGCTGCGCGATGCCTTGAGTTGTCGCTTTGCCGATATCGTGCACCGGTTTCAAAACCAGATTCACCGCCGAGACCCCTTTCGTTTTCGCGATGTTCACAGCCTGATCGGCTGAGGCGAATGCTTCGATCACACCCGCGCGATAATGTGCGTCAGTGGCGGTGATGCTCGCACTGCGCGCGCGGATCTGGCTTTGCATATCGGCGATCGGGACGGTCATATCGAGAATAACGCGCTCACGAGCACCCGGTTGTTGGCGTCGGTAATTTTGAGAGCATCATAATTAGCCACCCTCGGGCCTTGGGTAGCGGCGGTGGTGGTCGCGCAACTCTGGGCGCCGGCGGTCTGCTGCTTTTGAACGAGATCGACCCACGACGAGCAGCAAGCCAGATAATGACTGTGTCCTGCCGAAGTGACGAAATATTCCCGATGGAGAGATGGTGATTTTCATAGTCGGAATGCCTGCTTTGTTAACCCTGACGCATCTGCGAAATGGCAGCGCACCCATCGCGTTTTCCCGAACGGGAGGATAAGGGGAAAAACTGCTTTTGGGCAGGACAAATCGCCTCAAATCTTGCGGCGCTTCGCACAGCGAAGCGGCTACAGAAGCGCGATGGCGCGGCCTTCGCGGTGCGCAACCTGATCGAGCGTGCACTGATGAGGAGCTTTGTCCGGGCGCCAGCGCATAATCTTTGTGCCGTGGCGAAAACGGCCGCCGGTGAAATGATCGTAAGTGACTTCGGCCACGATTTTGGGATTAACCGGTTCCCATTCACCGGTGCGCTCGGTGCTCCAACGGCTCGGCCCGCCCGGCGCATTGCCGGTGAAACCGGGAGGCTTTTTCAACGCCTCAAACTTTTTCGTAAGCTCACGTCGATCGCTCGCTTTAAAGGCGGAGGTAAAACCGACGTGATGCAACAAGCCGGCGTCATCATAGAGTCCGAGCAAAAGCGAGCCGATAACCTTCGAGTCAGTGGCATAGCGGAACCCGCCCACCACGCAATCGGCTGTGCGAATGTTCTTCACTTTCACCGCCGCAGTCCGCTCGCCGCTGGCGTAGGGCGCATCGAGTCGCTTCGCGATGACGCCGTCGAGATTTCCGCCGACTTTGGCAAACCATTTCTGCGCCTGGGCGAGCGATGTCGTCGCCGGTGAAAACTTGATCTGCTCCGATGCTCCCAGATTTTTCGCCGCGAACTTTTCCACCGCGACGCGGCGTTCACGCAGAGGAAGTCCAAGGAGCGATTCGCCCTTTTCGTTCTCGAGCAGGTCAAACAGGATGAGTGTGGCCGGATGCGCTGCCGCCAGTTTCTTCACCCGGCTGGCGGCGGGATGAAGGCGCAGTTGCAATTCGTCGAAGGAGAAACGGCCAGCCACGGCGATGACCAGCTCACCGTCGACGACGAAGTTCTTCGCCGGCAATCGTGATAAGGCTTCGGTCATATCGGGAAAGTAGCGGGCCAGCGGCTGGCCGGCTTTTGATTGCAGAAAAACTTCGTCGCCGCGGCGAAAAGCGATGCAGCGGAAGCCGTCCCACTTCGGTTCGTATTGCCAGCCATTACCGGCAGGGATTTCGTCCACCGACTTCGTTTCCATCGGCGGCATTGGCGGCTTAAGTTTTCCTGTCATTCTAAGCGGAGCGGAGTAAAAGATCCCGTGGAAGTTACGTTCAAGGTAGCGCAGCGGGATCCCTCGATTTCGCTCGGGGTGACGAAGCGGTGTGGAGGCGTTTGTGTCAAACGCCGGTGCTTGGCGGCTGGCAAACTTGGCGGTTCGCACAAGCGCTTCTACACCGTGTACCTTCGCGGCTCGAGCTTGGGCGGGCGCTTCCCTTTTCGCACCGCGCCCGCGACGGAGATGTAGGTGAGCTCGGTTTTGTCCACCGCGCAACGCAGCAGTAATCCACCGCGGCTCATGTCACCGCGCCCGACGAACTCGGCCGGAAAACGCAGCCGCTCCCCGAACTTGTCGAGAAGCACGTCCACATATTTCGCGGTCGCCACGCTGCCGAGCAGGATCACTTCGCAATCGGCGGTCAATTGTTTGGCGAGCTTCCGTGCATCGCGCGCGAGTGGCTCACGATAGCGGGGATCGCTTTGGTGAATATCGACCTCGGCGAACTCGCGCAGATCGCGCAGGCTCACTCTCGTACGAGCGTCGATCAGACCGCGCGTGGGTGTGATGACGAGCACGCCGCATAATCCATCCGCGGCAGAGGCGAACGCATTCGCATAGGCGAGCTTGCCCCGGAAGTAGAGGCCGCTCAGAAAGGTGAAGACTTCGCCCAGGGTTGCGCGCTCGCGGCTGCGCAGCCGGCGCGCAAGATCGAACTGCGCGCGCTCGCTCAAGATCATGCGGGCGCGTTCTCCACCGGCATATGCAGGCGAGAGAAGAAAAATGCGATTGGGCTTGTTCACCGTTTGCACAGTTCGCAGAATTTTTCTTTTCGTCATTCCGAGCGGAGCGAAGCACAGTCGCGGAATTCCGGGGAGTTACTGACCGGTTGCGCCACGGGTTCTCTCGACTGCGCTCGGGATGACCACATCCAACATCCAGAGAAGCTCCAAGCACCAAGCCAAAACGAACCGCGCGGTGTGCTTTATTGGAGCTTGGATGTTCGGTTCTTCCGCCCGATCGATCGGCTTCACGCGGTTGCAAGCGTCCCCCGCGGTCTTAGCGTACTGGCATGATCGACGGAAAACAGATCGCGCATCCGGACGAAACGTTGCTGGCGCCGGTGCAGCCGGACGTGGCGCTACTGGATGAATATTCGCGCACGGTGGTGAGCGCGGTGGAACGCGTGGCGCCATCGGTCGTGCACATCGTGACGCGCCTGAACGGCACAGGCGCAGGCGCAGGCTCCGGGTTCATCATCGCGCCGGACGGTTTCATTCTCACCAACAGTCACGTCGTCTCTGGCGCGGCTGAACTTCTGGTTATCCTCTCCGATGGCCGCGAACTCCACGCCCAGCTCATCGGCGATGATCCCGACACTGATCTCGCCGTCATCCGCATCGATGCCTCGCAGCTCGCGCACGTGCGGCTGGCCCATTCAGAAAGCTTGCGGGTCGGGCAGGTCGCCATCGCCATCGGTAATCCGCTTGGTTTTCAGGCCAGTGTGACCGCCGGTGTGATCAGCGCGCTCGGGCGGTCGATGCATGCGCAATCGGGAAGATTGATTGACAACATCATCCAGACGGACGCGGCGCTGAATCCCGGGAATTCCGGCGGACCGCTGGCGAATTCTGCCGGCGAGATCATTGGCGTGAACACCGCCATGATCCGGCCGGCGCAGGGGATTTGTTTCGCGATTGCGAGCAACACGGCCAAATTCGTCGCCGGCTGGCTGATCAAGGAAGGACGGATTCGCCGCGGCTACATCGGTGTGGCCGGACAAAACGTGCCGCTGCATCGTCGCGTGGCGCGGTTCTATCACCTGCCGAGCGAGACGGGAGTGCTCGTGATGTCGGTGGAAAAAGGCAGCCCGGCCGAACATGCGCGCATTCGCCCCGACGACATCATCGTGGCGATGAACGACGAGCCGATCACGAGCGTCCACGATCTCCATAAACGGCTCGTGCGGGAGCGGATCGATGTTCCGTGCAAGCTCAACGTGATCCGGCACACCGAGCAGATAACGGCCTACGGTACCCCGGTGGAGTTGCCGCGGCTGAGATGATGCAGCACTCTCGCCGCTGTGAAAATCCTTGTTATCGGCGGCGGCGGCCGCGAGCACGCCCTGGCTTGGAAGCTGGCGCAATCGCCCGAGGCTGAGCGCGTTTTCTGCGCGCCGGGGAATGCCGGCACGGAAGAGATCGCGGAGAATGTGCCAATCGCGGCCAATGAATTGCCGGAGCTGGCGCGATTTGCAAAAGAGAACGGGATTGATCTAACCGTTGTCGGACCCGACGATGCGCTGGCGGCAGGCATTGTCGATCTCTTCGAAACGGAGGGGCTGCGCGTTTTCGGGCCGACGAAAAAAGCGGCGCAGCTCGAGGCGTCGAAGATTTTTGCCAAGGAGCTGATGCAGGCCGAGAGCATTCCCACCGCAGCGGCGCGAACGTTTTCATCAGCGGCGGCCGCGATGGATTATTGCGATGAAGTGCGGTTGCCCGTGGTGGTGAAGGCGGATGGCCTCGCCCTGGGCAAGGGCGTGATCATTGCCGCTGATCGAGCCACGGCCAAAGAAGCGGTGAATTCGATAATGGAAAACGGCGCTTTCGGCGAGGCCGGCCGACGCATCGTGATTGAGGAATGTTTGTCCGGAACCGAGTGCTCGGTGCACGCGCTCGTGAGTGGAAATGAATTCCGCATGCTCGCGACGGCGCGCGACCATAAGCGCGCGCTCGAGGGCGATCTTGGACCGAACACCGGCGGCATGGGCGCGGTCAGTCCGGCCGACAACTGGAATGCTGAACGCGAGGAGGAGTTTGGCAGCAAAATCATGCGACCGCTGCTCGCGGGCCTAACGAGGCGCGGCACAAATTTCAGCGGTCTGCTTTTTCCCGGGCTGATGATCACGCGCGATAGTTTGCGCGTCCTTGAGTTCAACTGCCGCTTCGGCGATCCGGAAACACAGGCAATTTTGCCGCGCATGAAATCGGACCTGCTCCCGGCACTCCTCGCTACCATTGATGGCAGGGTCGAGCTCGTCGCGGTCGAATGGGATCAGCGGATTGCCGTCACCGTCATCATCGCCTCCGCCGGTTATCCGGGAAAATACGAGACGGGCAAGCTTGTTAGCGGATTGGAGGACGCGCGGAAGTTGCCCGATGTGTTCGTTTTTCACGCGGGCACGAAACGCTCCGGTAGTGAGATCATCTCCGCCGGCGGTCGCGTTCTCGCCGTCACCGCCCTCGGCAATTCCGCCGCGCAAGCGCGCGAGCGCGCCTATGCCGCCGTGGCCAAGATTCATTTCGAGGGTTGCCGGTTCCGGCGCGATATTGCTCTGGCGCGAGCGAGAGAATAAGATCAGCGGCTTGATCTTGCTCAGGACAGCTTCGCTCGCGGCGTTTATCGGCTGCGCGTCACTTCTTGTCGCGCAATCGCCGAGCCCAACCCCGGGCGACGTCTTGATCGACTCCCTCGCGCCGGGTGAGATCGATGAAGCGGTGCGCGCGCTCAAATCCAACTTCGTCGATGCCGGCGCGCTGAAGGACCAGGAGATCACGCGCGCGACTTTGCAGGGACTGCTCACGCGTTTGCGCGGTGGCGCGGTATTACTCCCGGCAAAAACAACCCCGGACCCGGCGACGCCGTTTTACGGTGAGATTCTGGCGAATCACATCGGCTACGCGCGCCTCGGTTCTTTCACGAAAGAGAACGTGGCTGAGCTGGACAAGGCGCTGGCGAACTTCGCCTCGAAGAAAGTGGATGCGGTGGTGGTGGACCTGCGCGCGTCCAGCGTGAACGGCGAGTTCGAGATCGCCGCGGAGATGGCGAAGCGATTCGTCGCCAAAGGCAAAACGATGTGGACGCTGCACAAGGTTTCAGCACGCCAGGACCAGCCATTCACCAACGAGCGCGACCCCGCATTTAGCGGAATCACCATTGGCCTGATCGATAACGAGACTTCGGGCGCGGCGGAAGCGGTGGCGGCGGCGTTGAAGTCCAAGCCGCAGACGCTGCTCATCGGGCAGCCGAGTGCTGGTCGCGCGGTCGAGTATTCGGATTTCCCGCTGGCCAGCGGAAAGATCCTGCGCATCGCGGTCGGCGAAGTAACGGGACCCGACGGGCAATCGCTTTTTCCCGGCGGAGTGAAGGCGGACCTTCCGGTCGAGATGGCGCCGGCACAAAAGCGGCAGATTTTCACCGCCAGCATGCAGCGAGGAATGTCGCCGTTCGTTTTCGAGACGGAGCGGCCGCATTTCAATGAAGCGGCGCTCATCTCAGGAACGAATCCGGAGCTGGATTCGCGGCCGCCGCGGCACGGTGCGGACGAAAATCCGCACGATGCTGTCTTGCAGCGCGCGGTCGATGTCATCACATCGCTCGCTGTTTTTAGTAAACGCTAACGTGCACATCCTGGAGGAACGGCTCGGTTACACCTTTCACGACTCGGCTTTGCTGGAGCAGGCCTTAACGCATCCGAGCGTGGCGCACGAAAAACAGCGCTATCACGTCGATAATCAGCGGCTGGAATTTCTCGGCGACGCCGTCCTGCAACTGGTCATCACGGAATATCTCTACGCCAAATTCCCGAAGGAACCGGAAGGGCCGCTGACGAAGTTGCGGGCGCGGCTGGTCTCGCGCGATGCGCTCAAAGCGCAGGCGCAGGCGCTCGATCTTGGACGGCATTTGATCATGGGTCGCGGCGAAGAAGCGAGCGGCGGCCGCACCCGTACTTCGTCGCTGGCCGACGCTTTCGAAGCGCTGATCGGCGCGATTTATCTGGACAGCGATTTCGTGCGCACACGCGAGTTTATCCTGCGTGAAATGGAAACAGCGCTCGCCAGCGTGCTGGAGGAACCAGTGGACGTGAACCCGAAAGGACAGCTTCAGGAAATTCTGCAAGGCATCTCCATGCGTGGTCCGACTTACGACATTCTTTCAGCGACTGGCCCGGAGCACGCCAAGACCTTCGTGGTGGAAGCGCACTGGGAAGGCGAAATGCTGGGCCGCGGCACCGGGCAGAGTAAACAAGCGGCGGAGATCGCCGCGGCGGTCGATGCCCTGGAGCGAAAGCGCTGGAAGAAAACGCAGCCGAAATAACTGTTATCCCGAGCGACCTGTCCGCCGTAGGCTCGGCGGAGGCGGAAGTCGAGGGATCCCGTGGCGGAACGTACAGGTAACATCCACGGCATCCTTCGACTCCGCTACGCTCCGCTCAGGATGACAAGTTGTAGCTGCCGTCCGTCCTCGGCGGCAGAACGCTCGTCACAGCTTAAGCGCCGCGATTTTCCTGCGCCCTTTGCTCCAAACATGATGTCCGCGAATCGCGGCGCTCACGAATCGTTTCGCGGTTGAAATCGCGCTCACCAGCTCCGCACCTCGCGCCAGCTCAGCCGTGATCGCCGCCGAATAGGTGCAACCGGTCCCATGCGTCTTCACATTGGGCACGAAGGCGGAAGAAAATTCACGGACGACAGTTCCATCGCTGAGCACATCGATCGCCCGTGCGCCGCGGAGATGGCCGCCTTTGAGCAGCACGGCCGCGCCATATTTTCTCGCCAACTCCCTTGCCGCGGTTCGCATCGCCGCGAGATCGCGGATTTCCTGCCCAAACAAGCGGGCGGCTTCATCGAGATTGGGCGTTATCAACGTCCCGAGCCCAAACAATTCGCGCTCGTAAATCGCGACCGCTCCAGCCTCCAGCAGCGCGTCGCCCGAAGTGGCGACCATGACCGGATCGACGACCAGCTTGCGCCGCTTCACCTTGGCCAAAACGCCCGCCACAACCGAAACGATGGTGGCATTGCAGAGCAGACCCGTCTTGATCGCAGCGACGGGAAAGTTCTTCCGGAGCAATTCGATTTGCTCGCGCACGATCTCAGGATCGGCCGCTTGGATGCGTGAAACTTTGCCCGGCGCTTCTGCCACGATGCAGGTGACAGCATTAACCCCGTAGACTCCGCACGCGGCGAATGTCTTCAGGTCAGCCTGAATGCCGGCGCCGGCGCTGCTGTCACTGCCGGCGATGGTGAGCGCGACTCGACGCTCCGCGAGCGCCGATGTATCTGTTTTGCCACCGGACTCGGCGGTCACAGACCGCCGCTACAGACACGCGCGTTCACGCGCCGTCGCTGCCGATCGCTTCCACCGGACAGCCCTCCTTCGCTTCGTTGCAGAGAGCTTCTTCCTCGGGCGTCTCCGGTTGTTTGTAAACGAAAGAGTGGCCGCCGTCGTCGTTGCGTTTGAAATTCGCCGGCGCCGTTTCGCGGCAGAGATCGCAGTCGATGCACTGGTCATCGACATAGAATTTCCCTTCTATGTTCTCGGGATATTTATTTGCTGCGTCAGCCATTTTTCGTGCCCGTCAAACCGTCGTGGAACGTAGGATGAAACCCATGGCGCGCAATGGCTTTTTGCGCCGGCTGCCGCAACCGCGCACGCCGCTCAGCACGATGCAAATGTGACATGGCCAACACCCGCAAAACCCAAGTGCAACGCACCTTGCGAGCTTTCGCGATCGAACTGGTCATTTACGCAGGGCTCGTCATCGGCTACTTCTTCGCCGTTCTCCATCTTCTCGGCGGCTGGCTGGTGCAACTCGAGACGCAGCACATCCGCGTCTATGCTCTCGTCGCCATTGTGCTCATCATCGGCCAGGCCGTCGTGCTCGAAGCAGTCACCACTGGATTGATGCGCCTGCTCCGCGGCGGACGCTCCGAATAAGCAAATGTATTTCCCCATTTCGCACTCGCACATCAGTCCGATTTATCTCGTCATCATCGGATTTTTAATCGGCGTGCTTGGCGGCTTCTTCGGCGTCGGGGGAAGTTTTATTGCTGGACCCGCTTTGCGCGCAGTGGGGATGGATTGGAATTTTGCCGTCGGCACCGATCTGGCGCACATCGTCGGCAAATCGGTCGTGGCCGCCAAACGCCACCGCGCGCTCGGCAACGTCGATCTGCGTCTCGGCCTAATCATGGCCATCGCCACCATCGCCGGCGCGGAAGGCGGCGCCCAGTTGATCGAGATGCTCAAGCGCCGCGGCAACGTCAATTACGTCGTCTCCATGGTTTCTATCATCATCTACGTCAGCATTTCCGCGTTCATGATCTGGGAAAGCTGGAAAACGTTGCGGACGGCGAAGCGGCGCAATGCCGGCGGTAAATCTTCCGCGCCGCACAGCAAAGCCGACGAATCGGCTTTCATGCACGTGACCAAAGCCATCCACAGCTGGCGCGTCCCGCCGATGATCGAGCTGCCCGAGTCCGGCGTCACCATTTCGCTCTGGCTCATCTTTCTCGTCGCCTTCATCGGCGGGCTTTTCAGCGGATTTCTCGGCGGCGGCGCAGGCTACATTCGCATGCCCTCGATGGTTTACGTTTTGGGAATCCCGACGCATCTGGCCGTCGGCACCGACTTGTTTGAGATCATCATCTCGGCCAGTTACGGCACGTTCACGCACGCGGTGAAGGGCAACGTCGACATCCTCATCGCGCTCGTCATGAACACCGGCGCGGCCGTCGGCGCGCAGCTCGGCGCCATCTCCACCCAGTATTTCGCCGGCCCGAAAATCCGTCTCGCTTTCGTCCCGCTGCCGCTTATCGGCGCGGCTATTGTCATTTACACCCTCCTGACCGGTCACAAGCTATGAAAGTCCTTATTTGCAGCGATGGCACCGCCGCCTCCGATAACGCCACCAGTCTCGCCGGGCTCATCGGGAAACCGGCGCGCGCGCAGATGACGCTCCTTGGCATCGCTGAAAATGTGGAAGACGAAGAGCCGCTGCGGCAGACGCTGTCGAAACAAGCTGAGATGCTGCGTCAAACGGGCGGCGCCGCACCGAAAGTTTTCTCGCGCGCGGGCGATCCCGTGACGCAGATTCTGGCGGAGACCGCGGTTAACAAATACGACCTCGTCATCGTCGGCGCGCGGCTCAAGCGCATGACCGGTGCGTTCTGGCAATCGCAGCGCACCTATGAAGTGATCAAATCGATCGAGCCGCCGGTGCTGGTGGCGATCGGCAATTGCACGCGGCTTTCGCGGGTGCTGCTTTGCTCAGGCGGCAAACGTTACATCGATGCCGCGGTGCGCTTGACCGGCACCATCGCGGCGGCGGTGGGCGCACGCGTCACCCTCCTGCACGTCATGGCCGAGCCGCCCGCCATGTATGCCGATCTCGTGCAAATGGAGGAGGACGTCGATTCCCTCCTCGCCTCAGGTTCCGAGCTCGGCCGCAACCTTAAAGCCGAAAAGCAAGTGCTCGAGAAAATGGGGGTGGTGACCGCTGTGCGCGTCCGTCACGGGCTGGTCATTGACCAGGTCTTCGAGGAAGTAAACGATGGCGGGTACGATCTCATCGTTTCTGGTTCCTCGCGGGCCCGCGGCCCGTTGCGCCATTATATAATGGGCGATCTCACCCGCAGCATTCTCAATCGCGCGCCTTGCCCTGTGCTCGTCGCGCGCAGCAGCGTAGGGCGTTTCTCGCGCAATTTCTTCACCAGCGTGCGCGAACGTCTCTTCCCGCACTCGACTCCTGCGCGGTAGAAGATCAGCACCATCGGCGGCGCAGAGTTATTGTAGCCGATGGAATCGGAACGGGAACAGGCGCGCCGCCGGATGCAGCGCCGCAATGTGTTCACGTATCTGTGGCGCGAATGGACGGTGGAACGCCGCCGGTCCCTCGCGCCGGCGTCTGCCAAACCTAAACCGGAAGCGTGGAGCGATGACCATCTCACCGCGGCATGGCTCGGCCACTCGACCGTGCTCATTAACTTCTTCGGCATCTGGGTCATCACCGATCCGGTCCTCTCTGCCCGCATCGGCGTGCGCGTGCCATTTCTCACCATCGGACCCAAACGTCTGACCGCGCCAGCGCTCATCGCAGCCGAGCTGCCGCCGATTGATCTCATCATTCTTTCGCACGCGCACTTCGACCACATTGATCGGCGCACATTAAAACAATTGCCGAAAACGGCGCAGGTCGTCACCGCGCACGCCACGCGCGACTTGCTGCGCGGGATCAGATTTAACCAGGTGATCGAGCTGGACTGGGGCGAATCGATCCGGCTCACGTTGCGCGGAATGCCCATCGAGCTCCGCGCCTTCCGCGCGCAACACTGGGGCGCGCGCCTGCGCTATGACGAACATCGCCGCTACAACAGCTACGTCCTTGCGCGAAATGGCCGTCGCATCATTTACGCGGCGACACCGCCATGACGAAAGTGTTCGCCCGGTTGCGCGATGGAAAGCCATACGATCTCGCCATCATGGGCATCGGCGCCTACGATCCGTGGATTCGTTCGCACGCCACGCCGGAGCAGGCGATCGCAATGGCCGATGCCGCCGGCGCGCGCTTTGTCATGCCGGTGCACCACCAGACATTCCGTCTCAGCGTCGAGCCTATGCGCGAGCCGATCGAGCGTTTCACCCGCGCCCTGGCAGCGACGCCCGAGCGCATCGCGCTGCGAGAGATCGGCGAGACGTTTGTGTTGCCTCTATCGTAACCGACGAGAAAATGCCGGCGGAATCAAATGCCGCTATGCTTGATCGGCACGGCAACATTTCGATAAGATGCGTGCCATGAAAAGATCGTTTGCGGCGTTCTTGCTCGTCGCCGCCATGTTGAGAGCCCAGACCGTTCCCGTATTCACCGCCGACTACTACAGGGTTAATCCCGAGCGCTACCTGGGCAAGGAAGTCACGCTGGCCGTGGCTTACCTTATGCCGCAAGAGGCGCCGCGGGAGGATGGATTACGAGCATTCAATGCGAACACTTACAATCAGAATCAGTTCGGCGGGCATATTCCGATTGCGGCCCCGCCGGAAGTCGCGACACGCCTGGCGGCGCAGTGCGGCACACAGCATGTGTGGAATCATTCCCATATCACCTTTATCCGCGGCGTCTTCATGAAAGAGAAGATGGGCGATCGCTATTACGTCTACGTGCCGAAGTAATCCGAGATGGCTGTAGCGGCGCTTATGGCAAGCGCCGGGCGTAGCCACCTATATGCATCGGCATTTGATACAAAGGCCTCTCCAACCTCGCGCCCTCACGGACGATCCATTAGCCAGAAGCTTGCGCGGCAGCGGCGAAGCGCTTCGATCCTCAGTGAGATGGTGCAGGTGACGCGCTGGGTGTCGGGAACGCAAAGGTCGCGGTCGGCGAAGGTGTCGTCGTCGTGGAGGCGGAAGGCATGGTGGTTGGTGATGCCGAGGATGTTGAAGTTGAAGTTGGAGTTGGCGTTGGAGTCGGGGTAGGCAAGGGCGGCAAAGTGTTTTCCCAATGGTGCAGCGGCACAGTCGCGCCGCCGATCTCTTTCACGAACATCTCGCAGCGGGCCTGGAGTTTTTCTAAATCAGGCTGACCAAAGGACGCATCGGCCGTGTCATTAAAAACAATGTAGGTCGCTTTCAGTTCACTTAGCGGACGGTTGTTTGGATTGGAGAGTGCGTTGATCTCTTTCGCGATGCGCAGGGACGCTTCGCCCACCTTATCATTCGGGCCGACATCGCCGACGATGGCAGGATAGATGTTGCCGCCGGCAACTACGATCGCGTAATCACCCACGCGCACCGCATCTCTTCCTTTGGTAAAACTGGCAGGCGCGACGATGAAGGGATCATAGGCGCCGATCAGATAACTGTATTTGTTCATCGCTTTGATCTCGTCGCGCAACCCGGTGGTCGCTGCCTTCAGCTCGCGTTTGCGCTCGGCCGGCGCGCTCTTTTGCTCCGCTTCCACGTGACCAAGTTTCTCTTCGATTTCTGAAAGGTAAGGATTGCGCAGCTTCGATTTTTTCGCCCAACGAAAACTGGTGAATGGCTTGAACGTGGCTGATGCGCCGTTGCCAGCCGGCACGCGGTCGCCGTCGGAACCATCGGCATCGACATCCATGTCGGCCTGAAAAAGGAGGGCACGCCGTTTTGTTTCCGGATGCCGCAACGAAAGCACGGTCTGGCAATCGTAGAAGTTGTGGCGCGAGAGCAAGGCGTCGAGCCGGCTGAGATTCTCGCGTAGCTCGCGCACTTTCGTCTCGTAAAGCTGCGCGAAATAGGGTGAGACGTTTTCCGGTGTCATCAGCGCCCCCAGGCCGGGAAGTAAATTGCCAAGCTCCGGACTTACTTTGGCCAGCTCTTCCATCGAACGATTTGGTGTGGGCACGCGCGCCTTCAGTTTTAAATCGAGCACGTAACTGAGCGGATCGACGCGTTCATCGGAAGCGGCGCGGCCTGGCATTGTCTCCAGCTCGCTGCGCAGCGTCACGCCGTTGAAGAGTCGCGGCAGATCGAGCTTTCCGCCGATGACCGGTGGGCGCGTCGCCGTTGGCTTAGCCGTGGGCAGCGGCAGCGGGAAAATCGGTTCGGTTTGTTCGCCCCGGGTGAGCTGCCAATGCCAGCGCTCGAGCGAAATCCAGCGCAACGTAATCGCCGCGAACAGCAGGACGAAAAGCAGCAGCGCAATGCGCCGCAGCGTTCTCAGGCGCAGCTCGCTCACCGACGTTACGCCTTCACCCAGGCTATGAGCGCGACAATGATGCCGATCACACTCAGCACCGTCATCACACCTGCCGGCATGATTTTGCCCGTGCTAATAAGTTTCGGCAGGAATTGGATCGCGAGAAGCAACGACACGGCCAGCCCGATAATGAACCCGGGCGCGCGATGTTCCGGCAAAAGGAACGCGCCAAGCAGGAGCAACGCGCCGGAAATTGCGCCGGCGATGATGGAAATCACGCTGCCCGCTTTAACGTAACCGATAATGCCGCCGGCGATGGTGAGCACGCCGAAGATGGCGAAATAAATTCGTGTGGCCGCGAGCACTTCCAAGCGCGACTCGTAACGCAACAGCGCATTGGTGTCCAGCACACTGCGATTGCGCTTGCGTCCGCGCGCAGGGGAGGCAACATCGTCTCAAGATGAAACCGCGTGCGGTCATCACAACAGGGCTGATTATAGCCTTCCTCGGCGCGCTCGCGCTGGCGAGCTCGCCGCGTTTGCACGAGCAGCTGCATCCGCAGGGCGCGCAGCACGAGTGCGCCGGGGTGATGTTTGCCTGGGGCAATTGCGAACATAGCGCGCCGCCAGCATCCGCGCCGGAAATTTCCGATGCTCCCGTTTTGCCGGCGCTGTTACCGCCCTGCTCGACTCTCATCGCTGCCGCCGTTCGCTCTTCCATTCTGGAACACGCTCCGCCGCCCGCGCACTGACGCTTCGCGACGGCGCAGCGCCTTTCTCGCGCAGCGGAAACTCACGCGCGATCCATGCTCGCGCACGCACTTCGGCGGCGTTTCGCCGAGTCGGGTTTTTCAGAATGAAGAAAGTATTTATCACTTTGATCGTGTTCTCACGGTTGGCATCGGCGCAAAGCTCGCCGCAATCGCCGGCACCGACCTCTTCCGAAGTGGCGGAGTTGCGTGACCAGGTGCGGGCGCTCACCGAAACGGTGAAGGCATTGCAGCAAAAGGTGAACGATCAGCAATCGTTGCTGGAGAAGGCGAACATCGGCCAGACAGCCGTGAACGTGGAAGTCGAGCCGACCCCCTTGCCAGACGCGTCGCCGTCGGCCAGCGCAGCGTCATCATTTCCGACGACCGACGCGTCAGTTGTGGCCAATGCCCAAGCGATCACGACGCCGAACCCAAACGCCGACACCCAGTTTCCCACCAGCGACCAATCAGTCGTGACTTCATCCACCAGCACCGCCGCCGAGACTTCGGCGGCCGCCATCACCAGCCCCAGCTCGTTGACGCAGCCCATCACCCTCGGCGGCGGCAAAAATTACATGAACATCTCCTTCGATGGCATGTTTGCGCTCGCTTACTCCAGCGCGCGCGATCTCAACCGCATCGAGGTGGGCGATCACGATCCGCAGCAGCGCGGATTTAACGCCCGCAATCTCGAGATCGCGCTCGATGGCGCAGTCGATCCTTACTTCGAAGGCTTCTCCAACATCGTGCTCAAGCTCGACAACAACAACGAGACGGAGATCGAAGCGGAGGAAGCGTATTTGCAAACGACCAGCCTGCTCTTCGGCTTGCAGCTGCGTGGTGGACAATTCTTCGCCCCCTTCGGCCGCATCAATCCCACTCATCCGCACACCTGGGATTTTGCCGATGCGCCGCTCGTGCACGGCTTGTTGCTCGGGCCGGACGGATTGCGCGGCGTCGGTGCGCAGATTTCCTGGACGCTGCCGCTGCCGTGGTATTCGCAGGCGCTGCTCGCGGTGCAAAACGGCCGCGGCGGCACGGCGTTCTCTTTCCGCAATCCCGGTGATGGCGGAGTCTTCTTTGGGCGCACGACCACCGATCGCGAAGCGCGCGGTCTCGGCGATTTGCTCTGGGCCCCGCGCTTCGAAACTTCATTCAACCTGAGCGACACCCAGACGGTGCTGATCGGCGCCAGCGGCGCATTCGGCGCGAACGAAACCGGCGCGAACTCGCGCTCGCAGATTTTCGGGGGCGATCTTCTCTACAAATGGAAGAGCGCGCGCGCGGAGGGCGGCTTCCCTTTTGTGAAATGGCAGACCGAAGCGATGTATCGTCGCTTCGAGGCTGGCCGCGGCATCGATGAGACGTTTCCCGAGGCGGAAACGTTCCACGATTGGGGGATGTATTCGCAGCTGCTCTGGGGATTCCGCAAAGGCTGGGTCGCCGGTGTTCGCGGTGATCACGTTAGCATGACCGACTCGCATTTTACCGACGATCCGGACCGGCAACCGCGTTCACGCGTGAGCGCTAATCTCACCTGGTATCCGACGGAGTTCTCCAAGCTGCGCCTGCAATACAATCACGATTTTCTGGAATCGAATTTCTTCCTCTCCGCGCGCCAGGCTGATTCAGTTTTCCTCCAATTCGAATTCATCCTCGGCGCTCACGGCGCCCATAAGTTTTGAAAGCTGATGAAACAACACCGTCATCCTGAGCGAAGCGCAGCGGAGTCGAAGGATCCCGCGGAAGCCATCTTAAAGGCAACGCATCGGGATTCCTCGACTGCGCTTCGCTCCGCTCGGAATGACAAATTATGAAAAAACTCCTGCTCCCATTGTCGTTGCTGCTCGCCCTCTCGGCCGAAGCAAAGATCAACGTTGTCGCCACCTTGCCGGACCTCGGCTCGTTCGCGCGCGAGATCGGCGGCGACAACGTCAGCGTCACGGTGCTGGCCAAGCCGACGGAAGATCCGCATTTCGTCGATGCGCGGCCGAGTTTCGTCGTCGGCCTACGCAATGCCGATGTGCTCATCGATGGCGGAGCCGAACTCGAGCTCGGCTGGCTCCCGCCGCTTCTGCAGAATGCGCGCAATCCGAAACTCGATGTCGGCAAACCAGGCCGGGTGCAGGCGTCGCAAGGCATTCGCCTGATGAACGTGCCCGCTAATGTGACGCGCGCGGCCGGCGATGTGCACGCGCTCGGCAACCCACATTTCGGCGTCGATCCCATCATTGCCAAAGCGATCGCGCAGCACATCGCGCAATCGTTCTCCGCCGTCGATCCACCGAACGCAGCGAACTACGACGCCAACTACAAAAAATTCGAAGCCACCATCAACGCCAAGCTACAGGAATGGGGCGCGGCCATGCTTCCCTTCAAAGGCCAGCATGTCGTCGCCTATCACGATTCCTGGCCCTACTTCGCCCATCGCTTCGGATTGGAGATCGACATTTTCCTCGAACCCAAACCCGGTATTCCGCCCTCGCCTTCGCATCTGGCGGAGGTGATCGCGCAAATGAAAGCGCAGAAGATCAAAGCCATTATCGTCGAGCCGTATCATGATCGAAAGATTGCCGAGCGCGTCGCCTCAGCCACGGGCGCGAAGGTAGTTGATTTCGCACAATACCCCGGCGCGCTGCCGGACACGGAGACTTACGTGAAGTTGATCGACAAACTCGTGGCCAACCTAACCGCAGCGTTGCGGTGAAACACAAACTCGTCATCCCGAGGGGATCCCGCGGCAGTACGTACAGGTGCGCATCGGGATTCTTCGACTCCGCTTCGCTCCGCTCAGAATGACAATTCGAATCTTAAAATGTACGACGTGATGTTCTGGCCCATCGTGGCCTGTGTCCTCCTGCCCTGGCTGCTCGTCTATCTCGGACTGCACGTCGTCCAGCGCGGCATCATCTTCGTCGACATCGCCATGGCGCAGATGGCTTCGCTCGGCATTTGCGTGGCGCTGCTCTTCCGCGTCGATCTTCACAGCTGGAACACGTTCGCCATCGCGCTCGCGTTCACCCTCGCCGGCGCCGCCCTTTTTTCGGCGACGGGAAAACGGGCCAGCCAGATTCCGCAGGAGGCAATCATCGGGATTTCCTATGTGGTGGCGGCGGCGGCGGCGGTGTTGCTCTTGAGTCGAGCCGCCGAAGGAGACGAGGAAATTAAACAAATGCTGGTGGGCAACATTCTTCTCGTCACACCAGCGGAAGTCTGGAGATGCTTCGCGGTTTTTGTCGCGGTCGGATTATTCCACTTTGTCCTTCGCCGCAATTTTTTGCTCGTTTCCTTCGATCGCGACCGCGCCTATGACGAAGGCCTGCGCGTGCGTTGGTGGGACTTTTTTTTCTACGCTGCATTCGGTTTGGTGGTGACGATTTTTGTCCGCATCGCCGGCGTGCTGCTTGTCTTCAGCTATTTGATCGTGCCGGCGGTGTGCGGAATAACTCTCGCCCGCGGCATTCGGCTGCGATTGCTGCTCGGCTGGATCATCGCCACCGCTGGGGGAATCGGTGGATTATTCTGGTCATTTTACGGCGATCTGCCGAGCGGCGCGGCCATTGTTTGCACGTTCGGTGCGCTGCTGGTGCTGGTCTCGACCATCGCGTCTGTTTGGCCGAGAGGGACGAAACACGCCGTCATCCCGGGGCCCAGTCGAGGGATGACGGTAAGGTGAGCGCGCCCTTGGGGATGATAGTAAAGTGAAGCTTTTATGCATTCGTTTCACTACCGCGACGGGCGGCTCTTCTGCGAAGACGTCGACCTAACGCAGGCCGCGCGCGAGTTCGGCACGCCGCTGTACCTATATAGCGCGAGCACGATTCTGGATCATTATCGACGGCTCGATGATGCCCTCGGCCAGGTGCCTCATCTGATCTGCTACGCCGTCAAAGCCAATTCGAATCGCGCCATTCTTCACCTGTTCGCGAATGCCGACGCCGGCTTCGACATCGTTTCTGGCGGCGAGCTTTTCCGCGTCATCAAAGCCGGCGGCGACCCGAGGAAATGCTCCTTCGCCGGTGTGGGCAAAACTCGAGCCGAGATCGAGTACGCACTGGAGCAGCGCGTTGGCTGCTTCAATGTCGAGAGCGAAGCGGAACTGGACTACATCGGCCAGATCGCTTCAGCCAAAAATGCGCGCGCCGCCATTGCCCTGCGCATTAATCCAGACGTGCATCCGCAGACGCACGAGTACGTCTCGACTGGAGCGCGCGAAAACAAGTTCGGCATCGCCCTCGATCGCACCGCCGCCATTTACGAGCGCGCGGCAGGCATGAGCAGCATCGTCATCCGCGGAGTGCAGATGCACATCGGATCGCAGATCACCGAGGCGCAGCCTTTCGTGGCGGCGATCGAGAAAATCGCGCCGCTGATCACAGAATTGAGAGCGAAGTATGCCATCGACTTTTTCAGCGTCGGCGGCGGGTTGGGAATCGAATACGAATCGTCGCTGGCCAGCGGCGAGCGGCGTTGGTGGCAATCGCGCGACACGCATCGGTTCGCGATCCGCGATTACGCCGAGGCGATCCTCCCGCCGTTGAGGAAAATAGGAGTGCGCATTTTGCTCGAGCCAGGCCGGCTGCTCGTCGGCAACGCCGGAGTGCTGCTCACCCGCGTCATCTACATCAAGCAAAGCGCGGAGAAGAGCTTCGCCATTGTGGATGCGGGCATGAACGATCTCATCCGCCCCGCCCTGTACGGAAGCTATCATGAGATTGTGCCGGTGCTGGAATCGAGCACGACCACGAGGAGGATGGATGTGGTCGGTCCGGTCTGTGAGAGCGGCGACTTCTTCGCCCAGGATCGGGAGATGCCCGAGCTGCAGCCAGGCGATTTGCTCGCGATCATGAGCGCCGGGGCCTATGGATTTGTCATGGCTTCAAATTACAACTCGCGCCCATTGCCGGCGGAAGTCTTGGTCCGCGGGCGTGAAGCCGCGCTGATTCGGCAGCGACAGACATTGGAGGACCTCACCCGCGGCGAATTGTAGCTGCCGTCCGTCCTCGGCGGCAGAGACTCGCACGTGCCACCTGCCTCCCGGGCAGAAGGCTTGCGCGCAAAACTCTTCAGCACGATTAGTGCTCGCTTCCAAAACTATGCGTCAGCGCCTCTTCATTTTCGTCGCGATTGTCGCGCTCATTTCACCAGCGCAAACTCGCGCTGCCGCCGTGCCGCAGGGTGAATGGATTCTTCTCGTCGGCGGCGTTTCCATGCGCCAGTGGGAGCAATACAAAGGCGACCACGCGCATGATCATTGGTGGGCTAATTTCGTGCACGCCGCCCGGCTCCGCACACAACAGCTGCGCGAGCAGTATGGCCCCGGCCTGCCGATCACCTGGCTGGTCTACAAGCCGGCTTACCTCGAGCGTTCGAAGCAGGATGGGCAGGACCTCATCGCCAACATCAATTCCGTGCGCGACGCCTACAACCTGCGCCTCATCTACTTCTCCAAGGGCGCCGATGTCATCGATTACCTCAACCACGGCCAGCCGCGCGATCAGCTCAAAGTCGCCGGTTTCGAATATTTCGGTCACTCGAATAAGGCCTGTTTCATGTTCGATTACTCCAACGTCATCGACAGTTCGGCTAAAGCCTGGCTGCACCAGAGTGAGCTGGCGCAAATCGATCGTCGCGTCTTCGCCCGCAACGCGTTCATAAAAAGCTGGGGCTGTCACACCGGCGAAATGATGAGCAGCTACTGGCACAAGGCGACGGGCACGCACATGTGGGGTGCAGTGGGCAAAACTCAGTACATGAGTGAAGAGCTGCCCGTGCTCGTTTCACCGAGCGACCGGTGGGTCAACTAAGCTTGTCATCCCGAGCGCAGCGCAGCGGAGTCGAGGGATCCCGCAATGTTACGTTAAACCTGGCCCAACGGGATCCCTCGACTTCACCTCGTTGCGCTCGGGATGACTGAAAGTCTACGCCCGCCCCGTGTAGCCGCCGGTGCGCGTATCGATCTTCACCGTCTCGCCTTCCTTTATAAAAAGCGGCACGTTAATCGTCTTCCCCGTCTCCAGCTTTGCCGGCTTTGTCACATTGCTCGCCGTGTCGCCGCGCAGACCTTCGGCTGACTCCACCACCTTCAGACTCACTGACGCGGGCAGCTCCACCTGCACCGGCTTGCCTTCGGCGTAGAGAACTGTGACCGGCAGATTTTCCACGAGGTAATCCTTCGTTTCACCGAAAAGGTTCTCCTGCAGCGTCACGGTCTCGTAAGTCGCCGGATCCATGAAATGGTAGCCGTTATTATCCTTGTAGCTGAACTCGAGGGTGGTGCGGTTGATGTCCACCAGCTCGACTTTGTCCGTGGAACCAAAGCGCACATCAGCGCTCTTGCCGGTACTGATGTAGCGAATGATCGCCTGTACAAAGGCGCGCAAATTCCCGGGCGTGCGATGGTGCACCTCCAGGACAATGGCGGCGTTGCCATTGTATTTTATCGCCATTCCTTTGCGGAGATCGTTCGCGGCAGCCATTGGAAACGTTGAGGAGTTGAGTGGAGCGAAGACGAGGGCGGCACCTTCCTCTCAACCTCTCAACTTCTCAACCCCTCAACTTACAGCAGCTTCAGCCGCGTCAGATCCTGCGAATCGACGATGCCCACCGGCACATTGCCATCGTCCACCACCACCAGGTCGTCGATGCGGTGTCGCTCGAGCAGATTCAGAACCTCCACCGCCAGCTTGTCTTTGTGCACGCTCACCGGATTCAACGTCATCAGGTCCGCCACCAGCCGTTCCCCCACCTTCGGGTCAGTCTGGAAATGACGCGCAAAATCGCCGTGCGTAAAAATCCCCAGCAACTTCCCGTCGCCATCGGCCACGACCGCCGCGCCGGCGCGCACGTCAGTCATCATCTTCAAGACATCGCGAATGCGCGCATCGGGCAGCACGAGCGCGAGCGCCTCCCGCGGCCGCATCACCTGATGCACCCGCATCAACAAACTGCGCCCGATCATCCCGGCCGGATGAAATTTTGCGAAATCCTCCTTCTGGAAACCGCGCGCTTCCAGCAGCACCATGGCGAGCGCATCACCCAGTGCGAGCATCACCGTCGTGCTCGAAGTCGGCGCCAGATTGAGCGGACAGGCTTCCTGTTCGATTTCAAAGTCGAGCACCACGTGCGCGTTCTGCGCCAGCGTCGAACTCGCATTCCCGCAGATGGCAATGATCTTTACCTGCAAGCGCGCGATCACCGGCAGAATGCGCAGCAACTCCTCCGTCTCGCCGCTCGCACTGAGCGCGATCACCACGTCGTCATCGGCCACCATCCCCAGGTCGCCATGCAACGCGTTCAAGGAATCGAGCACCACGGCCGGCGAGCCGGTGCTGGTCAGGGTCGCGGCAATTTTGCTGCCGATGTGCCCCGACTTGCCGACACCGAGCACGACGATCTTGGCCCGGGCATCGACCGCCTGGCGCAGCAGCTTGATCGCTTCGGCGAAATTCTGCCCGAGCCGCGCGCGCAGACGCTGGAGCTCGATAATCTCGATGTCGAGCACGCGTGCGGCCTTTTGGAGATAATCCATCGAATATCTAATTGTGAGCCGGAGCGAAAGACCGGGCAAGCTGTTCGGTGTTCCATTACAGGAGGTATCGCTATGAAAAAAGTTTTGGTATTGGCCGCGGCCGTCGCGCTGGTTTCCGGCGCCGCATTCGGGCAAACCTTCACCGCGCCCGCGCAGCCGCAGCGCCCCATTCGACCAGCGCCTCGGCGACCGCCACCGATCACCACACGCGAAGTGCAAGGTGTCGTGCCCCGCGCCATCCGTGGCGGCAACCCGGCGCAGATGCTCAATCCCCGCGCGCCGGCGCAGTACGGCACAGCCGAGCAAAGCGTCGCGATGAAACCGGACGGCTCGGGAAAATGGAACGGCATCAAGCTGTTTGAGATCGTTTTCTAATCACGACGCTCCAACGCCCGCGAATTGTCGCGGGGGGGAGCGCTAACCCCGCGCCCGCTACAGCTTCGCCAGAATCTTCTCCGCCACTTCCCGCGCTTTCTTTAACGCCGCCGCTTCATCCTTCATTCCACCGAGGCCGACAGTGATGAATGCATTGCCTTTCACCACATAAAGCAGGATGACATCTGCCGGCAATCCATTCTGCGGCGATCCATTGAACATGCCGGCCTTGTCACCCAATCCTTCCACCGGCTTCATCGCGCCGCCACTGGCCGCCACCTGATCAAACTCAGCCTGCGGATTCAGGCTCCCGGGATTCGCCTGCCGCACCCGCACCAGGAGCGAGCGCACCGATTTGCTGCTGTAGTAATTACACTTCGAGTAATAGCCGTCCGCATTGCTGGAATTAAGCGGTTTGGGATCGCGCACGGGTTCGCCCAGAATCTTCTCCGCCTCGGCTTTGTTGATGATCTTGGAAATATCGAGTGGCGTCTCCGCCGCGAACGTCGAGATCGTTAGCAAGCTAACGATCATGACGATGGCGCCGGATCGAATTTGCATCTCGTTAGCCGCCGCCGGAGCCGGTGGCGCCCGGCCCGGTCATCGCCACCGGATCGAGCGCGGCGTTCAATTCCGCCTCCGGCAGCACCTTTTTCTCGCGGCAAATCTCGCGCACGGTTTTGCCCGTCCTGGCGCTTTCCTTGGCAATTTCAGCCGCACGGTCGTACCCGATTTTCGGGGCGAGACCCGTCACCATCGCCATCGAGAGCTCGACCAGCTCGCGACAACGCTCCTTGTTCGCTTCGATCCCCAGCGCACATTTTTCCGCGAATGCGTCCGCCACGTTCCCCAGCAGTCGGATCGACTCGAGGAGATTGTGCGCCATCACCGGCATCATCACGTTAAGCTCGAAGTTGCCGTTCGCGCCCGCCCAGGTGATGGCGGCGTCGTTGCCGAAGACCTGCGCGCACACCATCATCATCGATTCGCACAGCACCGGATTCACTTTGCCGGGCATGATGGAGCTGCCCGGCTGCGTCGCCGGCAAACGAATCTCGCCAATACCGCAGCGCGGGCCGCTCCCGAGCCAGCGAATGTCGTTCGCGATTTTGAACAAACTCGTCGCAATCGTTTTTAGCTGCCCGCTCGCTTCCACCACCGCGTCTTTGCTGCCCTGCGCTTCGAAGTGATCGCGCGCTTCATGGAAATCAATCCCGGTGCGCTGATGCAAATGCCGCATCACTTTTGCTGGAAAACCGTGGTGCCGGTTCAAGCCCGTGCCGACCGCAGTGCCACCCAGGGCGAGCTCGCGCAAAACATCGATCGCTTTTCCCACACGCGCTTTCGCGTACTCGATCTGCTGCGCGTAACCGCCGAACTCCTGCCCGAGCCGCACCGGCGTCGCATCCATCAAATGCGTCCGGCCAATCTTGATGACGTCGTGGAACTCCTTCGCTTTCGCCGCCAACGCCTGACCCAGTTTTTCCAGCGACGGCAGCAAACAATTCTGCAATTGCTCCGCCGCGCTCACGTGAATGGCCGACGGAATGCCATCGTTGCTCGACTGTCCCATGTTCACGTGATCATTCGGGTGCACGCTCTCGCGCGAACCGATCGGCTTGCCCGCGAGCTGGGCGCACCGATTCGCGATCACCTCGTTCGCGTTCGTGTTCGTGCTCGTGCCGGAGCCGGTCTGAAAAATATCGAGCGGGAAATCCCCATCGTGTTTGCCTTCGGCCACTTCTTCGGCCGCCTGCACAATGAGCGCAGTGCGATGCGCATCGAGTAACCCGAGATCGTGATTAGCCTGGGCCGCGCCCCATTTGATCAGCCCAAGCGCGCGGATAAACGGGCGCGAGAAGCGATAGCCGCTCACCGGAAAATTCAAGACCGCGCGTTGCGTCGAAGCGCCGTAGAGCGCGTGCTCGGGCACTTCCATTTCGCCCATCGAATCCTTTTCGATGCGCGACTTTGTCTCTTTCATGAAACCTGCGTGGAAGAAAACCGCGAAGCCGCTGCGCCGGCGCCGTTGCGACCGTTGCTCGCGCCATCCTTGCCGAACACGGTGATGAACATGGGCGGTATGTTTTGCAAAAAATATTCCGATTCGGCCGTGGCGAAATCGGCCGCGTGCTGCCGCAGCTCATTCGTCACCTGGTAAATGATAAAGGCGCCGTCGGGAGCGAGCGCGTCATGCGTTTGCCGGAGCAGATCGCGTTTTTTCTCCAGCTCGAGAATGCTGAAGGGAATGCCGGAAATAATGTAATCGCAAGGCGCAATACCGCGCCGGGCGAGCTCGGCGCGAATGGTGCCGGCGTTGGCGTTGATGACGTGGACCCGGCGATCGCCCGCGAATTGCCGCGCCAGATCACGCGAGAAAGCGCTGTCCAATTCAAAGAGCAAGAGCTGCGCGTCGGGACGCATCCGCGCCGCCAGCTCGCGCGAGTGCACGCCTTCGCCCGGCCCGTACTCGGCAATGACGCGGGCACGCTCAAAATCGATTTTGCTCGCCACGCGCTCCACCAGCGCCCGCGAGCTCGGGACGATGGAGGCGATTTGCAGCGGTCGTTTAAGAAAGCGTTTGAAGAACAGAACGCTCATGGAAGCGGGAATAGTTCACCGCTGTGTTTCGCTTGTCCAGCCGCGAAAGCGCGCACGGCATCGGTCGGTGCGAACCAGAGGGCGCTAATTGATCCGGAAAGATCATTTGACTTTCATTCTGGTTTTTATAATGATGAAATCGTGAATATGTCTTGCGTCGGCAGGCGCAAGTTGATGAATACTAATCCCCCATGCATAACCTGCTGACCGTCAAGGAAACCGCCAAATACCTGCGCATCCCGCTCCCCACGGTCTATTACCTCGTCCAGCGTGGTCAGCTGCCTGCCATCCAGATCGGCGGTCGCTGGCGCATCAAAAAGAACGCGCTCGATAAGGACATTCTCAAGGAAGACAAGGCCGGCCAGCCCACTGTGCTCGTCGTGGACGATGACGAAAGCCTGCAGAATCTCTTCAAACTCTTCCTCAAAAAAATCGGCTTTAGCCGCGTTGTTGTTGGCACAGTTAAGGAAGCCATCACTTGCATCGAGAAACAAAAATTCGACCTCGTTTTTCTCGACCTGAAACTTCCCGACGGTCCGGCTGACGATGTTTACGACACGCTCAAGGAAGAACAACCGGAGTGTCCCATCATCATTATCACCGGTTATCCCGACAGCGAAATGCTCGACCGCATCCTGGCCAAAGGTCCAATCACGGTCTTGAAAAAGCCGCTCAAAGTAGAGCAGCTTCAGCAAACTGTGCGCATTCTCGGGCACAAAGACGCGGTGAAAATGGCGGCGTAACCGCTGTCATCCCGAGCCGAGCGAAGCGAAGTCGAGGGATCTACGTTCGTTAGTTCAGTTCGCGAGCGCGCGCACCGCTTCTTCGACTTGTCGAGCAATTGATTCCCAACCCGCGCGATCGTTCTTCGTGCCCGAAAAGCTGAGCGCTCTGCCAACCGCAACCCTCACCTTGTTCAATCGCGGAAAACTGCGATCCGGTGGCAGGGCGAGAAATGTTCCTTTTAAGAAACACGGCACGACGGGCACGTTTGTTCCAGCAACCAGACGTCCGAGACCCGGCTTGAATTTCCCCATCGCACCGTCGCGGGTGCGCGTTCCTTCCGGAAAAAGGATGTAAACGCTGCCGCCGTCGAGCAATCGCTCCCGCAAATCTTCCAATGAATGCGCCCCGCAGTTCTTCCGCCAGATGGGCAGCGCATTCATGCACGCCGTGGCGAAGATCGAGGTTGCGCGTTTCGTAAAGAACGTATCGCCGGCAGCAATCGGGAAAACTGCTCCGGTAAAACGCGCCGGCAGAACCGCGCCGAGCACGACGGCATCGAGATGACTGGCGTGGTTCGCTACCAACACAAACGGCGGATGCCCTGGCAAGTTCTTCCGGCCGCGCACCTCCAGCCGATGGCCGAGCGCCAGGTAAACGCACGTGAGCGTTCGCCACGCCAGACACGAGATCGCGCTCTCGAGCCCGACTTCGCGGCGCAAACTCAGCCGACGTTCACGGCTCGTTAACCCGAGGTCCCGTGCGGGCGCGAATTGCCATTCATCCATTCAACCTCCTCCGCTGAAGATGCGCACCGGCTGATCCAAGCCAAAGCCGCGGAAATAACCAACATAATGAAACACCGCCGGCGCGACCAGCAGCAGGCTATCGAACCTGTCGAGCAATCCGCCGTGACCGGGAATCGCCGCGCTCATGTCTTTTATCCCGATGTCGCGCTTGATGGAGGAGACCATCAGATCGCCGAACTGGCCCGCGACGCTGACGATCACGCCGAGCGCGAAAAGCCGCACCGGCATGTCGATGGCCGAGCCGGTGAAAACAATCTGACCCAGCCACATCACCAGCGTCGTTGTTAACGTCATTGCACCGAGGGCGCCGCCAAGTGTTTTGTTCGGGCTGGTATGCGGCGCGATTTTGCGGCGCCCGATTAGTTTGCCGCTAATGTAAGCGAAGACGTCATTCAGCTCCACGGCCAGGATGATGAGCATGATGATGGCGCGATATTCCGGATCGTTGGCCATGTAGCCGAGATAGCCGAGGCAATGACCGAAGAGCAGAAAGCTGAGAATGCCGAGCGCGACTCGCTGCGTGTAGCCGCGCGGTTCATCGCGCAGGATCGCCACCATTGCCAGCAAGACGATTGTGAGCGGCGGAATGGCGACGAAGAATCCATACCAATGATCCGCGCTTGCAAACGTCGTCGCGATGATGCCGAGAACGACGATGATGCTGAGCGAGCGTTGACGAAAAAAACCGGTGGCGCGGGCGAACTCACGATAACAAAGCACACTGAGCACCGCCACGCCCAGGATTGTGCAGGCGGTGCCGAGCAGCACCGGCAGGAGCAGCAGCGGCGCCATTATCGCCCATGAGACGACGCGTTTGACCAGCTCATCGTGCAAGCTGTCGCTGGTGCGCCCGGTGGCGTGCAGCAGCCAGATCATAGCGGCGGCAATAATGAGAATGGCCGCGACTGAGACTGTGATCCACAGAATCACCGGCGAATCGAAAGCGTGATCCAAGCCGAACCAACGTTCGCGTGTGGCCCCGCTCATCTCAGCGATGCTGCAACGCTGCAGCGATTCGTTGCAAGCGTCGCACCGCGGTCACGAGGCATCCGCCGATGATTAACCAGAGCGTCCACCTCGGCACTCTCCAAATCACTGCCACCGGAACGATCGCGCACAATAATGCGGCGAGCGTGACCGCCGCCATGCGCTGTTGTTTCGCCATTGGTCCGCAAAATTCCTGATGCGCGCCGGCAACTTTTCCCTGAGCGCGCAAGTAGGAAAGGAACACAGCGAGGAGCGCCGCGACAAATCCGAGCAGTCGATTCGATCCAGCAGCGTAACCGAACCCGATCAAAGTGGCCGCGTCACTCACACGGTCGGGCACCTCGTTGAACAACTCGCCCACAGGCGACGCGATGCGCCGCAGCACCGCCACCATGCCGTCGTAGAGATTCGCCAGCAACCGAAGCTGCACGAGCACCGCCCCCGCAATCCAAAACATCCAGGCGTGTTCAGAATGCGCCGTCTCCAGAAGCGCCGCCCCCGCCGCCAAGCCGCAAACCATTCCCGCGACCGAAATCGCGTTCGGATGAACACGCCGCCCCGCCAGCCAGCGGGCCACGTGCTCGGAAACGCGCCATTGCCGCGAGGCCAGCGGCCGGCGTTCGCCCACTCGATACGATTCCATCAGCAGTGAAGTTTACGGCTTTCGTCGAAGCTGAGACAATGCCGCCGATTCTTGACTCATCACTAATCACTCGTCACTTATCACTATTCTCGCGCGGTTAGCTCAGTGGTAGAGCACTACCTTGACACGGTAGGGGTCACAGGTTCGAACCCTGTATCGCGCACCATCATAATTCGCTCTGCAAGAGGAACTTGCGCTGAAGCTAATCGACCATCTCGGAAGGACTGTAGCATTTTCACTGTAGTACTTTCTGGCATGACCAGACCGCAAACAAATCATTTTACCCGCGAAGGAATCAAAATCGCGTCGTCTCCAATTTTTCCATGAAATCGAAAATGCGATTGCCTGGCGTGCGTGGCGGGAAGAGTTCTTGCACGGGCACCTTCAGAACTTCGGCGAGATAAAGCAGCGCCTTGTCGTCCACGTAAGAAATGCGTGCTTCAATCTTGGAAACGCCGCTGCGGCTGATGTCGAAGCCTGCGATTTGCAGTTTCGCGGCGAAAGTCGACTGCGACCAGCCGAGCGCGTAACGCCGGCGGCGAACCTGCGGACCCACATTGTTCTTGTAACGCATTCCGCGTCCCTTCCGCTACGCAGCTGCCGTTTTCGTCTCCGCGGTTTCAAAGCTGACGCGCGGCGAGCATTTTGTTTGGCAAAGCTCGATTAACTCGCGGGCATCGCGCCTGGGCAGAGCTTCAGAAACTTCCTCACGAAAATCGGCAACGGGTCGCAGAAAATAAACCGATTCGAAGAGGCGATCGATACACTCGCCAGCAAGAGCGATGACATTGTCGAAGGTTTCACTTTCTGAATCGATCAGTGACATGATCGCCGGCGCTGGGAAGTTGATGCGAGCGATGCAGCCGTCGGTTCCAGCAGCCGTCCATCGTGAGCCGCCGTTGTCCGTTGTGGTGAACTCTCTTTCGTGCAGCCGAGCTTCGCGAATCAGATCGGTTTTAAGCACTTTCAGCCGTTCGTTCTGTTCTGTGATTTCGCGATGAAGACTGACGGCTTCGGTAACAAGATTTTGCAGTTGAGCGTTGGTCATAAGGTTGTCGGTGTTGAGATTTCTTGACCGCGCTCGCTCTGGCGCACTTGCTCCAGAACTCGCGCGACACGAACGCTCTACACCCGGTTTTTTGTCGACCTCGACAGCGCCTGGCCGTTCTTTCTCCAGTGTTCTCGGCGGTGCTTTCCGCGTCCTCCTGCGACTTGCGAAAAATTTTGACAGGTTCCGAAATTGGCGGCGTTAGAGGGGCGCTGAATCGCTCTCCTGCGGCGATGTGGTTATTAACCGAATATTGCCGCTACGTTCACCTGAACGTATCCTTCCCAATGTAAATAAAAAGGGAGCAAATATGGCAAAACTGAAGTCAATGAACCG
>JBBPYF010000024.1:0-2524 GCA_038200165.1 Chthoniobacterales bacterium | reverse complement strand
TTCAAAATCCGGTTCCTGTTTGCGCAGGCCCCACTTTTCCGCTTCGCGCATTTGTTGCGCGAGCCGGGCCGAGGAGATCAGCGCTTTGCTCGGCACGCAGCCGAAGTTCAAACAATCGCCGCCCATCTTGTTGCGCTCGATCAGCGCGACGCGGCCGCCAAGCGACGCTGTGCCGGCCGCCGTCACCAGACCCGCAGTGCCAGCGCCGATAACGACGACGTTATAAACTCCGGACGCTGTCGGCGCGTTCATAAGCGGGAGCGGCAGGAGATGATACGGCCGGATGGGTATGGGGAAGTCCGCGGATCAAATAGCGGATCGTGAGAGCGAAGTCGCGCATCGTCGTAGCCGCTGGTCCGGAGCGATCGAAGCGCCGCGACGAAGTGGTGACACACGGGCGCAGGCTGACGGTCTTGCCAAATTTCCGGAGCCGCCGCGAGAAGTCGAGATCTTCGAATTGATCCACCTCCTGGAATCCACCAAGCTGGAAAAAGGTTGTGGCGCGAACAAACATCGCCTGATCGCCGAGGTGCCAGCCGATCAACCGATTCCGCCAGCGAGCCAGAAAACAGGTCGCGCGCAGAAAACGCGACGGAGAAGCGTAGCGCCGCGTAAATGCGCCGCCGACGACTTCTCGATCTTCGAGCGCGCGGCTAATTAAACGCAAGGCGTTTCGGGGCAGCAGGGTATCGGCATGCAGAAATAAAAACAGCTTCCCGCGCGCATGCATGGCGCCGAGATTTAATTGGTAAGGGCGCTGCCGCCGCCGGCTCTCGAGCACGCGCGCGCCCGCGGCGGTAGCAATCGCGACGCTCTCGTCGGAACTGCCGGCATCAACGACCAGAATTTCGCACGAAATATTTTCGCCCCACGCGGCGGCGATGGTTTGGCCTAACGAATCTGCTTCATCCAGCGCGGGAATGATGACGGAGATCATCGGTTCGGGATTGGCAGAGATCATTCGCTGTTCGAGCTGCGAGCACAGATTTTATTCCGGCGCGTTAGCTGCGCGATCCTAACTTAAGTTAACACGGAGCCATCGCCGGTTGCGTTTTTTCGACCGTAGTAGATCGAGTGAAGGGTCGTTGCCGGAACGCCTGCTTTGAAGAAGAGGAGAAAAAGCCCGTTGCGAATGGTCGTGCGCCACGCGCCCTTCGCGAGATGGTGTCGCGCTGAACTCCGGATCGGTGGATCGAGCACGGCCACTTTGCCAGCGGCGCGGAGACGGCGCGAAAATTCCACGTCTTCCATCAGCGGAATTTCCGCGAGCCGCCCCGTTGCACGAAGGTTTCACGCCGAACGAAGACCATCTGATCTCCGAACAAGATGCCGCCGTGGCGCGTGAAAAATCGGGCCACATACTCGAGAGAATGAAGATGCGGATGGCGTTCATCAAACTGCCGATAAAATGCGCCCCCGACTACTTCGGGGTCCGCCATCGCGCTCGTGAGCGCTTCGAGATGCGCCGACGAAATTTCTGTGTCCGCATGCAGAAACACCAGCACGTCGCCGGTGGCGATGGCCGCGCCTTCATTCATCTGCCGGCCGCGGCTAGGCGGCTCGGAGCGAATGAAGTTTGCTCCCGCCGCACGTGCGAGCTCTTCGATTAATGCGCAGTCGGACGCTTCGATCACGACCACTTGCGTGACTAACGAGATCTTGCCGAGCCGGGCAAGAAGAGTGCGCAAGCTCTCGCCGTCCTGCCAGGATGGGATAATGAGGCTGAGCTTCAGTCGATTGCCGCTGCGTTTTCAGCCGGCGCGAAGATTTGCGGCTCGTGGAATAATGCCGGATTGCGCAAGCGCGCATCGTAAACTTCCGACCAGGTCTGGTGGTTCATCGAACACATCGGCACCGCCTGCCATTCGCCATTGCGTTTGACTGCGCCTTTGAAAACGCAGGAATCGAGGCGCGCTTTGACAACGGGATCGTGCTCCGCGCGCGAGACCTGTTTCGCGTCCATAAAGTTGTGCATGCCGACTCCGAGGGTGTGCACTTGGCCGCGCAGAATCGAGCGAAGAATTTCCGGAGGCGCATTGCGCGAAGAGAGATAGCGCGCCATGCGGAAGAGAACTTTCGCTGCGAGCAGCGGATACTGAAACAAAATGCCGGCGAGGCGATACGGCGGCGTGCCGGCGTCATCGTTCACCAGCGAAAGGCCCCCGATTTTCTCCAGCACTTCGCCCAGAAGATAATCGAATTTTTTGTCGTCGGGCAGGAGCGGGAAAATTTTGCCGGACGGTCGCGCGATCAAGAGTGAAGCCCAGCTGTTGCAATCGGGATGGCCAAAAATGGAAACGTCACGGCGCAACGGCAGCCCGACGCCTTCGCAAATTTTCGCCCACACATCCGCCGGCGTGATTGGTTGCTGCGAAAAAATGGTCCGGCCCGTGTCCGCTTCCGGTTGGAAACTGAGCATGCGCCAAATGTGACTGCGCTCGGGATCAGCCAGATACCAGCGGATCACTTCCGGGACATCGTCGATGTTTCGCCGCGTGACAGTGAAACTAAGCGCGTACTCCAG
>JBBPYF010000023.1:0-29988 GCA_038200165.1 Chthoniobacterales bacterium | reverse complement strand
GCAGGATTTCGAGAAAGCTGCGGCGCTGCGCGACAAGGAGAAGCAGACGAAAGAAAAGCTCGATACGATTCTGGCGCGCTGGCGCGAGGAGCGCGAAGAGAAGGAAGTGCTCGTCACGGCTGACGACATGATGTCGGTGGTATCCAAAGTGACCGGCGTTCCGCTTCAGCGCATGGAGCAGAAGGAGACGGAGAAACTTCTGCAAATGGAGAACGAGCTGAAAGGCAAAGTGATTGGCCAGGATGAGGCGGTGGTGGCGATCTCGAAAGCGCTGCGACGTTCCCGCGCCGATCTGAAAGATCCGCGTCGGCCGATTGGCTCATTCATTTTCCTGGGTCCGACCGGTGTAGGCAAAACCTTCCTCGCGCAGACACTGGCCGAGTTCATGTTCGGCGATCGCGATGCGCTTATCCAGATCGACATGTCCGAGTACATGGAGAAGTTCACCGCCTCGCGCCTGATCGGTTCGCCTCCGGGATATGTCGGTTATGAAGAGGGCGGGCAACTTTCCGAAGCGGTGCGGCGGCGCCCGTACTCTGTCGTGCTCTTCGATGAAATCGAGAAGGCGCATCCCGACGTGATGCATTTGCTCCTGCAGATTCTCGAGGACGGGAAGGTGACTGACTCGCTTGGGCGCAAAATCGATTTTCGCAACACCATTATCATCATGACCTCGAACGTCGGCGCGGAGATTCTGCGGCGGCAAACCACGATGGGCTTCGGCGCGACGAAGCCGCTGGGGGAGCATGAGTTTGAGGTGATGCGCGACCGTTTACTGGAGGAAGCGAAGAAGGCGTTCAAGCCGGAGTTCATCAATCGCCTCGATGACATCATCGTCTTCCATCAGTTAACGAAGAATGATCTGATGCTGATCGTGGAACTGGAAGTGGCGAAGGTGTTGCGCCGGGTGAAAGCGAAGGACGTGCACATCGAGCTGGAGCAGTCAGCCAAGGAATTCCTCATCGAAAAAGGCTACGACCCGCAATATGGCGCACGGCCAATGCGGCGCGCGGTCGAGCGTTTTCTGGAGGATCCGTTCGCGGAGGAATTGCTGCGCGGGAACGTGAAAGCCGGCGATACGGTGCATGTCGTTGCGGACAACGGAAAGATCGTCTTTAACGTGGCGGCGCCCGCCGCAGCAGCAGCTGGCGCAAGCTGACCGTTACGGACTTCTGTAGGGACGAGTTCGGGGAAGCTGACAGCTTCCCCTACAACTACAACCGATCTTCGTTCGAGTTATTCGCAGGCGCGGGCGGGAAGTCGATAATGTTGAGGTTAAGCGGAAACTGACGCTTTCGCGGCTCAGTTCGACTCAGCCGGCCCTGGCCCCATTCTCCTTCGACGCCAGGCGCCGCTTCGAAAACGGCGAGATCGATCTGCCCGGCGAAGTCAAAGCCATCAATCAGATACGGAAGTCCGTCCGAGCCCAATACCGACGGGCTGTTCATCACATGGAAATGTAAGTGCGGCGCCGAGGTGTTGCCGGAATTCCCCAGCTTCGCCATTATCGCGCCTTTCTTTACTTGGTCGCCGACGTGGACGGCAACGGAGTTTTTCTGAAGGTGAGCGTAGAACGCGAAGTATCCGCCGCCGATATCGAGCACGACATGGTTCCCATCGACGGTTTGCATGGTGATCGTGCTCGGGTTCGGCAGTTTTCCCGGCGGTTGATCATCCAGTGTGTTAAGCATGGCAACGACTTTGCCATCGGCGACAGCAAGGACTTCTTCGCCGTAGCCAGTGAAATTGTGCACGTCAGACGCATCGCCGTGGACGAAGTGGCCTTGTTCGTCCAGGCGCATCCAATCGATGGCAAAGCGCTGAGCATCGTGCAGGGCGCCGTTGACGCTTTGGACCGAACCGCGATGAACAATTTCGTGGTTGCAGCAGCCGTTGACAGCGACCCACCGCGGGCCGGCAAGTGGCGGTCCAATCACCAGCGGCTCGTCATGCGCGATGTCCACGCGCGCGGCCACGTACTCCAGCGGCTTGGGTTGGCCCGGACCAGGGTTCGCTGCACCCGTGAGACGGAAACGATGTTGAAGTGAACGAGGCACACCCGCGGCGTCCTTGAACGTGAGCTCGACGTAAAACAGGCGGGCGGTGTTCGGTTCGATGACCGCGTCGCTGGCCGGCTGCGGCGCGAGAGTTCGCATCCTCGCAACGACATCCTTGCCGGAAAAGCTCGCGATCGTTCGCGAATCATCGACGCCGTCGAGCACATCGATGTTTTCGATTGTTGCCGCAACTGGCTTCGTGTTCGCCAGCGCAAGTTCATAGACAACGTGGTAAGTGTCGTCGGTGCCGTGGATGGCGCGTGTCTGTGGCGAGAGAGGAGATACGACAACCGGCGTAAAAACGTCCTCTGAGGCATCGGCAGCATTGGCCGCGCGAGCGAGAGTAAAGGCAAGCGTCAAGGCCGGCAGATAGAGAAAACCAATCGAGCGGCCAACCCTGCATGGATGGGAGATGCTCAAGGGCAAAATATGAGCAGCACGAACACCGCAAACAACAATAAATGGATGCACCCCTGCAACACATTTGTTCGTCCGCTGGCGAACGTCACGATGCTCACCGCCAGCGTCAGCAGAAGCAGGGGAAGATTTCCTCCTTGCAACCCAAGGGTGACGGAGCGCCCGGTGATCTGGCCAATAGCCAAGACTGCGGGAATCGTCAGCCCGATTGTGGCCAGCACCGATCCGTGGAGAATATTAACCGAACGTTGCAGATGATTACTCGAAGCGGAGCGAATGGCGCTCAATGCCTCCGGCGCCAGAACAAGCGCGGCGACGATCGCTCCTCCGAACGCCTGCGGCATGGCAAAACGCTCGATCAAGTTGTCTAAAGGAATGGCCATCTTCTCCGCCAGAAATACTACCGCGACGAGGTAAACAACCATGAAACTGGCGTGGTAAGCAGTGGAGCGGAGCGCGGGATGATGAGACGGAGCTGGTTCACTCGAGGCATCGGTCGCTTCGACGAAGAAGTCGCTGTGACGCGTCGTTTGAATGAGCAGAAAAATTGCATAAAGCCCGACGGAAGTGATGACCACAAACACTTCCTGCGCGACGGAAAGCCGGGGGCCATTCACTGAGGTGGTGTAGTTTGGAAGAATGAGTCCAAGGACGCTAAGAGCGAGGATGGTGTTGAGATAGGAATTGGCGCCTCTGAAATTATAGTGCTGCTCCCGGTGTCGCAGGCCGCCGAGTAGCAGACATGATCCGACCAGGCCATTAAGCGCGATCATGATGACGGCGAACATCATGTCCCGCGCCAGAGTAGGATTGTTCGCCCCGTGGAGCATCGCGGCCGAGATGGTCACTACTTCAATGCTGATCGCGGCCAGTGTCAGAACAAGCGTGCCGTAAGGCTCACCCAGCCTGAGCGCGAGCAAGTCAGCATGACGCATCACGGAGATGGCCGACGAAAGAACTACCGCAAAAAGCAGGATGAAGACGCCGGCGACCCAAAGGGGATGAGTAAACTCTTCCGCAATCCGATCGCCGAACCAGAAAAAGAAAAGCGCGGCGCCCACGCTGACGATGAGCGAAAACTCCCGACCCGTCGCTGCCATAAAGCTGCTCCGGCGGTTGTTCTTGGAAGAGAATTCCTCACTTGCCGCCACGGCCGAAGGCTATCGCGGTACGCGCGAGCTATGCAACGACGGGTATTCTGCTGGAGTCGACCGAACCGATCTTCGATGCCGGTGCCCGCAAGATCCCTGGCGGCAGCCGCTGAGTTACAACTGCGCCGGATTTTCCAGCAGGTCGATCACACGCTTGAGCAAACGCCCAGCGCCGCCGCCATCGAGGCTGCGATGATCGAAGCTGAGGGTGATTTGCGCTTCTGTTGCGGGGACAAATTGCGAGCTCGCTTCGTCCCAGCGCGGAGTTTTCTTGCCGGCACCGAGACCGAGAATCATCGTCTGGTCGGGCAGGGGAATAGGGGTGCCCCATTCCACCCCGAAGGCTCCGAAATTCGAGATGGCCGCGATGCCGCCACTCTGCATCTCGGGCGAAATGCGGCGCTGCCGGCCGAGCGAGACGAGCTCATCGTATTTTTGCGTGAGATCGGCGAGCGACGTTTGGTCGGCATTGCGAATAATGGGAACGATGATTCCGTCCTGCGCTTCAATGGCGAGACCGATGTCGATGCTGTTGGATTGCAGGACACGCGCGCCGATGAGCTTGGCTGCGGCTGCGGGATTTTCCGCGAGCGCGAGCGCAAGTGCGCGCACCGCGTACAGCGCCGGTCCTGGTTTCGGATCGCGCTGTTTCCGATTTTCCAGCACCGGATCGAGATTCACAGAGGAGCCGATGGTGGCGAGCGGTCGCGACCAGCTGCGGCGCATGGCATCGGCAACGCCGGCGCGAATGGCTGATGCGTCGGTTGCGGTCTGCGACTCGAGCTGTTGCAAATAACTTTCCAGATCTTTGATGGTGATACGAGCGCCGCGTCCGGTTCCGGCGATGCCAGCGAGATCTGCGGCGGTGAGTTGCAATTCCATCATACGCGCGCGGACGCGCGGCGAGAGGAATCCAGCGCCTTTGGCCGCAGCGGGAACGGGCAATCCGTCGCGCGAGGTTTTTGCTTCGGCGCCGTTGCTCTTGGTTTTCACCGCAGCGGCCTTCTCCTCGCCACGCCCCGGAATTTCTTCAGCAACAGCGCGCTGAACTGGCGGCGGCGGCGATTGTTTCTGGAATCGTGCCGCGTCTTTCTCGCTCGCTTCGATGTAACCGAGCACCGCGCCGATGGGATACGTCTCCTTCACCTGCGCTTCGATCTTCGCGATCTCCCCCGGGCACGGCGTCGTCACGCCCATGACCGCTTTGTTCGTCTCCACCTCGATGATTTCCTGATCGGCCGCGACCTTTTCCCCCGGCTGCACTTTGATGGAAACGATGGTGGCTTCAGCGATCGATTCGCCGAGCTGCGGCATGATGATTGGAACTTGAGGCATAGATTCAGGCGCGACTCTCAATGCGTGTCACCCTTCGACTCCGCTTCGCTCCGCTCAGGATGACAAGCTAAACTTGCGGTGTTTTTCATTCGCGTAACAGCTGCCGCGCTTTCGCGGCGATGGCTTTGCCGCTCGGGCGGTGAGTAGACCAGAGATTTGGGTGGTACGGAATCGGCGTGTCCTTCGCGTTCACACGGGCGGGCGCGGCATCGAGCAGGTGAAAACCTTCACTGGCGACGCGCGCGGTCACTTCGGCGGTGACGCCACCCCAGGGAAAGGCTTCGCCCACGGTGAGCAGCCGGCCGGTGCGCGCGACGGAAGCAAGGACAGTGGAAGTATCGAGCGGTTTCACCGTGCGCAGATCGACCACTTCAATCTCAAATCCGTCACCGGCGAGTTCTTCAGCTGCGGCTAAGGACTCGTGCAACATCGCGCTGTAACTGACGATGGTGAGATCACGGCCCGCGCGCGCGATTCGCGCTTGGCCGACGGGCATGCCTTCGTTCGGGAGCGCATCCGCTTTCAGATGGTAATAGAGATACTTGTGCTCACAGTAAACGACGGGGTCATCGATCGAAACGGAGTCGATCAACATAGTGTAAGCGTCTTCCACCGTAGCCGGCGTCATCACGATCAATCCCGGATAATGCGCGTAGAGCGCTTCCATCGATTGCGAGTGGAACGGGCCGCTGCCTTTCGTGCCGCCACCCGGCAGCCGCACCGTGATCGGCACCGGCACATTGGTGCGCCAGAAATGCGTCCCGGCGTTATTCAAAATCTGGTTGAGCGCGACACTGGAGAAATCGGCGAACTGCATTTCCACGATGGGCCGCATGCCTTCCAACGCTGCGCCGATCGCGGTCCCCACCATGGCGTCTTCGCTGATGGGCGTGTTCAGAACGCGGCCCGGAAATTCCTTGGCTAAACCTTTGGTCGCCTTGAACGCGCCGCCGAAAGTTCCGCCCACGTCCTGGCCGTAGATAAACACGCGCGGATCATCGCGCAGCAGTTTCGCCTGAGCTTCGCGGATCGCTTCGAGATAAGTGAGGCTCATTCGAATTCGTCGCGGTATTGGCGCACAGAGAGGGCGCACCAATCTTCTTCTTCGCCATTTGGCACCGGCTCGGACTGCGCAGTGGCGACAGCTTCATCCACTTCACGCGCAGCTTCCTCGCGCCAGCTCTGCAGCGTCGGCGCGTCAGCGAGCTCGTGTTCTTTGATGAACGCTTCGGCGCATCGCAGGCAATCCTGCGCGAATGGTTCCTTGCGAATATCGTCTGTGACGTAGGAGAAATCGTCGTGTTCACCGTGGCCGGCGAGGCGCAAAATGGAGGCAACGACAAGTTGCGGCGGGCGACCAGCGCGGGCGCGTTGCACTGCTGTTTCAATCACTTCGAGGCAGGCGTTCAGGTTTGTGCCATCAAGCTCGTAGCCGTCGAAGCCGTAACCGCGGGCGCGATCGACCAGGCTGGTGCAGGCAAACTCGCGCTCGTTCGGCGTGGAGTAAGCAAAGTGATTGTTGGTGGCGACGACGACCAGCGGCACCCGCTCAACCGCGGCAATGTTCAAACCCTCGTGGGCCGCGCCAGCTTGCATTCCGCCTTCGCCGATTGTCGTTAGCCCGACAAAATCTTTTTCCCCGCGCCACCGTTTCGCCAGCAGCGAACCAACGACGACCGAAATCATCGCGCCGAGATGGCTGATCATGGCGAGCTGGCCTTCGCGCGGTTTACCGCGGTGAATATTGCCGTCGCGTCCGCGCATCGGGCCGAGTCGTGAGCCGAGATAGGTGCGCGCGACATCGATGAGCGGCTCGCCGAAGGCAGAGCGGCCCGCCTGATCGCGGATGAGCGGTGCGAAAATGTCGCCTTTGCGAAGAAACATCCCGCAGGCGGCGCTGACCGCTTCCTGTCCTTTGCCGACGTAGACGCCGCCGGTGATCATGCCGCCGCGATACATGCTGGCGAGTTTTTCCTCGAACAAACGGGTGAGCAGCATCCAGCGATACGCTTCGAGGTAGCGCTCGTGGGTGGGAGTGCGCGGCTCGCGAGGACGCTCGCCCTCCCGCCCAGGCTCTGAGCCTGCTGGCTCCGGCACTTTCGTTTTTTTCCTCCCGCGTCGCGCCGTCTGCAGCATCGGACGATTTTCCGCTGCAAGACTCATGCGCGCAAAATGAATTTTCGCGGCCGTCGTAAGCCTGAGCTACAGGAGCTTGAGCTGGGCGCGGTCGACCGGGGCGTTGACCAGCTCGGCGGCTGCGGGTAGAGGAAGCTCGTAGCCGAGGCGCTCGGCGAGACGCTGGCAGGTCTCGGGCGCGAAGCCTTCGAAGTGATTGTTCACGTAAAGGTAGAGCGCGCGAACGTCAGGAAGCTGGCGCTCCATTTTGAGCACCCAGTTTTCCAGCGCCGCTTCGCGTTTCCAGAGCAGCTTGCCGTAGCGATGCAGATGTTTGCCGTCGCCATCGTACTTCGTCGCGTAGTCGCCGAGCAGGCGCATGTAGAGAAAATCGGTTGTGCGGGGCTGAAATTCGAAGGGCGCAAGATTGCGCTCGTTCAACGGCGAAGTATCGGCCCAGACCCAGCAGACTCTGAATCTCTCGAGCAACCGGATGATCTCCGGGTGATGCCAGCCGGCGTGGCGAAACTCGATGGCAAAACGAAAGTCGTGCGGCAATTGCAAGAGAAACGAGCGCAGCGCCGCTTTACCGTCTTTGGGTGAAAACGCCGGCGGCAATTGCACGAGGACGACGTGCAGCTTGGGCGCGAGCGGCTCGATCGCGCGGAGGAAACTGTGTAGTTCCGCGGTGCAATCGCGCAGGCCGCATTTGTGGGTAATCTCGCGCGGCAGTTTGCAGGAGAAACGGAAATGCGGCGGCGTCGCTTCGAGCCAGCGAAGGACCGAGTCGGGCGATGGCGCCGCGTAGAAGGTGGAGTCAATCTCGACGGTAGGGAAAAAGCGCGCATACCAGGCGAGCCACTCAGAGCGAGGAAGCTCGCGCGGATAAAAAACCTCGCGCCATTCCTCGAAGCTCCAGGCGCAGGAGCCGATGCGGATTTTATGCTGCTGGTGGAGTTTCAACGTGCTTAAGCTACCTCAGCGAACGAAAAAGCTTTAACCTTGTCTAAGTGAGAATTACTGGAGCGATTCCGGGCACCAACTTGACGGAACTCCAGAGGCAACTACCCTGCGACTGAATGCGAACCCGGCTGCTACTCCTGCTTGTACTTGGCGCGCTTGCTGGCGCAGGGCAGGCTTCTGTCATCTTCCGGCCAGGCGAAAAAGCAAAGGTGCTGGCGCCGGGAGAAGAGGAGATCAATGGCAATGCGCAGCAGCTTTTTAGCATCGCGCAGGAGGCGGAGCGGAGGGGTAACGCCGCCCGCGCCCTGAAAGCGTACAATTCCATCTGGCGAAAGTATCCGCGCGACACCCTTGCTCCGGGCGCAGCTTATCGCGCGGCGCAATTACGGGAGCAGTCGCACAATTACATCAAAGCAGCCGACACCTATCGCGTAGTGGTGGAGAGGTATCCAGGCAGCCCGCATTTCGAGGAAGCGATCGAAGCGCAATTTCGCATCGGTGAAATGTACCTGAATGGCAAGAAGGTGAAGTTACTGGGCATTCCGCTGGCTACTTCGCTGGATCGCGCAGTCGAGATTTTTGCCGCTGTCGTCCGCACTGCGCCGTATGGCAGATATACCGCGCGCGCGCAGTTCGACATCGGCCTGGCGCGGCAGAAGCAAGGCGCGAATGACGCAGCCGTTCAGGCTTACCAGGCTGTAATCGATAAATTCCCGAACGATCCAGTGGCGGCGGACGCGCAGTATCAGATCGGCTATATCTGGTTTGAAGCGGCGCGGCACGGCACCAATGATTCAGGGGCGGTGGCGAACGCCAAGACCGGTTTCGAGGATTTTCTCTTTCGCTATCCCAAGAGTGAGAAGGCGGCGCAGGCGCGCGAGAACCTGGCGAAGCTCGAGCAGAAAGCGACGACGGACGCGTTCAAGATTGCGAAGTTTTACGACAAAGAGAAGGCCTACCGCGCTGCGGTCATCTATTACAGCGAAGTGATTCGTGAGCAGCCGGGCTCGTCGGCAAGCGAGGCGGCCAAGCGGCGGATCGATCAAATCCGCGCGAAAGTGGGCGAGGCTGCGCTTCAGCCGGCAGTGGCGGTAAATGACAAGAAGAAGAGTGTCGCCGCGCGCGGTCAAACAGGCGGAACAGGCAAGCCGCAGTTGCGCGGCGGTGACTCGGAAGTGGCGCCGCTGCCGCCGCCGGAGCAGGACAGCGCGCTGCCGCCGCCCGCATCATTGCAGCCACCGACAACGACCGCGCCGGAAACATCTCCCACGCCGGAACCGGAAGCCTCGCCCACGCCTACTCCTGCCGATTCGGCCGCTTCGCCGGCGCCGTGAAATATCTTCTCGCCGCCGCGTCGATACTTCTCGGCGGATGTCTGGGTTACCAAATCGGGCCGGTTAAGCCGAGCGTTCTCCGCGATGTGCATGTCATCGCTGTGCCCATATTTGAGAATAAAACGCTGCTGCCGCGAGTGGAGGCTTTGGTCACCGACACCGTAATCAAGCAACTGCATCAGGACGGCACATTCCGGATTGCCGAAGAGAACCAGGCCGACGCGGTGTTGAAGGCGGAGATTACCGACATCACGCGTACGCCGGCGCGTTCGGTGCGTGGCAATGTGCTTGCTACAACTGAATTCAATCTCACCATGCATGTGAAGTACAGCCTCGTTTCCCGCGCCGGCGCCGTTCTGATGCCAACAACCGATGTGGCCGGCACGACCAGCTTTTTCGTGGGCACTGATGTGACCACCGATGAGCGCCAGGCGCTGCCCCTGGCGGCGGAAGAACTCGCCGGCCATCTCGTGACGCAGTTGAGCGAAGGATGGTGAGCCTCGGTGTGAAAGGGGAACGACATCTCTGGTCGGTCTTGAACGACAAGCTGGAGATGCTGCGCGCGAGCAGGCAATGGCCCGAAGCGATTCGCGTCGCGGAGAGCGCGCTCGAGCTGGCGCAGCGAAGTTTCACGCCCGCTGAAGCTGAGCTGGCTCTAAGCTATGAGGCGCTTGCTTCCCTGCATGAGCAAAATGGCGACCGCGCGGCAGCGAGAGAGCATTTCATCGAGGCGCATCGGCTTTTGCAGGAAGTGACGCCACCGGACGCGCGTGCGATTTTTCGCTCGGCCCGCCGGCTGGCGAAGCTGTGCGAGGAAATGGGCGAGAATGAGGCGGCGATCAGGTGGTACGAAAAAGCTCTCGAGGCGGCGGCGGAAATACCGGAGTTGCCGCACGAAAGCTTGGGCACACTTCTGAACAATATCGCTCTCACCTTTCGCAAGGCGGGGCGAACAAAGGCAGCCGAGCCGTACTATGGGCGCGCGCTTAGACTTTACGAGAAGACGCTCGGTCCCGACCATCCCGATGTTGCGGCCGTGCTCAACAATCTCGGAGTCTTTTACACAAACGAAAAGCGCTTTACCGAAGCGGAGAAGACGCATCTGCGCGCACTCGCTATTCGGGAAAAGTCTTTCGCTGGAAATCATCCCGACATTGCGCAGTCAAAATGCAACCTGGCCGTGGTCTACCATTCGCGCGGCGATTACGAACGCGCTTCGGAATTGTACCGTGCCTCGTTAAGTGAATGGGAGGCGGCAATGGAAAGGCCGCCGGCTGATTACGAGATCGTCGCGTCCAATTACGCTGACCTTCTCCGCGCACTGGGCCAGGCGCGGAAGGCGCGAGCGCTGCAGGCGCGCGCGCGCAAAAAGCGGCAGGATTAACCGGGAGGGCGCGGCTCCGGGCGAGCCGCCGTAGTTTTTCACCGGCCGCATAAGCGGATAGTTAGCGCCGCGACTCGCTCGCCCCGCGAGAAGTTGCACAGGCCAGCGGCATACAGCAGCTTTCGTCCTCGCGCTCACGTGGCGGAACTGGCAGACGCGTACGGCTCAGGACCGTATGGGGCGACCCGTGGAGGTTCGAGTCCTCTCGTGAGCAGGCCCGCGCTCTCACGCAGTTGCGTTTCGGCCCAATGTGAGCGAACGGCCGCGGTTGAGTTCGTCTGAGGAAAACGCACCCTTGCGTGATCCCGATTCAGTTCGGGAAATGTTCAGCCGCATTGCCGATCGCTATGATCTGGCCAATCATCTCCTCAGCGCAGGCTGCGATTTCCATTGGCGCAAACGCGCGGCTGAGATCGTCGCGCCGTGGAATCCTGCCTGCGTCCTCGATCTCGCCACCGGCAGTGGCGACCTCGCGGTTGTGCTCCAGCACAAGTTACCGCGCTCGGAAATCACCGCGGCCGATTTTTCCCCGGAGATGCTCGCGCTCGCGCGTGCCAAAGGTGTTCGCAGAACGGTCAATGCTGACGCGCTCCAGTTGCCCTTTGCCCAGCAATCCTTCGATGCGATCACCGTCGCCTTTGGACTGCGCAATATGCGGGATTGGGCCGCGGCGTTGCGCGAAATGCGTCGCGTTCTCACGGGCCGCGGACACTTGCTCGTGCTGGAATTCTCATTGCCGCATCAGCGCGCCTTCCGTGCAATGTATCGCGTGTATCTGCACAAAATCCTGCCGCGGCTCTGCGCGCTTCTCACCAACGACAAGGCTGCTTACGAATATCTCGGCGCGTCGATTGAGAATTTTCCCAGCGGCGCCGCGATGTGTGGTCTGATTAATAACAACGGTTTTGAAGATGCGGCTGCCGAGCCACTCACCGGCGGCATCGTCACCATCTACACCGCAACGTCATCCCGAGCGGAGTCGAGGAATCCCGTGGCGAAACCTTAGAAATAACTTCCGCGGGATCCTTCGACGCCGCTTCGCTTCGCTCAGGATGACACCGATTTATGGCGCTGCGGTCGGCGAAGCGCTCGCGATGGGAGCCGCTGTGCCGGCAGCAGTCGCGCTCGGCGAAGGCGTCGCCGTCTGCACTAGCGATAATTGCAGCGCATTCACGTCGGGATTACTTAAGACAAAGGTCCCTTCGCGTTCATCGGTGCGCGCCAGCCACATGCCGTCACCGGACGGGCCGCCGATTGTCAGTTTGTGCAGCGCCTTGTCATCCGGCGTAGTCGTGAACGTGATGACGAGCTGCGGCTTCTCGAATGCCTGCGCCGGCACATTCACGACCCAGCGCACCGCCCGCAGCGACGCCAGCGTATTCAAAAGCGACTGCACATTCGTCGCATTAATCTGGCCGCTCCCGGCGACCCATTGCCACTGATTGTTCGCGCCACGCGTGATGCTCAGCTCCCGATCAGTGACGACCGAGAGCCGGTGAATCTCCTCCGGCTTGAACTTGAAGATCGCCAGCCCCTGCCACTGCACCGGTTCAGTGAAAATCTGCTCCAGCAATCCTCGCCGCACCGCCACGATGAATGGCTCGTCGCCCACGCGCGCGAACACGTTATCACCATCGACTTTGCCAAAGGCGATCGTCGCGAGCGGATGTTCGCCCGCAGTCGTTTCTGCCGTATTTTCCGACGCGAACGAACTCAGCGTGACCGTCAGTTGCGGCCTGTCCAAACCATATTTGGGCAGATCGGAACTGACATCCTCCACGAACTTCGTCACGGATTCGTTCTGCAGGGTTTCGATCAGCCGCCGCGCTTCCGCTGCATTCGCCGGCTCATCTTTGCGGCTGACGATTGTCCAGTTTTCGCCTTTGCGCGCGAGCACCGTCTTCGGCTGTCCGGCCGCTTCAATCGTAATCCTGTCCAGCTGATTCGCATCGACACGCACGAGATGCCGATCGCGCAAATCGTTTGGCTTCGTATTCAGCACCTCCTCGATCTTCTTCGGCACGGCGAAGACAAAGCTTCGCGGTGCGAATCGCACATAGACCTGGTCTTTCTCCTTCGCCAGCGTGCCGCCGATCTGCAGCAGTTGCCCCTGTTTATCCTCGCTGGTGTAAATCGTCACCGTCCCGCGCGGCTCGGTCAGGCCGTATGGATGCAGATCGCCGCGATCATCCGCCACGAATTGCGCGATGCGGCTCGTCGTTATTTGCGCGAGAAGGTCGTTCACCTTCTGATCGTCCGCGCGCGCGCAGCGGCTTCACGATTTGCCAATGGTCACCCTGTTTTTGCAGTTCCATCTCGCCCGCCGACGTCTTCAGGGCTACGCGCGTGACCTGTGTCGCCACCGTCTCCGTCAATCTGCGATCGCGAAATTCCTCCGCCTTTTTCGAAATCGCATTCTTGATCGACTGCGACGCGATGAACACATCCTTCGAGTTCTCCAGGCGCACATAAGTTTTGCCTTCCAGTGCCGCGTTGTTACCGAACCAAATCTCCGGCGGCGCATCCTGCCCCAGCAGCTTCAGCCGCAGCTTCGCCTTAGCCACGCCGTATTCTGCCATCCGGCTCTTGTCCGCTTCAATTTCCTTGCTCGGGATCGTCGTCTCCTTTTGCCAGCCTTCCAGATCGAAGAGCAGGCTGTCGATCGTCGTCCCGTCCGCCGCATCTTTCACCGGCGATTCCATCCGCCATTTCTTGTCCACCCGCTTCAACCCGATTCGTTCCTCACCATTTTGAATGGTGATGCCGTCGATCTTGTCGCGATCGAAATTAACCACATTCGTCGCGCGGCGTGTCGCTTCCTCGGTGTTCGGGCGTTTGCTCTCGTAGAATTTAATGTAAAGCCCGATCGCCGCGACCAGCGCCAGCAGCACAAGTGTCGTGCGCAGTTTCATTGATGAATCAGGCGCGCCGCTTCCACCACACCGCTGATCCGATCAGCGCCGGCACCAGCGGCATTAGCACCAGCACGATCCAGCGCAGACTGCGCAACGCGTTTTGATCCAGCGTGAAGGTGAGCGTCTTCGGCACCTTTGGCGCGATGCCGATCAACTGCTCGCGGCTCATCAGCCAATTGATGCTACCGGAAATAAAATCGAGCGCCTGCTGATCCTGCGTCAGCGCCTCGTCCTGCACAAAGAACGCATTGCTCACCACCACCATCCGCGACGAATTCACCTGCACCCGTTCATCGCCGCTTCCGCCTTTCTCGATTGAGACCGCGATGTTTAACGGCGGGCCGTGATCATGACTCGCGTCGAACTGCAGCTTGGCCGGATCATCCGAATTATAATCCACTTCGCCCCAGTAACCTTTCTCCGCCTGAATCAATGGTTGCAATTCAATCCCGACGCCGCGCACCCGATCCGGCTCCAGCGTTAATGAGCACGTCCCGCCGACAAATGGCGCGCGCACATCGCCCAGCCGCTTCGTGATCGGCGAATTGGGCAGAAATCGCGCGACGACATCGCGCACGCGCGCCATCTCTTCAATGCCGGTGCGCACCACCGCCATGAGCCGGTCGTTGTTCACACGCACGCCGAGTTCGTTGAGAAACGCGTCGAGCTTCGGGGTTTTGGCCGAAGGATCGAGCAGCAGCAGAATCCGCCCCTGTTTGCTCCAGAAATTGCGCAGCAATTGCATTTCACGATCGGAAAAATCGTATTGCGGACCCACCATCAGCACCGTCTTCATCTCTGCCGGGACCGCGTCGACGCTGAATAAGTTCAGCTCCTGGAGTTTGATATTCTCGTTTTCGATGAACGTCTTCAGCACGGAAATTGGGCTCGTCTCCGGCGGCTGCATCATTGGACCGGACGGCGTTTGTTGACCTAGCGGCGGCTCTTTGTGACCGAGGACATAGCCGATGGTGTTCTTCTTCCCTTCGCTCAGGTCGATAATGGCGCTCGTCACCGCCTGCTCCCCTTTGAACGCGGTCACGCGCGGACCTTCACCCATTCCCATTCCGCTCTGGTCGACATCAGCCATCTCCGATGCCTTAACCGTCTTGTTCCGTCCTTCGTAGTCGAGCACGAGCAGGTTCTCGTCACTCACTACTTTGTATTTGTCGAAGAGTTCTTTTGCGCGGGAGAAACTCCGTTCCGGATCAATGTGCTCGACGTCGATCTTACCCTTGGCCGCGTATTGATACTCGGTCAGCAGGTTCTGCACATCAGCCGAGATCGGCGTATTGGGTGAAAAGAATACGGTGATACGCAGCTTGCTCTTCAGTGATTGCAGCACGCGCCTGGTCTTATCCGAAATGGCATACTTGCGGTCGCGCGAGAAATCCCAGCGTTTGTAATGCTCAAACCCGAGATAGTTCACCATTAACGCCAGAATGAGCAGGAGCACAATCTGCACGATGACGTTCAGGCCAATCTGAACGCGATGAATGCGCTTCGGCTTCTCCGCGTTGTAGCTGCCGCCGTCCCCGGCGGCAGCTGAGGTGGTTACAGTCTCCATTTGCGCGATTGGAAAGCCTGGTAAGTAAGGGTAAGCATCACCACCGTCATACTAAGGTAGAAGACCATCGGTCGAGTATCGATCTCCCCGCGTGAAAGGGTGCCCATGTGCTCGATAGCGGAGAAGTAACCTAGTAGTTGCCGAGTAGTAGAGCTGATGTCGAGCAGAATAAATGAGATCAGCCCCAGAAAGAAGAGCAGCGTGATCGCACAAAACGAAATCACCGCCGCGATGATTTGATTTCTCGTGAGCGCGGAAGCAAGACAACCGACGCTGAGATAGAACATCCCCAGCAGCAACAGCATCAGGTACGAGCCCCAATAAGCTCCAGCCGAACCAGCCGCCGGCTGATGCGTGATGTATTGAAAGATGGCGAAGTAAAGGATCGTCGGAAGCCAAAGAACAACGTAGAAGATGAGCGCGCCGAAGAACTTCGCCAGGACGACCTGCCAGTCGCGCACAGGAGCGGTCATGAGCGGCTCGATCGTGCCGAGCTTAAACTCCTCCGCGAATAAGCGCATGGTGATCAGCGGAAAGATGAGAACAAAGGCGAACCAGAAGAAAACGGAATTAAAGAATGCTTCCTGGACGGAGTAAGCCACCGCGCGGTGATTCATGAAAGAAATCTGGAAGTAGAAGTCCGCGCCGCTAACTAACAAGAAGAAGACAAGCACGATGTAGGCGATAGGTGAGTAGAAGTAGCTCGCCACCTCGCGCGAGAGCAGGATGAAGAACTTACGCACAGCTCACCTCCGGGTCGCGCGCGGTGCTTTTCGGCGAGGGCGCCGAAAAGAGCGGGCGGGGCGCCCGCGCTCCCCAGATCGTCCGACGCGCGCTACCTCGAATCATACTTCGTCTGCGTGCGTGATCTCGACAAAGACATCCTCCAGCGTGGCCCGGCGCGCGCTCAGCTCGCGCACATCCCATCTCCGGTCCCGGGCCAAGCGGAAGACTTCTTCGCGGACATCGGCTCCTGATTCCACTCGCAACGAAAACAGCTGCCAGCCATCTTCTTCGGTCACAGTCACATCGCGCACTGCGGCGATTTTTTTCAACTCAGCCGCGCCATCATCGCGCCCGGTGCGCGCTTCCACCGTCACCCCGCCAGCGGTGCGAATGCGCTGCACTAAATTCTCCGGTGTATCGCACGCCTCAATTCGCCCCTTGTGAATGATGATCACGCGGCTGCAGGTCATCTCCACTTCCGGCAGAATGTGGGTCGAGAGCAGAATGGTGTGCTGTTTGCCGAGGTTCCTGATCAGCTCACGCACCTGCCGGATTTGATTCGGATCGAGGCCACTCGTCGGCTCGTCGAGAATCAACAGGTCGGGCTCGTGCACGAGCGCATCAGCCAGACCGACGCGCTGCCGGTAGCCTTTGGAAAGCGCGCCGATGATTTTGTTTTCCACTTCTTTTAATCCACAAAGCTCTTTCACATCGCCCACGCGCTCCGCGATGCGCCGGTGCGGGATGTTCTTGAGCGCGCCGCGATAATTGAGATACTCGGTCACACGCATGTCGTTATAGAGCGGTACATTCTCGGGCATGTAACCAAGGTGCGCGCGGGCTTGGAGCGATTGTTCGAAGAGGTCGAAGCCGGCGACGGAGGCGCGGCCGGATGTCGGCGGCATGAAGCTGGCCAGGATGCGCATGGTGGTGGTTTTGCCCGCGCCGTTCGGCCCGAGAAAGCCCATGATCTCGCCCGCGCCAACTTCGAAATTCAAATCGCGAATCGCAGCTTGCCCCGCATATCTCTTGGTCAGATTTTCGACTTTGATCATGGCGAACAAATGGATAAGACAACTGCGACGGCGCGATGTTGTCGAAAAATTTCAGCGCGCTGTCAATGACACCGTTTGAATCTGGCTCGCATCATCGCTGCGCACGATGCCGGCGGTGAAATCCACCGTCGATCCGCTGCGCGCCCGCGCCAGCAGCGACTCAAGCGCGCGCACGGAATTCACATCGTGGCGGCCCACGCGATAAATGACCAGACCGCGCTCGAGCCCCGCCTCGTCAGCGGGGCTTTCTGGTTCTACGGCGCTGATGAGAACTCCACCCCGCACCACACCGAGCGCATCGGTGAGATCGGGGGTCAAATCCTGCAATTGCATGCCGAAAAGCCGCTCCGCATTTGCCGCCGCGGGCTGTTCGGGTGATGCCTGCGGCGCGGCGGCCGGTGGCTGCTTTTGTGCGATCGCTTTGAACTGCTTCACCGCTTCGCGCACCGTCTCAGCGGGAATGGCAAACCCGACTCCCTGCGTCGGCACCCCTTGCGGGGTGAAAGCCATTTTGGCCGAGCTTACGCCGACGAGCCGCCCCGCGATATCGACCACCGGCCCGCCTGAGTTTCCCGGATTAATTGCCGCATCGGTCTGGAGCAGATTCTTGTATTCGAATTCTTCGATGGTGATGTCGCGTTTCGCCCCGCTGAGTACGCCGCGGCTGATTGAGCTGCCGTAGCCCACCGAATTACCGAGCACAATGACGGTCTCGCCGAGCAGATTGGGCGAAAGATTATCAAGGTTAAGGAATGGAAAGCCGCTCTTGCCATCGATTTTGATAAAGGCGAGGTCCTGCTTCGGATCGCCAGTGATGTAGTGCGCGTTGTAGACTTTGCCGTCGCTCGTGGTGACTTCGATCTTGAGATCGGCCGCCCGTTGCACCACGTGCTCGTTCGTCACGATGTAGCCGGCGGGATCGACGATGAATCCGGAGCCGAGACTTTGCAGACGCTGCCGGATTTCGCGCGGTTCGCTGCGATAGCTGCCGAAGAACTGTGCCGCGAAATCTTCGAATGGATCGCGGATTTGCCGGCGCACCACGCGTTCGGCGTTGATGTTGACGACGGCGGGCATCACTTTCGCCACCGCCAGAACCGTCGGTTCTGATGCGGGATCGTTAGGCGACGGTGCTGGAGCGGATGGCGGAGTTTGCGCAGAAAGCAGCGCCACGTGGCCGACAAATAACGCGAACGCGAAGCTGCGTTTCATCTTTACTCTGCTGACCAGTTCTCGACCGACGAGTGTGCCGCCGCCGCGATCGCCTCGTCTGTTTCAGCTGCTGTCATGGTTTATTTCGCGTTCAATGAGAAAGCGGAGAACTCGTTCCGGGACTCAGTTATTTAGAAAATACCACCTTACCGCCGAGCATCGTGAGCGTCACCGTCACATCCTTGATCCTCTCCGGTGGAATCCGATGGATATCGTCGCTCAACACGACAAGATCAGCCAGCATCCCGCGCGCGAGCGTTCCTTTTTCGTGCTCTTGAAATTCGGCATACGCTGAACCCGATGTGTAAGCTCTGAGAGCTTCTTCGATCGAAATTTTCTGCTCCGGCACCCAGCCATTGGGATGCGCGCCGTCGAGAGTCGCACGGGTGGTCGCGGCATAAAGCGTGAGCATCGGGTTGAGGGGCGCCACGTCCCAGTCAGTGCCAAAGGCGAGGTGGACGCCGCGATCCAGAAAAGTGCGGAAAGCATACGTGGTTTTGATGCGTTCCGGCCCAATGCGCCGCTCGGCCCAGCGCCCATCATCGATGCAATGATACGGCTGCACAGAGGCGATCACATTCATCTCCGCAAAACGGGCAAAATCTTTCGGCGCCATGTGCTGGGCATGTTCGATGCGCAGCCGCCGATCGCGCGGGCCATTGGCATGGATCACGTCGGCAAAAAGATCGAGCACCTGCGAAATTCCGGCATCGCCGATAGCGTGAACACAGAGTTGCAGTCGGGCTTTGTCTGCGCCAATCAACCGCTGCCGCATGCCCTCGAGCGGCTGCATTTCGTCGGAGAGCAGGCCGCGGGTGTTCGGAGCGTCAAGGTATGGCTCGAAAAAGTAAGCGGTCGTCGAACCGAGCGATCCGTCCGCGTAACCTTTGACGGCGCCAATTCGAAGGATGGGCGAACCAAACGCGCGGCTGATTCCGATTTTCGCCTGGTCCTGCCACCCTGTTTCCATGGGCGCCGCGTAGATACGAGTCGTTAGTTCGCCGCGCTGCGCCAGCTCGGCGTAGGCGGCGATGTCACGGTAGTCGGGATTCATATGCTGCACGCTGGTAACGCCAACCGAGCGCGCATGCTCGAGCGCGCGGCTGATGGCTTGCAGGCGTTGTTCGTGCGTCATGGGAGGAATGACGCGCTGCACCAGATTCATTGCCGCATCCTTTAGCGCACCGGTAGGTTCCCCCTGCGCGTCCTTCACCACTGTGCCGCCGGGCGGGTCCGGTGTGGCTGCGGTCACGCCGGCAAGCTTTAGAGCGACGCTATTCGCCAGCGCCATGTGGCCATCGTATCGGCTAAGGAAAACTGGCCGCTCTGGCGTCACCGGATCGATTAGTGTCTTGGTAGGCAACTCCGGCGGATTCCAGCGTTGATCGTCCCAATCGCCGCCCGTAATCCAGTCGCCTCGCGGCAGGCGACGCGCCTGCTCGCCAATGCGGCGGGCGAACTCCTGCGGGCTCGCCGCATCCTTGAGATTGACGTTGTCGAGCTGCCGGCCGCCGTCGACGAAATGGACGTGCGCATCGTTAAATCCCGGCACAACCCGCCGCCCACCGGCATCGATCACTTTGGTGGAAGCGCCACGCCACGCCTCGACCTCCGCCGTACTCCCGACAGCGACGATGCGATCACCGATGATGGCCAGCGCTTCCGCCGCCGGCATGGCTTGATCGCCAGTCCAAATCTTTGCGTGCGTCACGATGGCATCAGCTGCTGGGCGGTTTTGGGCAAACATCAACGTGGCCGACAAGCTCACGATCAGGGCGGCAGGCAGGAGTAGCCGGGTCATAGCATTGCGCTGATACTACGCGCCAGCGATGCGAGCACAAAGATCGCAAATGCCGCATTTCTGCTTCATGGTCCAGTTGTGATCACCGGCAGAGACATCGCCGTTTGGAGCATTTCAACTTTGATCGCAGCCGGCGTGGGCTGGAGCCGGTACGCTAAATGGAAAACACGGGACAGAATGGTGCGCGAGTTCGCCGCGATGGATCCGCAACGGCGCGAAAAGGTCTTGAGTCGGATGGACCCGAAGCTGGCACTCGAAATCCGCGAGCAACTGTTGGAGCGATTCCAAATCCTGAGCTGACACGGGCCAACAATGGCGCGAGCACCATGTTGAGCAAGACGCTCAAAATCTGCAATAGCACCGCCGGTTTCACGACTGCCGTCGCCCGCAGCGCGGAACCGAGCGTTACCAGCGGGAACTGGAGCATCAACGCGGTCACAACCAATTCAGATACTGCCGCGCCAGCCTTGCCGTCGCTGTGTCGGCGGCGAGAGAGCGGCAATAGACATCGCGCAGGAGAAAAACGATCACGCCGAACGGCGCAATACCAAGCGCCGGTCCGCCGTCATTACCCGCGGATCGTTTGACTACTATTGCGCAGCTAAAAAACCTAACGCTGCTGACTCTTAACCAGATTGGCCGTAGCCGTGTGCGTAACCGCCGGGCTTCCGCCAGTGCCGGTCACCGTGAAGGGGTAAGTTCCTTTATTCACGCTCGAAGCGACGTTCACGGTGAGTGTGGACGAGCTGGTGGCAGGATTTGGGCTAAAGCTGCCTGTTGCGCCCGCGGGTAAGCCAGTGACCGAAAGAGTCACCGGCGAATTGAATCCGTTCGATGGCGTGATGGTGACGGTGTAAGACACTGTTCCACCGCCGCGTCTCACGGTCGCGGACGAGGGATTGATGGCGAGCGAGAAATCAGGCGCCGGGGTAGGGGTGGCGGTTGGAGTCGGAGTAGGGGTAGGCGTCGCAGTGGGAGTCGGAGTAGGCGTCGCAGTCGGAGTAGGCGTAGGTGTAGGATTGCCGGCAGCTATTTTGAAGCTGCCAATCCGCGTGCGCCAGTTGTAGGTGGCATTGCTTGAATAATACTCGTTAGTGTACCAGAAGGTCGAGTCATCCACTGGATCAACTACCAGAGCCGAGTAGTCGCCCCAGCGGTTGCCGGTGCCGCTCTGGCTGCCAGTGCCGTCGTAAAGGTGCGCTTCGCCCTGTGCGAGAGTATTGAGCGGATCGGTCGCGAGCCGGGCTGCATAGCGGATTTGCGGGTTAATGGCGGAGCTCGAGGCGCTGAAACCGACGGCGAGGTTGCCCTGGCCGTCCATGGCCGCGCTGCCCATCCAGCGCCAGGTAGTATCGGGCTGGTAAGTGCTCTCCTGGTAGACTGTGACCGGACCAGCCGAGACATTGCGCAGCTCGAACCAACGAACGCCCGCGACGCCGTTAGCATTGACCGTGTAGTTACCCACGACTGACTCGTGGTCGCCGAAATTACGGTAAGCCAGGCGGAACATTAAGCGGTCACCAATTCCATCGAGATAACTGGACGAATTGACTCCAGCCTGCGGGACACAGGCGCGCGTGCTCGGGCAAAGCGAAGTGTAACCTGCCGCCGCGGGAGTAGCGAAAGTAGTAAAAGTGGAGTTGGCGGGAGTCGTGAAATCAGCGTGGAAATGGTAAGTCGTGTAATTCGGATTAGTAACCTGACCGGGGAAGCCGACAAAGGTTGCCGGCGCGCCGCTGGGGGGCAGGGGCCCATCGAGATCAGCTGGCAGGAACGGATCGACCGAGCCACCCAAAGGTCCAACGGGGCTGACAAAGCTGGCGGGTGCACCGGTCAGCATCTTGGCGCGATCGAAAGCGAACGCCTGCGGACCGAGGTAGGAGGTGCCGGCGGCATTAAAAACGTTCATGCTCATGTAATAGCCGTCCGGCCAGACGCTCAGGTGCGGGTAGTCATAGAAGTTTGAGCCGAGATGAAAACCGTAGCGATAGTAGCTGCCGGTGGCATCGCCCGAAGTGGAAACGGCCACGCATTCGTCAGTGACCGGGCCGGTGCTGGTGGCCTTGGCAAATTGAGTGATGACCCAGCGGTCGGCGAGATGATCGTAAAGCACGACCGGATCGCCGCTACCGCGGAGCTCGCAGGCGCCGCCAAAGCCCGTCCAGATGGAAGAGATGCTGCTCGGCCCGAGAACGGAGTTGCCGGTGGATTTATCGAAGACTTGGTAGCCTTCGTTAACGATTTGAACGTATTGGGTTTTTCCCACCGCGCCGTTGGTATCGGGAGGGGCGCAGTTGCAGCCGACGCCCGGAAACGGGATGCCATCGAAGTTGCTCAGTGTGGCGGCGACGTTCGGCGCCACGAGCGCGAGAGTGGAGACATGGCTGCTCTGAATAACAGGGTCAGCTTGGTCCCGGTGCCGATGAGGAATCTTCGGGTTCTCGTTCGCTTCGTGCTCCGCCTTGCGATCGGACTCACGCCAGGGCGGGAGCGCGCGGAGCGGCGGCGAAACGTCATTTTTGTAGGAGCGGCCAGACTTGGGTCCGTTCGCCTGCTCGTTGCCGCTCGGCCCTTGCGCCGAAACGGACGAGCCGAGGAAAAGGGCGACCAGTCCCAGCAAAAGCCCAGCTGCGCAAAGAACGAAGCTGAGCAGGAAACGCGGACGGAAGAAGGCGGAGTGCAGATTAGATTTTGTTTTCATGGCAGCGGCGGCACGGCAAAGGTAACAGTTTTGTTACCATATCGCGAGTCTAAGGCGGTATGCGCGTGTTGGCACGTCTTTTTTCCGTATTCCACAGGAACCGAAAAGATGCCGCCCTCATGCTGGCCGCCGCTTAGAACAGCAGGGACGGACGAAACAAGGCTCGTGCCGAGTGCCTTCGCGGCCGTTGCGCCGGCAGCGCCGCTGTGGAAGAGCTTCCCTCAAGATGCGCGAAGAGCGGTTTCACCACAGCGTGTATGTGATCCTGCTCAAAAATGAGGTGCTAAGGGAGCGCTCGGTTGTTCGGCTCAATCCGAAACGCGATGCGGCCAAGCCGTGTGTCTATGTGGGGATGACCGGCCTTCCTGTTGATCACCGGTTCGAGAATCACCGCAACGGATACAAAGCGGCACGGCTGGTGCGAAAATATGGTGTGCGGTTAATGCCCGAGTTGTTTGCGCATTTGAATCCAATGCCGTTTCACGCGGCTGTGCAGATGGAGAAGGATCTCGCGGAAGATTTGCGCGACGAAGGATACACGGTGGCGGGTGGAACGTAGCGCCGGCGCACGGGAACTGCGGGAGTCGCTACTGACCTTGCTGCGTGGCCCATCGGTGACAGATTCAATATTGTCATGCCTACATCAATTGCAGCTCGTGCCAACCTCGACCTGCTCGAGGAAAACTATCGCCGCTGGCAGGACGACCCGGCGACGGTGGACGCGGGATGGTCGGCGTTCTTCGAAGGATTCGAGCTCGGCAATTTGCCGCAGACGAACGGAGCCGCTGCGCATGCGCCAGCTTCAGCGGAAGCGCGTGACACCTCTCTGCAAACCCGCGTCGACGGCCTCGTCTATGCGTATCGCACGCTCGGTCATACCATCGCGCGGATGAATCCACTGGCGGACAAGCGGCCGCAGAATCCGCTGCTCTCGCTGCGCGAGCTCGGCTTCAGCGACAAGGACCTTGAGCTGCGGGTTTCCTCCAAATTCTTCGAGGACAACCGGACGATGACGCTGCGCGAGATGATCGCGCTGCTGGAGAAGATTTACGCTGGCGCAGTTGGCGCGGAGTTCATGCACATCCAGAATCCGCGCATTCGCAACTGGGTGCGGCACCGGCTGGAATCGCGGCCGGAAGCGCACTCGACCTCGGCGCAGGTGCAGGTGGCGCTGCTGCGGGCATTGATGGAGGCGGAGTCGTTCGAAGTGTTTCTACACACAAGCTACGTGGGGCAGAAACGCTTTTCCCTGCAGGGCGCGGAATCGCTCATGGTCATCCTCGACACGATCCTGCACAAATGTCCCCACGCCGGCGTCGAGGAGATTTGCATGGGCATGGCGCATCGCGGCCGCCTCAACGTGCTGGCAAATTTCCTGCGCAAATCGCTCAACATCATCTTCACCGAGTTCACCGAGAACTACATCCCTGATCTTGTCGCGGGTGATGGGGACGTGAAATATCACCTCGGCTATCGCACCGTTCGCAAGCTCGGCGCCGGCGCGACGGTGGAGATTCGCCTCTCGGCAAACCCGAGCCATCTGGAGGCGGTCGATCCGGTGGTGGAAGGCACCGCGCGCGCGCGGCAACGCATTCGCGGGGACACCGAACATCGGCGCAAAGTGCTGCCGCTGCTCTTGCATGGCGACGCCGCCTTCGCCGGGCAGGGCATCATGATGGAGACGCTTAACATGTCGCAGCTCCACGGTTACGGGACCGGCGGGACCATTCACGTCGTGGTAAACAATCAGATCGGCTTCACCACGCTCCCGGAAGATGCGCGCTCATCCATGTACGCCACCGACATCGCCAAGATGATCGAGGTGCCGATTTTCCACGTGAACGGCGATGACCCGCTGGCCTGCATGTTCGTGAGCCAGCTCGCCCTCGATTTTCGCCAGGAATTTGGGCGCGATGTCGTCCTCGACATGTATTGCTACCGCCGCTACGGGCACAACGAAGGGGACGAGCCGGCCTTCACTCAACCCGATCTCTACGCGCGCATCGACAAGCATCCTTCGACCGCGCAGCTCTACAAACACGAATTGCTCAAAGCCGACACGCTCAGCGCGGACGACGCGGCCTCGCTCGAGACCGAGTTTCAGCTGCGGCTGGAGATGGCGCTGGAGAACGTGAAGGCGATCGAGAAACAGAAAACGGGCGAGCAGGCGAAATTCCGCGAGTCAACGGCGGTGTTTCAGCCCGAATACACCAGCTCCTCAGAGCCGACTGCGATTAGCGAAGAAATGCTGGAGACGATTGTCACCGGTCTGACGCGCGTGCCGGAGGATTTCGTCGTGCAGCCCAAGATCAAACGCATTGTGCTCGATCATCGGCGCAAGGTTTTCGAGAATGGCGGGCCGTACGAATGGCACTACGCGGAGCAGCTCGCCTTCGGTTCGCTCTTGCTCGAAGGGACGCCGGTGCGCCTTTCCGGGCAGGACAGCGCGCGTGGCACATTCAGCACACGCCACGCGGTCCTTTACGATGGAAAGACAGGCGAGCCATTCGTCCCGCTGATGCATTTGACCGAGAAGCAGGCGCGCATTTGCATTTACAACAGCCTGCTCTCGGAAGCCGCCGTGCTCGGATTCGATTACGGTTACTCGCTCGATTATCCGGAGATGCTTTGTCTGTGGGAAGCGCAGTTCGGCGATTTCGCCAATGGCGCGCAGACGATCATCGACCAGTTCATCGTCTCGGCGGAATCGAAATGGCAGCGACCGAGCGGCATCGTTTTGCTCTTGCCGCACGGGTACGAAGGGCAAGGGCCGGAGCATTCCAGCGGCCGGCTCGAGCGCTTCCTTCAGCTCTGCGCGGAGGACAATATCCAGGTCTGCAATGTCACGACCTCAGCCCAGTACTTTCACGTCCTCCGCCGGCAGATGAAGCGGCCATTCATAAAGCCGCTCATTATTATGACGCCAAAGAGTCTGCTGCGGGCGGAGTTCGCCTCATCGCGCGCGGAGGAGTTCACCGGCGGGCAATTTCGCGAGATCATGCCGGACAGCGCGACGCTGGAGAATGTGGAACGCGTGATCTTGTGCTCGGGCAAAGTCTATTACGATCTCGCTGCTTATCGCGAGAAGCAGGGCATCAAAAACAGCGCCATCATTCGCCTCGAGCAGCTTTATCCGCTGGCGGAAAACCAGCTCCGCCAGGCGGTCGGCGCCTTTCCAGAAAAGGCGTGGCTGGTCTGGTGCCAGGAGGAATCGCAGAACATGGGGGCCTGGACGTTCATTGAGCCGAGATTGCGCGCGATGTTCCGTCGCGATGTCCAATATGCGGGCCGCAACGCCAGCGCAAGTCCCGCTGTCGGCGCGCTCGCCCGGCATAAACGGGAGCAGGCGGCGCTGATCAGCGAAGCATTCTCACCGTAAGTCAGGCTTCCAGCCTGATGCGTCGCGCAGGCATCCTGCCGGCGTCGCTGTTGCACTCTTCGGGCAAGCCGGAAGCCCGCCCTACATTTCAGACTAAAAGCCTGAGTTACTGGTACGGTGACCAGAAGGCAGTGTCGGCCACGTCCGAGAGCGCTGTTCTGCTGGTGCCGGGTACGGCCGGCAAGAAATCAACCGTAAAAGGTCCGTAGAGATTCCCGAGAACGTCTTTACCAGTGTTGTAAAGACTGCCATTCTTTTTGACGTAGACCTTCAGGTCGCTCCAAGTCGGATTACCAGCGGACTTATTCGTCTCGATAGCATACTGGTCGATCGCGTTGTCGATCAATCGCAGGTCATTGAGGATGCGGGTTGCCTGGGCGCGTTTACGTGCGCGCATAAAGCCGGGCACGGCGATCGACGCAAGCAGCGCGATGATGGCGACGACGATCATGATTTCCACGAGAGTAAAACCCGCGCGGCCTGAATGTTTTTTGCTGGGACTGGGTATCATTGTTGTAAACGCCGGGGATCCCCCGGCAATCCCGTAGATAGCAGGGCTGACACCGCATCGACACGACAGGGAGCAGTCTTTTTTTGTAGCAAACGGCAGTACACGCTGCGCAACTGGCGGGAGGGCGAGCTTCCTGAGCCGTATTCCGTCGCGGACGTGATGGCACCGCGGCTCCTCAGGAGCCTCGCCCTCCCGCGTGGACTACTCGCGCGATTGCACCCAGCGGCTTGCTTCCGCGAACAGCCGCGCGCCATTTTCGAGCCGCAGCTTGTCTTTGATGCGCGCCCGGTAGGTGTCGACTGTCGTCAACCCCACCCGCAGCCGCGCACCGATCTCGCGCGTAGTACGGCCGCGCCCGAGCAGGTCGAACACCTCCAGCTCCCGATCGCTCAGTTGCGCGATCGGATTCAACGGCTGCTCGTTTTTCGCTGCCACCGCCCGCTGGACGATGCGCGCCATCGCTTTCGGCTCGAGATAAACTTCGCCGCGCAAAACTTCGCGCAATGCCGCCAGCACCTGCGTGGACGCTTCCGATTTGGTGATGTATCCGCTAGCGCCGGCGCGCAGAGCACGCTCGGCATAGAGTGATTCCTCGTGCATCGAGAGCACCAGCACCGGGATATCGAGGCCGAGCGCGCGAAGGTCTTTCAGCAGCTCCAGGCCGTTTGAGCCTTTCAACGTGATGTCGAGGATCACCGCCTGCGGTTTTTTTTCGCGAATGAGCGCCACGCCCTCGGGCACATTGTCAGCCTCGCCGCAAACCTCCAGGTCCGGTTCCGTCTCGATGAGATGCACCAGCCGCTCCCGAAACATCGGGTGATCTTCAATGACAACGATGCGCGATTTCATTTCAAGCAGCGGTTCCCGCTAGGGCTAGCACCGTCCGTTCCTTGGTCGGCGATGTGCGCGCGTCATTCTCTTCGCGCTGCGGGACAATGCACGCGACGAGGGTGCCACCCGTGGGCAGTTGCGCGATCCGCACATGCCCACCCACGCAATGGGCGCGGTATTGCAGAATATTTAGCCCGAGGCCGGAGCCGCTCGCGGCCGAGTTCTCGATGCCCCCTCCATCATCGCGAATCTCCAGGCTGATGGAGTAGCCACGCGCCCCCAGCTTCACGTTGATGTGTCCCGCGTCGCCGTGTTTGATCGCGTTATTGATCGCCTCCTGCGCGATGCGGAAGAGATGCGTGGCCATGGCTTCATCCGTGATGTTGACCTCGTGCGTCTGCTCGAAGGAACAGTCGATGCGGGCAAGGCGGCTGACGGAAACGGTGAGCTCCTCGAGCGCGGAAGCGAGGCCATTCGCGCTCGTCTCCACCGGAACAAGTCCGCGAGCGAGATTGCGCGTTTGCATGACGGCATCGGCCAGCAGCGCTCGCACTTCGCCGGCCAGTTCGGCTTTCGCCGGCAATTGTAGTCGCTCCAGGTCGGTCTCGAGGGCAGCCGCGGCACATCCGATTGCCGCCAGGTATTGGCAAAGTCCATCGTGCAAATCCTGACCGATGCGTTCCCGTTCGCGCTCGCTGATTGTGACGATCTCTTTTTCCAGCCGGCGGGAATGCTCGAGCAAGGCGATGCGCGCTTCGGCGATATCGCGCCGTGCGCGCAAGGCTGAGCTGCCGATGGCGACAAAAATGAAAAAGCCCAGCCGCATCACCACCTCCCAGGCCTCGTGCCAGTTGTGGAGGTAGGGATGGCCGGAAGCGAAATCAGCCCACCACCAGGTGATGCCGGAGAGCAGCGCGACGAGCAACGCCGTTTTCTTGTCGCAAAACCAGGCCGTCAGGAAAATCGGCGGCCCGTAAAACATGAAGAAATTCACCTGATAACCGGTGACGAAATCGATCACGCCGACAATGAGGACGAGCAGGATCATCTCGAAAACAATGATCGTTTGCGATTGGCGCTGAAACGCGTTTGCCCAATTCATGGCGCTTTCTCATAAGAAGCAGGTCTCCCGCCAAAACCGGTGTTTGCGCTGCTAAAGTAGCCGACCAAAGCGCGCCTTCACGAGCTCGCGCTGGAGTAATGACGCAAAGCGAAGTGCCAGAACAAACGTGAGCACCAAAACACGATGAGGCTCGCGGCCGTGAGCTGCAGCATGAGCAGCGTGGCGTTATTTGATGCTTTGATCAGAACCCGGGCCGGGATGTTGGCCACGATGACGACTGGAATTAGCCAGCTGAAAATCCAGCGGAAGACGCGCGGATATATGACGTCGGGGTAGCGCGCGATGTTGAGAAAATTGAAGTAGCCGTAAACCAGCCCTTGCGCACGCACGATCCAGAAGCTGATCGCGGCGAGTGTGATCATGATGGAATAGTGAATGACAATGCCGAAGCCGATGGCCACGAGATACAGCACGATGTGAATGGGCTCCGGCACGAAGCCAAGGCGCACTAACGAGATCGCGACAACGAGCCCGCCCAGTCCGGCATTGACCACGCTGTCGAGGCCGAATTGCTTGGAAGAAACGGCGAACTGGCTGTCGATCGGCAAGACGAGCATGGAATCGAGTTTACCGGTGCGGACCAGTTCCGGGATGTTGGCGACGTTGGTGAAGAAGAACGCCTGAAAAAGCTGTGCGATCATCTGGTGCGTGCCGACCAGGAGCACGACTTCCCATTTCGACCAGTCGCCAATCTGGTCGATCGAGCCGAAAATGATGCTGAAGAAGGCGATCTGCCCCACAAACCAGAGCAGCTCGACCAGCATCCAAAGAACGAAGTTCGCCTTGAAGCTCATCTCGCGGATGAGCGAGTTGCGAAGCATGATGGAGTAGATTTCGATGTAACGGCGCATGCGCTTTTCCTGTCATACAATTATGCGCATGCCGCTCGAGGCGACAAAGGAATGAATCGGCGCAACATCATTATCGTTGCGACGATCATCCTCGTGGTCGCGGTCCTGGCCCTGGGCCGCTGCGGGAAATCCGGCGGCTCGGAATTCCAGACGACGGCGGTGACGCGCGGCGAAATTACGCAAACGGTCACGGCAACCGGCACGCTCAATCCGGTGGTGAACGTGCAGGTGGGCAGCCAGGTCTCCGGCAATATCGCGAAGCTGTTCGCCGATTTTAATTCGAACGTGAAAGCCGGCCAGACGGTGGCGCAGATCGAACCGGCGACATTTCAGGCAACAGTCACGCAAGCAGAGGGCGACCTCGCCAGCGCGCAGGCGGCGCTGGAGCTGACGCGACTCAATGCCACACGCGCGCAGGCATTGATGGCGAAGCAAAGCTCGGCGCAATCTGATCTCAATCAGGCCATGGCCAGCCTCCATCAGGCCGAGGCGAACGTGAAGATCAAGGAAGGCGCGCTGCAAAAGGCAAAGACTGATCTCGATCATTGCACGATTACCTC
>JBBPYF010000022.1:0-6011 GCA_038200165.1 Chthoniobacterales bacterium | reverse complement strand
AGCGCGGATACTGCTCAAGGTCATCGGCCACATGCTGCGAAAGCAGGATGTGCCCGGCGTCGCCGCAATCCATCACCCGCTGCGCCATGTTAATCCCGGCGCCGGTCACGTTGATCCGATCGTTCAGGTCGGCGATCTCATTGATCGGTCCGCTGTGAATTCCCATCCGCAGTTTGAGCTCCGGGTGTTGCAGATCGGCGCGGGCCAACTCGAGCGCACAAGCGGCCGGCGCTTCCGGGCTGGTGCGAAAGACCAGCGCCATCCCGTCGCCGGTCGCGAGCCGGATCAATTTTCCCGCCGCCTCCGCCGCCCGGACCTGCTCCGAGCTGCGCACCATCTCCTTCAAATGCTGCAGCAACTCAGTCTGCTCACTGATGAGCAGCTTCGAGTAGCCGACGATGTCGACGAAGAGGACATGCCCGATTTCGAGCGGCAAATCGCTGTCGCTTTTCATGAACGTTCGATTATTCCCCTTCTTTCGGTGCGAGCGAGGCGACGATCTTCTCGAAGCGCGGATCGTCGCGGAGCGGATCCCAGAACGGGTGCAGTTTCGATTGGCCATAACTCAGAGTCCCCGGAATCCGGGTCGCCCTCGCTAACTGCTCAAAGGCTAGATCCTTCTCCCCGACCCATGCGCTAATGACCGCGAAGAGGGCCAGCATGTCGGAGCCGGAGATCGAGTCTTGCGCCACTGGCATAAGCTCCAGGGCTCGGCGTCCCTCTTGCAGGGCTTCCTCTTTTCGACCGAGGCCGGCGTCAATCAGACCAAGGACGCAGAGTGGGGGACCATAATCGGGTTGTAGGCGCACTAAATCTTCCTGCTGCGTTCGCGCGACGGTAAACGCGCTCCGCGCCGCAACGCCATTACCACGGATACGAGCCTGCAATCCATCGACGAAGGCACGAGGAACGCGCACGAAATTCACCAACCGGTAGCTAGCGCCGGTCAGAGCTCCGAGGGCTCGATTGATGCCCGCAAAATCGCGTTCACAAAGCGCCAGATTTACCCAGCTGTCGGCGAGGTCGGGTGCGGCGGCCGGATCGTCCGCGAGAATGGCGTCGATCGTGGTGCGCAACGGCCGGAGATCAGCTCTCCAATAGAAGGCGATCTCCGCGCTCTGCACCCTGGTGTCGATATCTTTTCCGGCAATTCCCAACGCGCGGTCCAGAGCAGCGGCGCTCTCCGCGTAGCGGCGCAGCAGTTGATCGCTATACCCAATCTGTTGCAGCAAAAAAACATTACGCGGATCCAGATCGACCGCCTGGGTTAGATTGCGCATCGATTCCTCCCAACGCCCCTGGCGGCGGTCGATATACCCAGCGAGGGACAGGACCATGGAGTCGTTAGGCAAGGTGCGCTGGGCAATGGCGAGCTCGGCGCGGGCGCGGTCGAAATCCAGAAAGGTGCGATAAAGATTCTGGGCCAGAGCGAGGTGCGCTTCACCGGCCTCCGGGCGCAAACGCAGAGCCGTCTGCACGGCCGCGTCGGCCGCAGCGAGCCGGGCCGGGGTGCGGTCGAGGTTAATAAAATAAAGCTGGCTGTGCGCGGCGGCCAGTTGGCAGTAGGCAAGCATGAAGGTCGGATCCCGTGTGACCGCCTCCTGCAGTAACTCCACCGCTTCCAAAAGATTCTCCTTCTCGCGCGCAGCAAAGACGGAACGGGAGAGCAAGCTCTTGGCGCGAGTGTAAAGATCGAAGGCCACGAGGTCGGCAGTGGGCGGCCGCTCAATCGCCGTCTTTTCGCTGGGAGAAAGTTTCGCCTGCAACTGGTCTGCGATTGCTTTCGCGATCTCGCTTTGAATGGCGAAAACGTCGGCCAGATTGCGATCATAGGTTTGCGCCCAAAGGTGCGCATCAGTGCGCGCATCCATTAGCTGCGCGTTGACGCGGACCCGATTGGCAACTCGTTGCACGCTGCCCTCCAGCAAATGCGCCACGCCGAGTTGCTGCCCGATCTCGCGCAGATTCCGAGGATTTCCGCTTTTATAAAGCATGACCGAAGTGCGACTAATCACCTTCAGGTCCGCGATCTTCGCCAGGTTGGTCAGAATTTCATCCTGCACGCCGTCGGTGAAAAAGGCGTTTTGTTTATCTTCACTCCGGTTTTCGAAGGGCAGGACGGCGATCGATTTTTCCGGAATCGCGGGCGCGGTTACAGTCGGCGATGCAGAGGGGGCGGGGGTCGGCGCCGCCGCGCGCTTTTGAGAAAAAAACTTTGTCGCTGCGGGCGCGAAAATGACGGCAGCAATCGCAAGACCGATGAGCAGGCAGATAAGAATTGCCAACGTGATCAGCAGCGGTTTGCTGCGCGCGGACGAAGGTGGCGACACCGCTGTCTGTGGCTTCTCTTTTATCTGCTGAAATTTTTCCGGCACTTTGGGATTGCCGAGTTCCTCCGTGTAGAGATTCGCCACGGAGATGACGGTCCCGTGCTTCACTTCACATTCGCCTAAGTCGTGCAAGAGAGGCTGCCAATGGCGGTATTGCGCGAGATCGTCCGCCACGCGCTTCGAGAGCAGAATGTGACCGGCGTCGCCGCAATCCATTACCCGCTGCGCGATGTTGATGCCTGCGCCCGCGATATTCGAGCGCTCGTTCACATCGACAATTTCGTTCACGGGTCCGCTGTGAATGCCCATCCGCACCTGCACGGCGGGATGACTCTTCAGGGCCTGCGCGATTTCCAAGGCGCTCTCGGCTGGCCCTTCGGGACTGTCGCGAAACACCAGCGCCATCCCATCGCCCGCTGGCAGTCGGAGGAGCTTGCCGGCTGCGTCCGCAGCGCGCACCCGTTCCGTCGCGCGCACGAGATCGTTCAGCTCATGGAGCACTTCGCTCTGCTCGTTAATGAGCAGCCTGGAGTAACCAACGATGTCGATGAACAAGACGTGTCCGATTTCGAGTTGCAAATCTCGTTCTCGTCCCGTGGTCATCCGACTCTCTTATTACTTCGTTTCTTTGGGCGCGAGATCGGCGACGATCTTCTCGAAGCGTGGATCGCCGCGGAGTGGATCCCAATAGGTCGAGCGCGTAGATGACGACGATCTTCTATTCACCCGGAGAAAGCGGCTGCGGTTAGCGCTCCGGAACAATCCGGAAACGTCGACGGCCTGAGATGCGATAGGTTTCAAAATCGGCGTGATCCACCGTGAAGACTGTGACGAGCGATTCACGTCGCGCCAGATGCACCAGAGTGGCATCGGCAAAATCCATCGGGCGATCGTGATATTTTTTCATCAAGGCTTCCAAAGCGGCTAGATCGGAATCGTCAATCCCCAGGACGGTCACGGCGCCCGAGTGCAGAAAGCGCCAGGCCACGTCCAGCTCGCCGGCATTGGGATCGAGGAGGTGGAAAAGTTCCGCCAGCACCGCCGCTGAAGTCCCGAGCGGAAGCGGCAGGTTGCTGAAAGTCTGGAAACAGCGTTTGTGCCAGTGGTCGCTTTTATCGAGCAAGGCCAGAAGGGCCCCGGTATCAATGAGCCCGCGCGCGCTCATTCCTGCGTTGCAACTTCCGGCGCACCTCTTCTCGCACGCGCTTCGAGCGATCGGCTCGTCCGCTCCTTATTTTGCCGATCGCCGCCATGGCCGCAGCGTGCAATCTCTCCTGCAACGCGGCTTCTTCTTCGTTCCAGCGCGCGCGGCCATTGCGAAAAGATTGGGTCACGATTTTTTCCAGGAGGGCCGAGATACTTTGCTTCTGCCGGCGAGCCGTTTCTTCGAGGACGCGTTTCATCTCGGGCGAGAGACGCCAGCTATAGACTTCGGATTTGGACATTGCACCACAGCGTAGCGCAAGACCCCGCGCGATTCAATCCGCCGGTATGGAATTCGTACCGGCCGGCGTCAACGTCCGCCGGCTACAGTTTCGGCGCGAGGGAGGCGACGATTTTCTCAAAGCGCGGATCACCGCGGAGCGGGTCCCAAAACGGGAACAACTTCAGCTGGCCGTAGCTGAGCGGTCCCGGCATGCGGGTGACGATGGCCAGCTGTTCACAGGCCAGGTCTTTTTCGCCGACCCATGCCGCTATGATCGCGAGAAATTGGATCATGTGCGCGCCATTTATCGAATCCTTTGTGACTGGAAGGAGCTCGACGGCGCGCCGTCCTTCCCGTAACGCCTCGGCCCTGTTCCCGAGACCGGCGTCGATTAATCCCAGAATGGAAAGTGCAGGCCCATAGTTCGGCTGCGCCTGCACAATCTTCTCCTGTTTCGCGCGAGCCGCGGTGAACGCCTGTCGCGCTTTCGCTTCATCGTGCACCGCGCGAGCCGCGATTCCTTCCACGCATTCGTGGTTCATGAACATGGCATCAACGAAACGAAATTCGTTTTGCCCGAGCGCCTCCAGCGCACGGCTGACCGCGGCGGGATCGCGCTCAGCCCATGCGCAAAGTACCCAGATGTTAGCCAAGCTTCCGAGGGCGTCAGGCTTCCTCGTCATGATGAAATCGATCGCCGCATGCAACGGCCGCGGGTCAGCCTTCCAGTCCATCTCGTTCGATGCGCGGGCCGCAAGCGTCAAAGCGTCGTCGGGCGTGATCGCCAGCGAACGATTCAACGCCGCCGCCATCTCGTCGTAACGCCTGAGGCGATTATAGCTGATCGCAATCTGCTGCAGGATGAAGAGGTTTTGAGGATCGATCTTGAGCGCACGATTGAGGTGCTGCAAAGCTTCCTCCTGTTTCCCCTGACGACGGACGATGTAGCCGGTCAGCTCAGGAACACGGGCGTCGTTAGGTAAATCGCGTTGCGCTACTGCCAGTTCCGCAAGCGCAGCATCGAAATCGAGATAGCCGAAGTAAAGATTTCGCGCACGCGCCAGATGCGCTTCCCCGGCGTTTGGGCGCAACTCGAACGCACGCTGGATCGCCGCTTCGGCCAGCGTGAGACGCGCCGGTGTGTGATCGTGGCCGGTGGCGTAAAGCCGGTCGTGGGTGTACGCCAACTGACATAAGCTTCGAAGAACGCCGGATCGCGCGCCACGGCCTGGTTCAGCAGGTCAATTGCCTGGGAATACAACTCTGAGGTATTGGCGCCGAGACTCGTCGTCAGGATCACGTTCTTGGCGCGACTGTAGAGGTCGAACGCAGTGACGTCCGTCGTCGGTGGCTGCTCGATCGCGCTCTTCTCGTTAGGCGAGAGCTTGGCCTGCAGCTGACCGGCAATGGCTGTGGCGATATCGCTTTGAATGGCAAATACGTCCGCCAGGTCGCGATCGTAGGTTTGCGCCCAAAGATGGGCATCGGTCCGCGCGTCAATTAACTGCGCGTTCACGCGAATCCGGTTGTTGGCGCGTTGCACACTGCCCTCCAAAAGATGCGCCACGCCGAGTTGCCGGCCGATCTCGCGCAAATTGCGTTCAACTCCGCTCTTATAGTGCATCACCGAGCTGCGACTGATCACCTTCAGGTCCGCGATCCGGGCCAGGTCGGTCAGGATTTCGTCCTGCACGCCATCGGTGAAGTAGGCGTTTTGTTTGTCGTCGCTGAGACTTTCGAAGGGAAGGACGGCGATACTTTTCTCCGGCACGACAGGAACATTTGCCGCGACCGGAGTCGCAATGGGCGAGGATTAAAATTGCTGCTGCCGCAGCCAGCAGCCAGGCTTTGCCGCCAGGTCTCGCCTCAGTACTGAACTGCGGCGGAGCTTTGGCGCGAGCCTGCCGCAACTTCTGCGGCACTTCCGGGTTCCCGAGCTCTTTAGTGTAAAGATTGACGATGGAAAGACGCCCGCCGTGTTTCACTTCGCATTCGCCGAGATCATGCAGGTGCGGTCGCCAGTGACCGTATTGCTCGAGGTCTTCGGCGACATGTTTGGAGAGAAGAATGTGGCCGGCAATCGCCGCAATCCATGACGCGTTGCGCGATGTTGATGCCGGCGCCGGCGACGTTCGCGCGCCCATTCACATCCACCACGCCGCTGATCGGCCCGCTGTGCACCCCCATGCGGAGACTTAGCTCCGGATGCGCCTTATCGGCCCGCCCGATCTCGAGGGCGCATTCCACCGGCGCTT
>JBBPYF010000021.1:0-13958 GCA_038200165.1 Chthoniobacterales bacterium | reverse complement strand
GCTGCAACGTCTCATGCTCGGCCGGCCGGTCGCCAACAACGCGCTGCAAAATGTGGCGGTGCAGCTCATGCAACAAGGCGCGCTCAAGAACGAGCTCAGTCTCAATCGCGCTCCCGCGCAGTGGTACGCGACCATGCCGCAGGTCGGCGGTCTGGTGTTGAACAAAAACGAGACGCCGTTCGCGCCGCTTTACTGGGACCAGTACTGCCAGATTAGGACGGCGCGCTGACCAGTGTCGCGCGGGCGCAGCAGGTGGATTTTTTCCCGCAGTGTGCCCATCGGCGGCGGCTCGGTCACGGCGGCAACGCCGCTGGGTGTACCGCCAAGAATGCGCATCCTGCCCAACAGATTTGCAGGAATCACCAGATTGCAATTGCGACGCTTCGGAGGACCTTTGGAAATCGTTCATCAAAGGCGGTTGTATGGCAGATGATTTGGCTGAACTACAAAAGGAGGTGGCGCATCTTCGCCATGAGCTCGACCGGCTAAAAGCGCAGCACGCACAGGCTGCGATTTACCTCAAGGACGAGCAGGGCCGGACCCGCGGCACATTTCAGGTGGATGAGGAAGGCGCGCATGTCGAGATTTGGAACAAGGAGCAGCAGGTTGTGATCTCGATCGGGGAAAGCATCGACGGGGCCGGCGAGATTTATGTCGCCGGAGCGGATGGCAAACCGCGCGCAGGACTCAAGGTGATGCAAGCGGGCGGCGTAGTCGCTGCGCAGAGTCCCGAGGGTCGCATTAACGCTCTGATGATTGGAAAAGCTGAAGGGGGCACGATCCTGGTAGCGGATGCGGAGGGTTGCCCGCTGGTGGAAATCACTGCGACGGAAGGGCAGGGGATGATATCGATCAAACAGCGCACCGGTGCTCTAGCTGCGGCCTTGACGAGTGATGAACGCGGCGGTGCACTGGCAGTTTTCGACGATGAAGGTCGACCACGCCATAGGCTTGTAGAAATGCTCTCCTCCATCGGCGATCGTATCACCGGCAAATCGCGAGAGGCGCGAGACGAGTAAGCGCTGCTCAGGAGCGGGACATTACACCCAGCATGGCGAGGATAGGCCAGGCCAGCCCAAGGAGCGCGATCAGACCGAACAAAATGTATTCAGGAAGCGAATCGCGACTCGTTTCGGGGCAAAAGAACGCCGAGGAAAGTTGGCGGAAGGAATGCAGCTCAGCCACGAGCGAGTCAGGCAGCGGCCGCAGTTGCTTCACCACCGAGAGAGATTTTGCGAACGGTTCGAGCACACCTTCGATTGCTGGAATGCTGGTTTGTCGCGGCGACGCCTGGGGCGCCGGCACGGCGCTCTCAAATCTTTGGGTCAAGGTCGCAGGCGCAGCGCTGCGGGAGGGCATCTGATGGCGCGGGGCGAACGCACAATGACCGAGCCAATCGTGGTGAGAGAAAGCCGCTGGAGGTGCGCTGGGGGTTTTCATCGGCCCTTTTTGCAGCCATTTTTGTGCCTCGTCAAGGCGGGAATCGGCGGCTAAGTTTTTTCTCAACTAAATTGCCCTTGAACAGAATGGCAGTGCCTTTGAAGGCCGAAAAAAATCGGCTTACTCGGCTGACTCTGAGCGAACGATGCGCGGGCGTGCGCTGTCGACAAACGCCCGCCCGGTGCGGTATTCGAGCGCCGCTGTCGCCGAGGACGGATAGCAGCTACCACCGTTTCTGAAGCGCGGGCGCCGTCGTTTGGATTACGGCAAAGCTGTGCCCGAGTTGCTCTTCACTAGAGAGACATCAGCGCTGTTGATGGAGAGCCGCTGGTCGACTTTGATGAAGGCATCCGTAAGACAATTCAGTATTTCCAAGAGCACGTGGAGATGGTGAAATGAGGCGCATGTCATTCCGAATGGAGCGAGGAACCTCACAGTTTCACTGAGATCTTACGAACGTTCGTGAGGTCCTTCGCTTCAGTCAGGATGACAGAAAAGCGACTGAACGACGGAAACAGCCCTATGAAGAAATTTTTCCCTTTGCTCTTGCTGCCGCTCGCAGCGGTTACCGTTTCGGCCCAGCAGCGCGTCCCCGGCCCCGATTTCCAGATCACCAAGCTCGCGCCGAACTTCATTTCTTCGCCGCAATTTACCTACACGGGCGCGGAGCAATGCCAGACTGATCAGCGTGAGCGCTGGCTCGAAGTGGAAGTGACGTTCAGCGCGGCGCCGGAGTTCACCGACGAGCTGACGATGAAGCATCTCATTCTCTTTAATGGCAAACTGCTCACGGGCGATATAGATGGTAAAATGATCGCCTATCGCAAGGGTGCCCGGCACGTCCCTTCAAGCTGATGAAAATATCAGCAGGCGCGGCAGCGATGCTACTGTTGGCAAGCAGTCTAGGAGCCGCACGAACCGAACATAAGTCGTCTTCAGCAGAGCCGACACGCGTGCAGATTTATCGGCGATGGGCAGTTTCAGCGGAGAACGATCCGGCGAACGGTCTTCACGTAGTGTTTATGGTTATTGGTGCGGAACAGACGCCAAAACTGCCGATTCTTGTCCTCTCTTATCATCACAAAACATGGACAGCCTTGCTGACCTGCGGCGAATCGTTAGAGAGCAGCCGCACGGCGCCCCTGCTCCTCCAATGGGACGGTCGTGAGACACAGTTGGCGACCTGGAGAAGGACTTCGAACAACAGCGTGGCATTCGCACGGGAACCGCTGAGCTTTATTCAACGGCTTCTGGCTTGTCACAATCTCGCTGTCGACTTTCCAACAGCCGGCGCACCGCGGTCGGCGCTGTTCAATGTCGCGGGCCTTGAAAGGGAGATTGATGCGTTCCCTGAAGCGAAGAAAGCGCTAGTGCCTAAGGCGCGGAGTTTAGCAGCAGATAAGTGAAGGCAGCTTCCACGTTCACAATCATCCGAAAGGTCCGAAAATCGATGTGGTGGCGGACGTAAAAACAAGCCCAGAGCAGGGCAACGATGAGTTGGCGGAACTCCGCCGCCGTCACTTTGTCCCGGAGATTGAGGTTTTTCTCATTATAGGTTCGCTGCAAACGCTCTAGCGTGTTCCGCGCTTGGCTCAGCTTGAGACGAAATTCATCGCGTTCCCGCCCGTCTGTTAGCCCAGCCGCGAATGTCTCAGCCTTGCTGCAAAACTGGGAAGCATGCAGCATCATCTCCACTAAAACCTCGGTGCCTTGATCCACGTGGTGAATTTCACGTTAACTCCAATTCTCCCGGCTCTGCAGTCCGGTGGGACGCAGATCTTCGGCTCGTAACGACGGAAGTCGAGGAAGGGTCGGTGAACACAAGCAGCCAGAGCAGAAATGTTTTCATCGCCTCTGCTTGTCAGCAAGGGACAAACCTATTAGTAAAAGAGTGAGAGTTACTCCTATTGCGCCGATCATTACACCGTAAAAACCCGCTTCGGCGCTTCGCGTCAAGCCAGTCCGCGTCCCATACGACACAAAGCTGTACTACTGGGCTCGAGCATTACCCATAGGGCATTTACAGCTAACAACGCGAACGCGCCGTGCTACAGCTACTTACGGATCAATCGGCGAGCTCGTCGACGTGATGGCGCGTCGTGAGGAACCGACGGAGTGGACTGAAAACACGGCGAGCGAAGTCTCGGGAGCGGTGCAGATGCTCCTCGAATACCTGCAGTGGAACGGGCGGAGAGGATGGATTCAATTCCGTAGGTCGAGAGGCCAAGCTGAATACAATACTGTGTTTTTCGCGTCGCCGGCATTTGACGACCTATCGACGGGGGACAGGAGCTTGCCCGTCGGAACCCTGCATCTTAGTCAGCGCGCTGTAACGCCATTACAAGCGGGTGCGATTTGTACTGTCGGCCAATTAGTAGACAGTGCGCGCCAGGGCATCGTACGTTTGGCTCTCGGCGGGAAGGCTGTCACCGCAGAAATCACTGCGGCGCTAGACGCAGTTTCGGAAGTGGTCCGACCGAACGGGAGGGTTGACTGGATTGCATACGCCCGATACAGAAGTTTTCACATCCTCCCCGGTATTGGCGCTGAGGTGCCTATTCAAGAAATGATCTTGAGAGCTTCCGGTGTGTGGCAGCATGCGGTGTTGAGCAGATTCGGCAGTAAAGGCGGCATTGTGCTCGGTGAGACTCTACTACGGCGCGTTGAGCAAAGAGCCGCTGTTGCCAAGATCGCGGAACAGCTCGGATGCACCTGTCAATATCTTCGCGTACTACAGGACCGCATCGTCAGTACACTGTCGCGGGCCATTTTTGCAGAGGATTACGTTGGCTGCAGGTTCCGCTTTGAAGACGAGTTCGTTAGAACCTTCCACACTCTCGCCGATGGCCTGCGCGGCCGTTACCTTTCAGGCATCTTGGCAAATGATTGGGAGCATGCGTTGCGAACTTTTTGGAACGTCTCGCGCTCCCAGATTAGCACTCAAGAGTCTCTACTTCTGCGCTTATTGGGCTTTCACCTTCTGCGACGCGGAACTTCGTCTGCGGTCTTTGCAACGGCTCCAGAATGGAAGCGCGTGCGGGCGGCAGCGACCGAGACTAAGAGGCTGTTGCGGCAGCGGACGTTTTCCTGGATGGCGAAAGCCGAGGTGAACACGCACCTCAGCCGAGTAGGTTTGCTACCGAGTGGGGCGTGCGTCACCTCGATACTAGCCCTGATCCCGGAGGTCGAGGAGGATGAAAAGGGGGGCTTCGTACGGCTAGGGAAAAAACATCTTTCTTGCGCCGACCGGTGTGAGAGCGTGCTCCGCTCTCGAGGTGAGCCAATGCACTTTCGAGACTTGGCATCGCATCTTTCGCATGCACAGCTTTCGGGCGAACCCAAGAAATTCGCGCACTCTGTTGTGCAAGCCCTGTCGGAGTCACCACGCTTTGCAGCCGTCGGTCGCACGGGCTTTTGGGCGCTTCGTGACTGGCACCACGCAGAAACCCGCACGATTCCGAACATTGCGGCGGACCTGCTAACGAGAGGACCACTGACGACTGACGAGCTTTTTACTTCGATCGCCCGGCGCCGGGCAGCCAGACGCGGATCGGTAGAATCCCTCTTACGAAAAGATTCGCGATTCATTAAGCCAACTTCCACTAGTTGGGCCTTGGCCGGCTGGGTGCCGTGATAGCATCCCTCGAAATGGCACATCGATAGGCTTTGGCTCGCGCGAACGTTGCAGCCAATTGCCGCTGCAGCGGCTCACCTGCGTCGACGCAAAAGGCGCATCGCCTTACAGCGATGCGCCTTAGGAAAAAACGTTTCTTCCGATGGGCTGCTAGATGACCATCCGTTGGCCAGGAGCACTCCACTCGCTTACGCCAGCGGAGCTAAGCACGCATGTTGGCACGAGATAGATCTGACCGCGAGTCAGGCCGTCAAACGTGTAACTCGCTGCCGAACTTGGGTGCAGCTGGACGTAAATGTTCGGTGCTGAAGCCAATGCCAGCCGCCACATGTAACTGAAGACCGCACGCCTATCATCGGCGATATCCCGATTGTTGGTCGCCTCTTCCGCACCAACTCCGAGCAGCACATCAAACGCAATCTCGTCATCTTCGTCACCGCACACCTCGTCAATCCCGCCGGGCAACCGATCAACACTACCGAGGAAGAAGAAGAACAGGACGTCGTGCAACCTCCGCAACTACCCGAGGTTCCGATGTACAAGAAGTAGGCCACCTGCGCCGCCTTGGAAGCTTTGCCGAGCTTAACCTAACGGCAAAGCGTGGTAGCTGCCGTCCGTCCTCGGCGGCAGACGGCTAAACATGGCAAGCTCTGTCATTCCAATAGCAGGAAAGCGAGTCGACGACTCTTCAGCGATTTGCGGAAAGGCGCAGACAATCAGATTTCCTGTACAGTCAAACTCCTGATCGAGTTCTACCACGATACCGGCGGACTAACCAGCTACGCCCAGACGCCGGAGAACTTTCAAAAGCTTTCGCGGGTGATAAGCTACGGACACTAAGTCGAGACTGAAAGGGTGACGTGGCGAGACGTCGGGTTCGAATTGACAATCGACGACTAATTCTCGCACAATCATCTAAGGTTTATCTGCTGCATTCAGAGAGCTCGGAGTTTGCAGCAACACCAAATCGGAACGCAATTATGAACGTCAAGAACTGGAAGTTTCAAGCTGTCATCAAAAGCTTATCTTTACGCAGATCGACCCCAGTGGTATCCTGCAATTCGGGCTCGTGGCTGAAGATGTAGAGAAGGTGGATTCCGCTTTAGTCGCTCATGATGAGCAAGGGCGGCCCTACACGGTGCGCTACGATGCCGTAAACGCGATGCTCCTGAATGAATTCCTGAAGGAACACCGCAAAGTGGAGCAACTTGAAGCTGACGTTGCGCAACAACGGCAGGAATTTGACGCTCGCTCCGCGCAGCAGCAGAAGGACATCGATGAGTTGCGTGCTGAGCTGGTTCACGGGCAGCTTCAACCCGACAACTAACGAAGATTAGTCTAGCGCTACTCTATCGCAGGTAACCCGGCGCGGGTCTCTGCGTAGTAGTGCCGGGAATGGCGATGACTTTCGCCGGCTTCGCTTGGATCAGTGCCATATCATGCAGTAAACTTTCAGCCAGGGCCCGATTGATCTGCCAACGTTCAGGACGGCGCGCCAGTATAGATAAGAGAGACATTTCGGGGGAGCAGGTTAAGGTTGAGGGTCGGCGTCGATCGTGGGTGATGGCACGCCATTTCTTTCATTAGCTACGATTCTGCCACTAAAGCCTTCGGATATTCTACTAAAAACTGAAGCTGTCTGGCTTGGGACGGCGACAGATCAAGCAGTCTCGACTTCTGCAACGCCTACGTCTAGGTGAGTCGGAAATGGAAGCGTGGCGATTATTTCGCTCGTTGAATCGCACACAGCGCAACACCTTCATCGCCTGCTTTCTGGGCTGGGCGCTGGACGCTTTCGACTTCTTTCTGCTCACTTTCGTCATCCCGCCGCTGGCGCACGACTTTCATCGCTCTGTCGCTGAGATCGGCTACGCCATCACTCTGACGCTGGCCATGCGCCCAGTCGGCGCATTCATCTTCGGCCTACTCGGCGATCGCTTTGGCCGGCGCACCCCCCTGATGATCGACATCATCTTCTACTCCGCGATGGAATTGCTGACCGCATTTTCGCCGAGCTACACCTGGCTGCTTGTTTTCCGCGCGCTTTACGGCATCGGACTTGGCGGTGAGTGGGGACTGGGCGCGTCACTGGCGATGGAGACGCTGCCGGTCAATGCGCGCGGACTCTTCTCCGGTATTCTTCAGCAAGGTTACGCTTTCGGTTATCTACTGGCAGCGATCGTTTACTGGATCGTCTTTCCATTTTTCGGTTGGCGCGGGCTCTTTGTTGTCGGCGCGCTGCCGGCGTTTCTCGTTATCTATATTCGGGCGCGCGTTCCCGAATCGCCAGCGTGGCTGCGCGAGACGCATCTCGCCTCAAGGTTTTGGGCGAACGCCGCAACGATTGTGCGCGAGCATTGGTTGCTCTTCATCTACGTCATCGTTCTGATGACGGCGTTCAACGCTATGTCACATGGAACACAGGACATGTATCAAACGTTTCTGGGTGAGCAGCGCGGGTTAGGCGTCAGCGCGAAAGCGACTATCGGCATTATCTACAGCTTCGGCGCCATCTGCGGCGGCACAATTGTGGGGCATTTGTCGCAGCGATTCGGCCGCCGGCGGGCGATCATCGGCTGCGCGTTGCTAGGTCTCCTTCTCATCCCGCTTTGGGTTTTCTCGCCAAGTTTATCGCTGCTGGTGCTCGGTGGATTTCTGATGCAATTCATGGTGCAGGGCGCATGGGGCGTGGTGCCGGTGCATCTCAATGAACTTTCGCCCGCCGGCGTCCGCGGAACGTTTCCCGGTTTTGCTTATCAATTAGGCAACTTGCTTGCGGCGAACACGGCGGTGATCGAGGTGAAGCTGGCGGGGCATTTCGGCGCGTCTGCGCATCCAAACTACGCCACCGGGATGGCGATCTTTGCGGCCGTTATTTTCGTTGCGCTGACCGCGATCGCGGCGTTCGGGCCGGAGAAACGCGGAAGGGAATTCTAGTTAACGCAAAGTCGTCATCCCGAGCGAAGCCGAGGGATCCCGTGGTGAATCTTTCGGTACGCTACGATATCCCTCGACTCCGCTCGGGATGACGGTTGATCAATGCTCGCCGCCGAGCGTCCGCGGCACCAGGCCCGGTCCCTCTCCCGGCGGCGGTAACGGCTGCGGCGTGCGCTTCGACGGTTGCTGCTGCGCCGTCTCGCTGCCGCTGCGGTAAACGCCCGCGCCGTAGCGTTCCTCCACAATGGCTTCCGCAATTTTATCCGCCAACTGTTCGCGATACTCTTCGCTCCGCGCTTCGTAACCTTCGGCGCGATTGCTCAGGTAACCGCATTCCACCAGCACCGCGGGATAGCTGGCGTTGCGCAGGACGCGGAAGTTCGCCACGTGCACACCGCGATTCACCGCGCCTTTCATGGTGAGAAGTTTACTCTGCACCCGTCGCGCCAGCCCCGAGGCGAATGGTGAATGATAATACGTCTCGTAGCCTTTGATGCCTCGCCGGCGCGAGTCATTGAAATGAATGCTGACGAAGATCGAGTTTTTTATGCGGTTCTCGATATCCACCCGCGTATCGAGGGGGATGAACGTGTCGTCTGAGCGAGTCATCACCACCTGCAACTGCGATTCACGCAGCTTGTGGCTCAGCCGCTGTGCCACATCGAGCGTGGCCGATTTCTCCGGTGGCCCGAACCGCCGGTAAGCGCCGCTGTCTCTGCCGCCATGGCCGGCATCGACCACCACTGTCCTGAAAGTGCGCGTCGTATTCTTGCTGGCCTGCTGCTCAGAAACAGTCTGGCAGCCGGCCACAACGAGCCCAGCGCAAGTGATGATGATGCTCCAGGCCGAGCGCATGGCGATTGATAGACGATTCGAGTTGGGCTGACAAATTTCTCACCCAAAGGTGCAATTTTGATGCCGCCCTTCGCACAAAAACCGCTTGTTTTTCATCCTGTCACAACTAAAGGCCTTCGTCATTTCTATGAAGTTCGCTCTCCTCTCGCTTGCCTTGGCTCTCGCTCTGCCCACCTGCAAAAAGACCGAAACGGTGAAGACCATCGGCGAAACACCCACGCCTACACCCACTGCGACCGCGACACCAAGCGTCTCGCCCAGCCCAGGCGCGGCCACTTCGCCGGGCAAAGTCGCAGTCGATCAAACCGCGCAGGTCATTGTTTTCGGCTACCACCGTTTCGTCAACCAGGTGCGCCGGCCCGACACGGAGATCACACCGCAGATGTTTGAGCAGCAAATGCAGGAGCTGAAAGACCGCGGCATCACCGTCATCGGGATGCAGGATTTCCTGGCGTGGAAACGCGGCGAGAAAAACATCCCGCCGCGCTGCGCCATCATTACTCTCGATGACGGCTGGAAATCGCAGTACGACGTGGCTTGGCCGATCATGAAAAAATTCGGATATCCGTTCACGTTGTTCATTTACACCGAAGGCGTGCGCGGCGGGCATTTCGGCGGCGGCGAAGCGGTCACCTGGGAGCAACTGGCGGAAATGCGCGATGCCGGCGTGGATATTCAGGCGCACTCCGCCACGCACCAGGATTTGCGCAAGCCTTACGACAAGGTGGCAAAGAAAAAGCTGAGCCCGCCGGAGTACGAGCAATGGCTGCACAACGAAGTGGTCGGCTGCAAGGAGCTGCTCGAGCAGCGGCTCGGCATTCGCGTGAACTGCTTCGCCGTGCCCTACGGCTATTACAACCAGCACATCAAGGAAGTGGCGATGCAGGCAGGATACGAGGCGCTCTTCACTGTTTATGGTCAGCCCATCACGTTCCGCTCCAGCACGGATTCGCTCGGGCGTTACCTGATGGAAGCGAACAAACCCAAGGTCTTTGGCGATGCCATTTCCATGATCGCGACCTCGAGCGGCGGCGGTGCGCCGGTCGCGGAAATCGGCGCGGCGAATTTGCAGGCCAAGCCTGCTGACGGCGAGACTGTGCGCACCGCGATGCCATTGATCAGCGCGAAGCTCGGAGCATTCGGCCAGCTCGATCCCGGCAGCGTGCTCATGCGTGTGAGCGGGCTCGGCGTAGTGCCGGCGTCGTTCGATGCGAAGACGAACACCGTCTCATATCAAGTCACACAAAAGCTGCGTGACAAAGTGACGGTGATTGTGGAAGCAAAATCCGGCGGCAAAAAAGTGGAGGCGCACTGGACCTTCGCGATTGCCGAAGGCGCAAATGCCCCTGCGGTATCGCCAACACCCAACGCCTCTGCAACACCCAGAAAGTAGCCAGCGATGAATCCGGGGAGCACAGGCTGCCAGCCTGTAGCATTTGGCCGCTGGCCAAATGCCGGCTCGCCGCGCTCTGTCGAACCATCATACGGTTCGCGGCAAGCTGCCGCGAACTGCAGGCTGGCAGCCTGCGCTCCCCAGAACAGCTCACGGAAACGCCTTCTTAATTGAGCCATGTTTTCCCAACTCGGCGATAAGCTTCAGGATATCTTCAAGGACCTTCGCGGTCACGGCACCATCAGCGAGGCCAACATCAACGACGCGCTGCGTCAGGTCCGCCTCGCGTTGCTCGAAGCCGACGTCGATTTTCAGGTCGCGAAAAACTTCATCGCGCGCGTGAGAGAAAAGGCGATGGGCGAAGAAGTCTTGCGCAGCATCACGCCCGGCCAGCAAATCGTGAAGATTTTTCACGACGAGCTCACCGCGCTGCTGGGCGGTGACGCCGCGCCGCTGGGTCTGCAAAAGCCCGCGCGCATTCTCATGGTCGGGCTGAATGGTGCCGGCAAAACAACCTCATCGGCGAAGCTGGCGCGCTTGTTGAAGAAACAGGGACGCGCGCCGGTGTTGATCGCCTGCGACCTGCAGCGGCCTGCTGCGATCGAGCAACTCGCCACCCTGGGCAAACAGGTCGAGGTGCCGGTTTACACGCCGCCAACTGAGGAAAAGGATGTCGTGCGCTCGGCGCGCGCCAGTCTGGCGTGGGCAGAATCGCAGACGCAAAACGTCGAGATTTTCGACACCGCTGGCCGGCAGGAAATCGATCAGCCCCTCATCGAAGAACTGAAACGGCTGCGCGATTTCCTCCAGCCGCAGGAAATTCTGCTCGTGGCTGACGCCGCGACGGGACAGCAGGCCGTCAGTATGGCGACGCATTTCAATGACGCGCTCCAGATCACCGGCATTGTTTTGACCAAGCTCGACGGCGACGCGCGCGGCGGCGCGGCGCTTTCCATGCGCGAAGTGACGCAGCGGCCGATCAAGTTCGCCGGCGTGGGCGAGAAGCTCGATCAGTTCGAGCCGTTCGTGCCCGATCGCCTGGCCGGACGCATTCTCGGTATGGGCGACATCGTCGGCCTGGTCGAGAAAGCGGCCGAAGCAGTCGACGAAGAAGAAGCCGCGCGCCTGGAGAAAAAACTGCGCACGGCCAGGTTCGATTTCCACGATTTCCTCGCGCAATTCAAAATGATGCGGAAACTGGGGCCGCTGGAGAATATTCTCGGCATGCTGCCAGGGATGAATAACGTGCCCGGCCTTTCGGTTGACGAAAAACAGCTGCGTCGCATTGAAGCGATTGTGCTCTCGATGACGGCGGAGGAGCGGAGCAAGCCGGACATTTTGAACGCGCGGCGGCGGCAACGGATCGCGCGTGGCAGCGGGCGCAGCGTTACCGAGGTGAACGATTTGCTCCAGCGCTTTAATCAAATGCGCAAACTGATGAAGAACGCGGGCAAGATGAAACGAATGATGGCGCAGATGGCGCGAATGAGAAGCTGACTTGCGAAATCGCTCATTCGGGCGATTCGTTTCCTCCACTCAACCACTCAACCATAGATGTCAGTATCAATTAGACTTCGCAGAGAAGGCGCGCTCAACCGTCCGTATTACAAAGTAGTTATTGCCGACAGCCGCAGCCCGCGTGACGGCAAATTCCTCGAGCTCGTCGGAACCTACGATCCGAAGAAGACGGGGCACAACAGCACGCTCAAGCTCGATCGCATCGAGCATTGGCTCGCGCGCGGCGCCCAGCCGAGCGACACGGTGCGGAGCCTGATCAAGAAGAACAAGAAAGCTGCGGCGAGTGCGCTATCTCCTTCGGTGTCATCCTGAACGACACGCTCTCCTTTTTTGTCATCCTGAGCGAAGCGAAGCGGAGTCGAAGGATCCCGTGGAAGTTACCTGTCAGGTCCGCCACGGGATCCCTCGACTTCGCTCGGGATGACGGCAGATTGGTTTATGCGTGAGTATCTCGAATACATCATCCGCCAACTCGCCGAGTTTCCCGATGAAGCGATCATCAGCGAAATACCTTCTGGCCGCACCGTGACGTTCCGCCTGCAACTGCGGCAAAGCGACGTCGGCCGCATCATTGGCCGCAATGGCCAGACGATCCAGGCCATTCGCGCCTTACTCGCCAGCTCAGCCTCCCGGCACAATCAGCGCGCCACGCTCGAGATCGTCGAGTAAAGAAAACAACCGCAAAGAACGCAGAGGACGCAAAGAAGAACGATTTGAATCTCGGCATCCTCTGCGTTCCCTGCGGTTAATCCGCCGTGCGCGTCGACATCATCACGCTCTTTCCCGAAATCTGCCGCGCGCCTCTGAGCCAAAGCATGATGAAGCGCGCGCAGGAAAGCGGCGCGCTCTATCTTCACATCCACGATTTGCGCGACTGGACGAACGACAAACATCACGTCGTCGATGACGCGCCGTTCGGCGGCGGCCACGGGATGGTAATGAAATCGGAACCGATCTTTGCCGCAGTCGAGTCACTGCGAACGAACGAAAGCATCACCATTCTCATGACGCCGCAAGGCAGGCGTTTTGAGCAACATCTCGCGAACGAGATGGCGCGTCACGCCCATCTCATCATCGTCTGCGGACATTACGAAGGAGTGGATCATCGCGTGGTCGAGCACCTCATCGATCACGAAATTTCGATTGGCGATTACGTGTTGACCAACGGCGCGATTGCGGCCGTCGTTTTTATCGATGCCGTCGTCCGATTGCTTCCTGGAGTCCTGGGCCATGAGCAATCCGCCATGGAAGACAGTTTCGTCGACGGACTGCTCGAAGCGCCGCATTACACGCGGCCGGCCGAGTTTCGCGGCTGGAAAGTTCCGGAAGTTCTGCTCAGTGGAAATCACGCCGAGATCGCAAAATGGCGGAAAGAGCAGGCGCGACTGCGCACGGAAAGGGATCGGCCGGATTTGCTCGAGCAGTGCCGTCATCCTGAGCGGAGCGCAGCGGAGTCGAAGGATCCCGCAGCGCAACCTTAAAGGTGACTTCTACGGGATCCCTCGGCTTCGCTCGGGATGACGATCAAACCGCGCCCAGAATCACACAGGCATTGATGCCACCAAACCCAAACGAATTGCTCATGGCGTAGCGCAGATTGGCCGCGCGGCCGTGATGCGGAACGACGTCCAGATCGCACGCATCATCATGGTGATCGCGATGCAACGTCGGCGGCACGTGCTGGTGCTCGAGCGCAAGTGCGCAAATCATCGCTTCAATCGCGCCGGTCGCCCCAAGCGGATGCGCGGTGAAGGCTTTCGTTCCGCTCACCGGGATTTTGCGCGCGTGTCCGCCGAAGACTTCTTTGATCGCGAGCGTTTCGGTCGCGTCATTAAGCTGCGTCGAGCTGCCGTGGGCGTTTATGTAATCGATCTGCTCGGGCGCGAGCTGCGCATCGGCGAGCGCGGCACGCATGGCGCGGATGCACGACTCAGCGCCCGGCAGCGGAGTCGTCATGTGAAACGCATCGTTGTTTAAACTATAGCCCAGCAGCTCGGCGTAAATTTTGGCGCCGCGCGCGCGCGCATGTTCGAGCTCCTCCACCACGAGCGAACCCGCGCCTTCACCCATGACGAAACCGTCGCGCAACTTGTCGAAAGGCCGACAGGAAAGCTCCCGTGCGCCTTTCCACATGCTCATCGTTTTGATAATCGAGAATGCGCCGAAGGTGAGAGGACTGAG
>JBBPYF010000020.1:0-22531 GCA_038200165.1 Chthoniobacterales bacterium | reverse complement strand
GTCCTCGGGTTCGCGAACTTTTCTTCACGGCGTCGTGCTCAGGAAAGTCCGTCGTTGCGAGACGCAACGACCAGCACGCGGGGCGCGTGCGCTACCCGAGGCGATATGAGACTCGCATCCACATTTAAGATCGCCTTCCGCGCACTGCGCCGGAATAAATTGCGCTCCGCGCTCACCGCGCTCGGCATCATCATCGGTGTGGGCGCGGTGATTGCGATGGTGGGCATTGGCAACGGCGCCAAAGCGCAGGTGCAGGCGCAGATCGCCAGTCTCGGACAAAATGTGATCCTCGTTTTCTCCGGAAGCACGACCGCAAGCGGCATTCGCACGGGCTGGGGCGGTGCCGGGACATTGAAGATTGAAGATGCCGAAGCGATCCGCCGGGAAGTGCCGGGCGCGATCAGCGTGAGTGAGGAAGTGGTCTCCACTTCGCAGGTCGCGGCCGGTAATCAGAATTGGTTTACCCGCGTGCTCGGCGAGGCGCCAGATTATTTCGATATTCGGCAGTGGCCGCTGGCCGATGGCGCGCCCTTCACCGACCAGGACGTGCGCAGCGCGAACAAAGTGTGCGTGATCGGCAAAACGACCGCGTCGCAGATTTTTGGAAACGATGATCCGGTGGGCCAGACGTTGCGGATAAAGAACGTGCCTTTCACGGTCCTGGGAGTGCTGACCGCGAAAGGTCTCAGCGCGCAAGGCCCTGACCAGGACGACGTCGTCATCATGCCTTACACCAGCGCGATGAAGCGCGTCTCCGGCGGCACGACTTTGCGCAACATCAACGTGCAGGTGGCGAACGCGTCCGACCTTGAGCCGGCACAGCAGCAGATCACCTCACTATTGCGCCAGCGGCACAATATCCGTGCGGGCCGCGATGACGATTTCACCGTGCGCAATCAACAGGAGATCGCGCAAGCCGCGACAGCCACAGCCGATGTCATGACCGGCCTGCTCGGTGCGATCGCGGGCGTGTCGCTCGTCGTCGGCGGCATCGGAATCATGAACATCATGCTCGTGAGCGTGACCGAGCGGACGCGCGAGATCGGCACGCGCATGGCCGTCGGTGCGCACGGCCGCGATATTCTCACCCAGTTCCTGATCGAAGCAGTGTCGCTGAGCGCGGTGGGAGGATTGCTTGGCATCGCCCTGGGCGTGGTCGCTTCCAGGGTGTTGTCGGCGTGGAAAAACTGGCCGTCGCTTATCTCGCCCGTGTCAATCCTGGCGGCATTTCTGGTCAGCGCAGCCGTCGGAATCTTCTTCGGTTTTTATCCAGCGCGAACGGCGGCGCGGCTCGATCCGATTGATGCGCTACGTTATGAATGAACTATGAGCCGTTACGAAGAGCTAGTGACCGAAGCGAAAAAACAGATTACAGAGATTTCGCCTGCTGATGCCGCAGCCCAGGCAAAAACTGGACAAGCAGTTATTGTCGATGTCCGTGAGCAGGATGAGTGGGAAGAAGGTCACATTCCCGATGCTGTGAATCTTAGTCGCGGAACACTTGAGCTGGAGGTTGAAGAGAAGATTCCCGATCCGAATGCGGTGATCATTTGTCATTGCGGTGGCGGCGGCCGGTCGGCGCTGGCAGCAGAAAGTCTGCAAAAGATGGGCTGCAAAAATGTGCGTTCCATGGCGGGCGGATTGAAGGCGTGGAAAGCAGCGGAGTTACCTGTGACGAGATCTTGAAAGCATTCTTGCGCTTGAGCGTACACGGCATCATCGGCACTGCGGTAGTGCTTCACGCGATGGTGCTGCTCCTCGGCCTCTCGATTCTCGCTTTTTCAGAGGAGGAGTCGATTGGATGGACGCGCCTGTGGGTTGGATTCGCGACGCTATGGTTTCTTTGGCCCATTGTCCTTGCTGTCCACGGCGTGAAATCCGTCCGACGCGCTTTGATCCCGCTGGGTATTGCAGCGCCGTTTGTTTTCGTGTGGTGCCGTTCATACATTCATCAATTCGCACCAGGGATTTTCGGCATGCCCAGTGGCGTAAGTCTGACTCCCGTTAGTATTTTAGAGTACTCGGGCTCGTATGTTTCCGGGTGGCTTCAGGCAAAACAACAGGTACGAACTGGGCACTTTGCTTTGGAAGGATACGGATTTGGGTTCTCGGCACCGAAGGCGCCGAATTTCTCCAAAGAGGCTCTTAAGCAGTGCGGCATTGAGGCGCTAGCCGTCGCCGGGTGCGTCGTCAACACTCGCATTGAGGGACATGCAGCCGGCTGGAATGACGCCACGATGTCGGCATTGCGACATCGATGCCCCGACATCGTCAAGGCAGCAGAAGATGAAGATGCACGATGGCACCAATCTTACTACGACGGAGAACGAGCTGGGCGACAGGATGCGCTGGACGATCTAAAGGCGGGAGGGCTTGCAATCGAGGTGTCTGATTCACCGAAGCAAGACGCGGATTTCGAAAGAATGTTACGCGAGCGATATCAGATCGGGTTGCGGCGAGTGTATCCACACGCTGATCCAAAACTGATGAACAATGTGTTCGGCCACAACGCCGGATACAACCGAGTCGCCGATAAGGAAATTAGACGTGGATTTGGGAAAGCTGCTGATGAAAGTATTTGGACGGAATGGGCGAAGTTATCGATTTCGGCAACATCTCAGTAGCTACCCACCCACTGCCTGGTAGTGCCCCAGACCGCGCTTCCACATGAAGTGAGCTGCGGCCCAGGTAATTGCCAGCCACCCAGCCTGGATGAGTAATGCTTGAAATAGCTCAGCGCCGCGTAATCGTTCGAGGAAAATCGCGATTGGGCAAAATAGCTCGTAGTAGAATGGCAGCCACTTCATCACCGCCTGCACGCCTGCGGGCATGATGTCGATGGGAAACATCTGCCCACCGAGGAAATACTCGAAGGAGTAGACGATGAAGACGATGGTCGATATCTCGAGTATCCAGAACGCCATCATGGCCAGGGCATAAGTAATGAAGAACTGAACGAACGCGGCCATCACTAGTGAGATACTGGCCAGCAGCCAGGTAAAGATACTTTGGGGCAGTTGAAGATAAGCGCGGAAATAGAAGAAAATCAGGATGATCGGGATAATAGTAACGGCGGTGTAGACGAGACGGCCGGCAAGAAAGATACTCGTGCGGTAACCGAGGTAGTTCAGCGGCTTGGTCAGGAATGAATTGATCTGGCCCTCGCGAATATCGGAGGCGATCTGCCAGTCATCTTCCGTGGGCGTGACGAGATTCGAGACGAGAATGGTTAAAAGATAATAGTAGATCATGGAGCCGTAGTTGTAGCCGCCGAAACCACGGCCACCCGGCTCCTTGAAGATGGCGTTCCAAAGAAAAACCGTGTCGGCCAAAGGAATGAGGCCGAATAAGGCGCGGAGAAAGTAGTTCCACCGATACACGAATGTGTTCTGGAGACCGATCGTGAAAACGCTAACGTATTTGGCCGCTTCCATTAGAAGGCCACCTCGATGGCGAGATTGATCGCGGCGATCATGCTGTCCGGCCGCGCGATGTTCTTGCCGGCGATGTCGAAGGCGGTGCCGTGATCAGGACTGGTGCGCGGGTAGGGGAGACCGAGGGTGACGTTTACGCCGTGGTCGAACCCGTGAAGCTTGAGCGGAATGAGTCCCTGGTCGTGATACATGCACAGAGCGGCATGCCATCTACCTTGCGCGAGATGGTAAAAGAGTGTGTCGGGGGAGATGGGGCCTTCAAAGGAAACTGACGAGTGACGAGTGACGAGTTTAGTTCGCGCACAGCGGGCGTGATGATGCCGATTTCTTCGGTTCCGAGCCTGCCGGATTCGCCAGCGTGCGGATTGAGGCCGGCAACGGCAATGCGGGGACTGTTGATTCCGCGGCGTTCCAGGAAATCAGCAAGTAGTTTCCCGATTCGGACTACCTCTGAAGTTCTCAAGCTACCCGGAACTTCGCGTAATGGAATGTGAGTAGTGACAAGTGCGACGATGATCGTGCCCGCTGTCAGGAGCATGGCATAATTGGTTGTGCCGGTGTGCTGGGCGAAAAATTCCGTCTGGCCGGGAAACGGGAACCCGATCTCGGCCATGCGCGCCTTGTGGATCGGGCCGGTGACTACGGCGTCAAGCTCACCAGCACCGGCCCGGCGCGCGGCTTCTTCCATAGCTCCAAGTGCGGCGCGGGCGGAGTCCTTGCTTGGCTCCCCAGCTTTGGTTGTGCCGCGCTCACCGATGACTTGAAATTCAGCGCCGGCGCGAAGTTTACCGGAGCCAAATGCTTTTTCGATCACCTCCGGCCCTATGCCGGCCGGATCCCCCAGAGTTATGCCGATGCGAATTGGCATCGAGCATTAATGAACAGCCGGCGAACCTTGGCTAGAAAGTTTTGATGTAAGCTTTCTCGCGCAAACTGGCGAGCCAGCGCTCCTGCTTCTTTTGCGCCTCTTCCTGAAGCAGCTTCTTCTCGATGTCGTTGCGCACTTCGGCGAAGGGCCGCGTCACGCCGCCGCGCCTCTCTTCTACTTTAAGAATATAGTAGTTGCCGCCGAGATCGATGATGTTGCTGATCTTTCCCGGCGACAAATTGAAAGCGACTTTTTCCAGCGGCGCCGCCAGAGTTCCGCGGTCAACCCAGCCCCAATCACCGCCGAGATCACGCGTGCTGTCCTCCGAATAGATTTGCGCCATGCGCTCGAACTCGGCGCCGTTGACCAGCTTGCTCAGGATCTCCTCCGCCATGGCTTTTTGCGCAGCCTGGTCGGACGCGCGCGCCGGAATCATGATCATGCGCAGCTTGATCTGTTCCTTGTTCGTGAACTCGTCGCGGTGCCGGCGGTAATAGTCCTGGATCCTGTTGGGCGAGATCAAGGTATCGAGTTGCGCGTTCTTGTGGCGCATCGCCTGCACGATCATCTTGTCCAATTCCACCTTCTTGAATTCGCCCAAAGTATAATTCTGCGCCTGGAGTGTCTTGATGAAGGTGTTGCGGTCACCGCCGAAGTTTTCCTGGATGATGTCCTTGACTTGCTGATCGAGGAAGTGATCCGGAATCTGGTAGCCCTCCTTTTTGAATGCCTGAATGATGAGCTGTCGATCGATCAGATCCTTGAGCGCAGCGGCCCGCGCTTCCTTGATCTTGGCGGCCAGTTCCTCGCCGCGGAATTGAGAACGGAGCAGCCTTTCCTTCGGGGCGGAAAGATTGCGCACCTGCGAGTAGGTGATCACGTCGCTGTTCACTAAAGCAGCGACGCCATCGATCACTTCGGGCTGGGCCGCGAGCGCACCGCGACAGAGCGGGGTCAACGGCAGAACGATGCCGATCAGAACAATGAGGACGAAACGAACCATAGGTCAGAGCTTCCGGAGCAGCTCGAGTATTTCCGCTAAGCGCTCCTCAATTCTGGGTGCAACTAAACGAGGGAATTTGCCAGCGACAAGTATAAAATCCCCGCGCCGCGTCAGCATCAGTTTGTTCTCGCGCGTCTCCACGCGAGTGATCTGCTGGCGCGCGGCCGCGAGTTTGATCTCGGTCAGCAGGGTTAAATTTGTCGCCGGTTCGGGAAAGGTTCCGAAGCGATCACGCCACTCTTTTTGCAGGCGATGGAGTTCCTCGAGCGCGGTCACTTCCGCCAATCGCCGGTAAGCCTGAATGCGCAGGCCGGGATCATCGATGAAAGTGTGCGGGATGAACGCCGGCACGCGGCTGGCGTCTCCCACGTACTCGGCCTCGTTGGCCGCGATGAAATCGAGGCGCAATTCGACCTCGAGTCGCCAGCGCGTTTTTTGTCCTTTGATTTGCCCGACCGCCTGTTTGAGCAGCTGGCAATAGAGATCAAAACCGACAGCCATGATGTGGCCGCTCTGGGCCGTGCCGAGAATGCTGCCCGCGCCGCGAATCTCCAGATCGCGCATGGCGATGCGAAAACCGGCGCCGAGCGAGCTGTATTGTTTAATGGCATTAATGCGTTTGCGCGCGGCGCCGACGGTCATCATCTCGCGCGGAAGAAGCAGATAAGCGTAGGCCTTGTGCTCGGCGCGACCGACACGTCCGCGCAGTTGATACAGATCGGCGAGACCGAAGCGATCGGCGCGATCAATGATGATGGTGTTGGCATTGGGAATGTCGAGGCCGCTCTCGATGATGGTGGTGCAAACAAGCACATCGATTTTGCCCTGCACGAAGCGGTGCATGACGGCTTCCAGATCGTCGGAATCCATCTGACCGTGCCCGAATTCAACCCGCGCCTGCGGGCAAAGCTCGGCCACGCGATCGCGCACTTTCTCAATTGATTGCACACGATTGTGCAGAAAATAAACCTGGCCCTGGCGCTCGAGCTCGCGATTGATGGCGTCGCGGATGATGCGCTCATCGTAGCCGCAAACGACTGTTTCCACCGGCAGCCGATTTTGCGGCGGCGTTTCGATGGTCGACATGTCTTTCACGCCCACTAACGAGAGATAGAGCGTGCGCGGGATGGGCGTGGCTGAGAGTGTGAGCACGTCCACGAGCTGGAAGAGATCCTTGAATTTCTCCTTGTGCAGCACGCCGAACCGTTGCTCTTCGTCAATCACGACAAGGCCGAGGTCTTTGAAAACGACGTCGCCGGAGATGAGCCGGTGCGTGCCAATGACGATATCGATGCCGCCTTCGCGCAGGAGCTGCAGGACTTTTTTCTGCGCGGCTGGCGAACGGAAGCGGCTGAGCATTTCGATGCGGATCGGATAATCGAGCATGCGCTGGCGAAACGTGTCGAAATGCTGCTGCGCCAGCACGGTGGTGGGCGCGAGCACCGCGACCTGTTTGCCATCCATGACCGCTTTGAAGGCCGCGCGAATCGCCACTTCGGTTTTGCCGAAGCCGACGTCACCGCAGAGCAGGCGATCCATCGGCCGCGGCTGTTCCATGTCGCGCTTGGTGTCGATGATGGCGGTGAACTGGTCTGGCGTCTCGCGATACGGAAAGGAATGCTCAAACTCCGCCTGCCATTTCGTGTCGGTGCCGAACGAGTGACCCGCGTGTGCCTGTCGCTCGGCCTGGAGCGCGAGCATTTTGCCCGCGTAATCGAAGATGGAAGCAGTGGCGCTTTTTCTTGCGCGAGCCCATTTCGCATCGGCCAGTGAACTAAGCGGCGGCGACTTTTTCCCCACGCCGACGTAGCGCGAAACGAGATAGGCCTGCTCGAGCGGGACGTAGAGCTTCGCGTCATCGGCGAATTCCAGAGCGAGGACTTCGCCGCCGCCATTCGACGCGAGGTTTTGCACGCCAAGGAATTTGCCGATGCCGTGTTCCAGATGAACGACCAGATCGCCTTCGTTCAGCTCACTGAAATCGATCGGGGCGCGGTTGCGGCGCTCGGCCCGCTGCAGGCGTCTCCGGCCATGGGCGGGGAAGCGGCCGAGCAGCTCGTTCGCGGAAAGCACGACGAGATTGGCAGCAGGAAAAGCGAAGCCGCGGCTGAGTGTGCCTTCGAGTAAATCGACACCGTGAAGCGCGTCGGCCGGGATCAACTCGCGGAATCGCTCGATTTCGCCTTCAGTCTGGAAGTAGATCGCTACGGTGGCATTTTGCTCGCGCCATTGTTTGAGCCGCGCCGCGAACTGCACGCGTTTCGCTTCCGCCAGCATGAAATCGCCGGCGTCGAACGCGCCAATGTCTGGTTCAATGAATGCGCCGGAGAAGTCTTCCGGAGCGTCGCCTTCCTGATCGAGCCAGCCTTCGCTGATTTGGATGTGCGCCTCCGACTGCGCATCTGGATCGAGCGCGATGGTGAGATCACTCGCTTCGATGTAATCGCGAACGCGCGCACTGGCGTCGTGCGCGGCAGTGAGAAGGACGCTGGTTTTGTCGCGTGTGCGCACCGACGTCTGCGTGTCGAGATCGAAGTCGCGCAGCGATTCAATTTCGTCACCGAAAAACTCCACCCGCAACGGGAGTGCTGCCTGCCAGGAGAAGATGTCCACGATGCCGCCGCGGACGGCGAAATGGCCGCGCGTGCTCACCTGCGGCACGCGTTCGTAGCCTGCATTCGCCAGGGCGGTGAGAAGCGTTCCCATGTTCAGGTTTCTGCCGCGGCGGAGATCGAGCGACGCAGTCTCGAGGGCGCGGCGATGAGGCGCCGGCTGATCGAGCGCCGCACGGGTGGTGACAATCACGAGCGGCGCGCTTTGTTTGCCAATTTCGGAAAACAGCGCCAGCCGCTCGGCTGCGATTTGGGGATCCGGCAAAATGTTTTCAAGCGCGGCAAACTCTGCTTCGGGCAGAAATCGCGCTTCGGGTAACCATTTGACGCCGGTCTCGAAGAAGAGCTCCTGCGCGCGCACCGTCGGACAAATAATCCAGAACGTCTGGGGACTTCCCCGCGCAATGATTGCGGAGAGAAACGGCTGCGCACTCTCAACGATGTGAGAGAACCGAACGGGGAAGCGGCTTTCGGCGATCTCGCGCAGTCTACCGGCGAGAGGTCGAGCGGCTAATTCCAGGAGAGAAGAGTTTTTCTCCACTCGAAGTTGTCGCCGAAAAGACGCGCTCTGTCATGTTGAGCGAAGCGAAACATCTCTCATAACGCACGGCTTCAGGCGAGGTCGAGAGATCCTTCGCTTCGCTCAGGATGACACTGCGATCCCGATGCGTGATCGCGGGCTAATCGGTGGTCGCACGCGGCTATTCAGCCGCTTAATTTGTGATTGTCACCGGTGTGCCGACGCTGACCGTTTTGAAGAAATTTTCCGCCATGAACTCGGGCATGCGAATGCAGCCATGTGACGCGGGATAACCAGGGAGATAGCCCGCGTGCATGCCGACACCGCCGACGATGCGCATGAAGTAGGGCATGGGCGCGCCTTTGAAATGAGTGCCCGGCGGCTTCGGGTCGACGCCGAGCTCGACATTCGGTTTCACCACGTTGTCGAATTCATCCACGTAGTCGCCGTACTTGCTCGAGACATGGTTTACGTCTTTCTGACTGATGGCGAACTTACCGATGGGCGTGTTGAGGCCTTCGCGGCCAGTGGAAAGTTGCGTAATGCCGACGAGCTTCCCGCTTTTATAGAAATAGGCGCGCTGCTCGCCCAGGCTGATCTTCACGCTCGGTTTGCCTTCAAGACTCTCGCCATCCCAGTAGGAAACGTTATCCTGTGGCGCGCCGGCCGACACCGGCCCGGGGCCATAGACGCCGCCGAGATATTGCGTCTCGGTGGAAAAACGCGCGTCTTCCGAGCCGCATCCGGCCAGGAAGAAGGCTGCTGCGGCTGAGGCTAAGGTGGCAAATTGAAGGATGGATCGCATGAAAACCGGGAGGATGTTCCCCACAGGCTCCTCAAAGTCAAGGTATGCCGAAGCAGGAAACGGGCACGGCGGCTTGAATTTTGCTCTGCAACGAATCTACTTTGCGACTCGCTGATATCCTGATGCCTACCTATGAATATGCCTGCGAGAAATGCGGGCAAAATTTCGATGCCTTCCAGTCGATGCGCGACGAGCCATTCCGCGAATGTCCAAAGGAACTCTGCCGGCTGGCTGAGTGGGGCCACGGGAAAGTGAAGCGGCTGCTCGGTACGGGCGCGGGCATCATCTTTAAAGGATCGGGATTTTACACCACTGATTATCGCAGTTCCTCCTACAAGGAAGCAGCGAAGAAAGAAGCGCCGGAGAAACCGGCGGCCAAGCCGGAAACCAAGGCTGAAAGCAAGACGCCTTCGCCGCCGCCAAGCGCGCCCGAAAAGAAGTCGTGAGCACGGCTGCGCCAGTGCGTTTGATCTGCCCGGATTGCCGGCGCGAAAACGAGCCGGAGCGTGTTTATTGTCACGATTGCGGAGCGCGGCTGGATCACTCGGCGCTTCCGCGGAAGGCCGCGCAGGGCGAAACCGTGGAGCAGATGCACCAACGTGTGAGTGGAATGTTCGACCGGCGACGTGGTCGCACGCGCGCGCTGGCGTTGAAGTGGGCAAAACTCATCGTGGCGGCGGGGGTCGCGGCGGCGCTGCTGTTGATGTTGTGGCCGCCGGCAAATCTTCCACCGGCGAAGAAGTCGGAAACGTTACCGCCGCAGATCAGCCTTGACCTTGAAAGCCTGACGCAATATCAGAAGCCGCCGCAGTTGCGTTACTCGGAAGAAGAGATCAACGCTTATCTGGCCTACATTCTCGGAAAGAAGAAAGAGAAGCTGGATCACTTCCTACTCGACTTCGACCGCGCCGTAGTCAGCTTCCACCCGGGTCGCTCTGAGGTGACGGTAGGCCGTTCGATCTTCGGCTACTCGGTCTTCGTGTCGAATGACTTCACGGTGGAAGGCGGGGGCGATAAACGGCATGCGACATCTGCCGGTGGCGCGATTGGCAGGATGCCGGTTCATCCGGCCCTGATGCAACACGCGAGCTTTCTATTTAACGATGTTACCGCCGCGCTCGATCGCGAGCGCAAGCTGATCGCGCGCACCGGTTCGCTTCAGCTGGGCGAGAAAGAGATCATCTTCACCCCATAGGGTTGTAGAGGCGTTTGTGTCAAACGCCGAGCTTACCACGTCACGACGCCCGGCGCTTGGCACAAGCGCCGCTTACACCGAAAAAGCTCGCCGGCGGGCCGCTTGCGCTACCACCCGCCGGCTCCCCAAAGTTCTGGAAATCAGGCGAGCCCCATCGTCGCCAGCAACTGGCGGTCGATCACTCCATCCGCCGGGAGGCCGTGCCGGCGTTCATAGGCGCGAACAGCCGAGCGCGTGCGCGGCCCCATCACTCCATCGACTGCACCGGAATAGTAGCCGCTGCGGGCAAGCCGCTCCTGCACGCGCGCGACGGTCGAGCCGCGGCTGCCGCCTTCGTAGCCAGGCCGTCCATAGTAAGGAGCGCCGTAGTTGCCACCGCTGTAGGAATAGCCGCCGTAAGGATAGTAACCGTAACCGTAGCCGCCGGACGGATAGTATCCGCCGTAGTAAGGGGAAGTCGCGTAGTATGGATAACCGCCGTAGTAGCCGCCATAGAATGGGAAGCCGATCCCGATCGACCATGACACTCCGCCGCCGCGGCAGTAAGGGCGATGGAACTGGTTACTGACTACGGTTCGGCCGCCGGTCGTTCCTGTTGTTATCACCCGACGCTGGGCAAAGGCCGGCCCCGCGGCCAACACCGCCAGCGCCACAAATAATGCAAATGCTTTTGATTTCATCGGTTCAATTCACATCTGGCCGAAGCATCCTTAATGCGCTTTGGCCAAATGCATCTGCTGATTAAACCACCCACTTTGCCGTTAGTTGTTCGAAGCTCGCCGGCCGGTTCCAGAATCGCTATGTTGCGCATGTGAAATTAAGGCTGGGCGCGGTCGCACTCCTGGTGTGTAACATTGCCGCAGCCGCGCCTCTCCCACGCACCGTCAGCGCGTCGCGGCAATTCATCGTCTTTGGCGGCGACGCGCGTTTGCGCAGCAGCGTCGCGCAGGCGGCGGAGAAGGAGAAAAGTGAGCTGCTCGAGCTTTTGCAAATCCCGGATCACTGGTCGGTGCCGATCCTCCTCAATCTCGGCCAGCCGCAGGCGAACGTGCCTGAGATGCCAGCGGCCGCGCTCAACTTCAGCCAGACTGGCGCCGGCCTGAAGATACAGCTCGACCTGCTCATCGATCGCGGATGGGACCCGGCGATTCTGCGCCGCGAAGTGCTGCGTGCGCTGCTTTTGGAAATGAGCTACCGCACGCTGCCGTCGCTCCCAGCGGGTCAAGTTTACAATCCTCCGCCAGACTGGCTGGTCGATGGCATTCTCAATTTTAACAACACCTCGGCGGATTTTAACGAGGCGCTGGAGAGCGCGGGTGCGGGGCCGCCCACGCTCAAAAATCTCCTCGCGCTCCATCCGGCGCTGCTCGATTCGCAATCGCGCGCGCTCTACCGTGCCGGCGCCACCGCATTTCTGCGCATGCTGCTTGCTTCCGCCGAGGGTCGCGCGCGGCTGGTGCGCTACATCGCCGATTGGCCGCGCGCGTCGCCCGACCCGATGGCCGAGCTGCGCGCGCATTTTCCTGCGCTCGGGAAAGACGACGAGACGATGGAGAGGAATTGGAGCGCGAGCATGACGCGCACCACTGGGGCGCAGGGATTCGCGTTGCTCTCGTTCGCCGAAACGTCGGGGCAGTTGGACAATTGTTTACAGCAGATTATCGCGCAAGATGCAGCAGGAAAGGAATCACTCCCGCTGGAGCGAGCGGTGGCGGCCACGCGCGCGAAGATCGACAAGGCAGCAACGCGCGCCCTCGCGCAACGCCTCATGCTCCTCGCGGCCCAGGCGCATCCGCTGCTGCGCTCCATTGTCGCCAATTATCAAAGCGCGGCCGAAGCGCTCGTGCGCGGCCGGACTCGCGGCGTGGTGAAACGTCTCACGGCTACGCGGGTATTGCGCGAGCGGGTTGGCTCGCGCATGCGGGAAGTGGATGATTACATGAACTGGTTTGAAGCGACGCAATCGCAGAAATCCAGCGGCACCTTTCGCGATTACGTTCGCGCCGCGGAGACGCAGGATGCCACTACGCGCCGGCGCGATCCGCTTTCGGTCTATCTCGACGCGATGGAAGCGCAGGTGCAGTAGAGAGTGGCCTCGCCACTCCGAAGCCGTCATCCGCCTACTATCTCATGCGCACCGGCTTTGCTTTGTCATGAACGAAGCGAAGGACGTCCCATTTGTTTCGCATCACACAAGTTTGCGTGACGCATTACCTGAAGGGAGGTCCCTCGCTTCACTCGGGATGACAACCGCCGAACCGCGGGCCCGGCAGTTGCTCGATAGCAAGTTGCCGCTATCGTCCAGCGCGCTGCCAGCGCACTCATAATCACAGATGCAGAAAATCGGATTCAGCGAAGCGCTCGACTCGATCGTGGCCAGCGACGCGCGTTATCAGCGCGAGGCCTACGTCTTTCTGCGCGACGCACTCGATTTCACCACTAAACAGCAGAAGAAAATGAAAGGCGCGACCGTGCGGCACGTGGCCGGGCCGGAGCTGCTCGAAGGCGTGCGGCAATACGCGCTCAGGGAATTTGGCCCGATGGCGCTGAGCGTTTTTTCCTATTGGGGAATCAAACGCTGCGAAGACATCGGCCAGATGGTTTTCAACCTCATCGCCGCCGGCATTTTCGGTAAAACTGACGAAGATTCGATGGATGACTTCAAGGCAGTCTACGATTTTCAGGAAGCATTTGTAGAACCGTTCAAGCCAAAGGGGCCCGTTCCGAATCCGCTTCCGCCCAGCCTGCCCGCAGCGAAGCCCGCGTGAGACGCGACGCGGACGCAGGGTTTCCGTTCTCCCCATTTTGAACAGCGCAAATCTTAACAACTCCGCGGGCGCCGAGTCGCGAGTTATCATGTTCCCGCCGCACTCGGCGCAGAAATGGATTCTGCCGAATGGCCTCACAGTTATCGTGCAGGAGGACCGGAGCGCGCCGGTGGCAAGTGTCCAGGCGTGGTGCGCCACCGGCTCCATCACTGAAGACAAGCACCTCGGCGCCGGTCTCTCGCACATTCTCGAGCACATGCTCTTCAAAGGCACCGAGACGCGCTCAACTAACGAGATCGCGCAGAAAATTCAGGACGTCGGCGGTTACATCAATGCCTACACCTCATTCGATCGCACCGTCTTTTGGATCGACGCGCCGAAGGATGGTGTCGCCACCGCCGTCGATATTCTCGCCGATGCGATGATGAACTCGACCCTGCCGGCGGCCGAGTACGTGAAGGAGCAGGAAGTCATCCGGCGCGAGTTCGCCATGGGCATGGATGATCCCGAGCGGATGCTCACGCAGCTGCTCTTCGCCACCGCTTACCAGCAGCATCCGTATCGGCTGCCGGTTATCGGATTAATTGACATCTACAACAGCCTTACGCAGGAGCAGGTGCTGGCGTATTACAAGGCACGCTACGTGCCGAACAATCTCACCTTTGTCGTCACCGGCGATGTCGATGCCGGGACGGTGCGCACGCAGATCGAGTCGCTATTTAAGAATCATCCAGCGCGCTCGCTCGAGCCGGTATTCATTCCGGCCGAGCCGCCGCAGTTGGGCCGCCGCGAAGTGCACGAGGAATTCGCCACGCAGCTCAGTCATCTCGCCATGGCCTGGCACGTGCGAGAACTCAGCCATCCGGATGTGCCGGCACTCGATGTGCTCTCGGTCATTCTGGGCGAAGGGCGCAGCTCGCGTTTGTATCGAACCGTTCGCGAGGAAGCCGGACTCGTTTTTTCCATCGCCGCATTTTCCTACACGCCGGGGGAACCGGGGCTTTTTGGAATCGACGCCACGCTCGATTCGGCGCGACGCGAGGCAGCGCAACAATGCATTTTCCAGATCATCGATGAGGTGCGTCGCGCTGGTGTGAGCGCGGCTGAGTTGAGCAAGGCGAAGAAGATCGCGTTATCGCACGAGCTCTCGGCGCTTACCACCATGCGCGGACAAGCTTCCGATCTGGGCACGAATTGGTTTCTCACGCGCAACCTGAACTTCAGTCGTGAGTACCTCGAAAAGGTGCAACAGGTGACCCTCGCCGACGTGCAACGCGTCGCCGCCACTTATCTGCGCGATGAAAATCTCACCGTCGTTTCGCTCAATCCGAAAGGTTCGCTCGCGCGCAAGAACGGCGTAGCGCCGCGGGTAAAGGCGAGCGACATCCAGAAGTTCACTCTCAAAAATGGTTTGCGCGTTCTGGTGCGCGAAGACCCGCGTCTGCCGCTGGTCTCGATGTCGGCGGTGTTTCGTTGCGGCCTTCTGGCGGAGACGCCCGAGATCAACGGCATCACGCGACTGGCCGCGAAATCGCTCCTGAAAGGAACGAAGATGCGCACAGCGGAACACATTTCGGGAGAGCTGGAGGCGGTCGGCGGCGCGATTGTCGCGGAAGCTGGTAATAACAGTCTGGCGGTGAAGGTGGGCGTGACTCAGCCCGATCTCGCTCTCGGCATTGATATTCTCGCTGATGTGCTTCTCCACGCCACGATGCCGGAGCAGGCAGTCGCGCGCGAGAAAGAGAACCAGCTCGCGCGCATTAAGGAAGAAGAAGAACAACCGACGTCGGTCGCGCGCAATCAGCTCAAGGCTGCCCTATTCCCGCAGCATCCGTTGGCCTTGCGCTCGGCCGGAACCGCCGAGTCGATCGCGCGTCTCGGCCGAGACGCGCTGCTCGCGTTTCGCGATCGTTACCTCGTCGCGAAGAACGGAGTCGTCGCCATCTTTGGCAACGTCAAAGCGGCGGAAGTGAAACAACTCCTAGAGCAAAAGCTCGGCGCGATGGCAGCGGGAGAGCTGGCGCTGCAAAAGGCGCCGATGCCACCTGAGTTGCACAGCAGCAAGACCATCGAAACAAAGCGGGAGAAAACGCAGGCTGTGCTCATGGTCGGGTATCGCGGCGGCAGTATTTTCGATCGCGATTACTACGTGCTCCAGCTCATCGATGAAGCCAGCAGCGATCTGGGCTCGCGCTTCTTCATTCGGATTCGTGAAGAGATGGGACTGGCCTATTTCGTCGGCGCGGCGCAACTCGAAGCGCTCGTGCCCGGCTTGTTCGCCTTTTATCTTGGCACTGATCCGCAGAAGATCGAAACTGTGAAAGCGGCTTTCCTCGATGAGATTCAAAAGCTCGCGATGGAAGGTTTGGCCGGACTCGAGCTGGAGCGGGCGAAGAAAAAACTGATCGGGCAGCAGCAGATTCAAAATCAAAGCAACGACGCCTTTGGCTACACTGCGGCCGTGGACGAACTGCTAGGGCTCGGATTCAACCATTACAAAGAGCTGGAGTCGCGGGTGCAGGCAGTGACGGTGGCTGACACTCAGCGTGTGGCGCAGAAATATTTTGGGCGCCAGCCTTACGTCCTTTCAGTTGTGCGACCGCCACGAGCCAGTCGAGCCACGAAGAAAAAGTAGATGGCTGAAGTTCAAACCAGCACTAACGCGGGCGCGATGACACAGCGTTTTGTCGAATTCGTAATGATGCACGCGCAGAACGCCGCGCTCTTTCTCGGCCAGATTCCGCATCCGCACAGCGGCGAGGCGGAAGTAAACCTCGAGCTGGCCAAGATGTTCATCGACCAGCTGGCGATGATTCAGGAAAAAACGCGCGGCAATCTGAGCAGCGAAGAGTCGACGGTACTGCGGAATGCGTTATCGAACTTGCAGCTCGCCTACGTGGAAGCGGTCAAAGGTGGCGGCGCGCCATCCGCGGACAAACCGCAGGAGCCGGCGCAGTCGTCCACGCCTGCACCAGAGTCATCTCCGCCGCAGCCAGGGGAAGGCGGCGAAGGGGAGTCGCGTAAGAAATTTACCAAGAGCTACGGCGCGTAGTGTAGAGGCGCTCGCCGCTGCCGGTAACTCGTGGCCGGCGTTTGACACAAACGCCTCCACGACGCACTCGCCGCGCGTATTAGAGGCGTGGCCAAGAAGAAGAAGCTCGCTGACCAGCTGGAGATAGTTACTGATCCGCGGGAGGCGGCGGAGGATGCAGGGCTCCGTTATGTCAGCGATGAGCAGCCTGGTTATACGCGCAAGAAGAAAGGCAAATCGTTTCAATATTTCGACGCGGAAGGAAAGCTAATCAAAGACGAAGCGCGATTACTTCGCATCCGGCGGCTGGCTATTCCACCGGCTTATACCGACGTCTGGATCTGTCCTTCGCCAAACGGCCACATTCAAGCTACGGGCCGCGATGACCGGGGCCGCAAACAGTATCGCTATCACGAAAGGTGGCGCTCTGTGCGCGACGAAAACAAATACGATCGCATGCTCATCTTTGGTGAAGCGCTCCCCCAAATCCGCCGCCGCGTTCGCGCCGATCTCAAACTACCCGGCCTCCCGCGCAACAAAGTGCTCGCTACTGTCGTTCAGCTACTGGAGCGCACCTTTATTCGCGTCGGCAACGAAGAGTACGCGCGACAGAACAAATCGTTTGGCCTTACGACCATGCGCAACCATCACGTGCAGGTCAGAGGTTCGCAGTTAAAGTTCCGCTTCCGCGGGAAGAGCGGCATTCAACACGAAGTCGACGTGGAAGACCGGCGCATCGCCAGAACCGTGCGTAAGCTGCAGGACCTACCGGGACAGGAACTATTCCAGTACGTTGATGAAGAAGGCGAGGCGCGCGAGATCACGTCGCAGGACGTGAATGAGTACCTGCGAGAGATTACCGGCCAAGATTTTACGGCGAAAGATTTCCGCACCTGGGCGGGCACGGTACTTGCCGCCATGGCACTGAATGCGCAGGAAGCTTTCACGACGAAGAAGCAGGCGAAAAGTAACGTGAAGGATGCGGTCAGCGCCGTCTCCAAGATCCTCGGCAACACGCCCGCGATTTGCCGCAAATGCTATGTCCATCCAGCCGTTCTCGAGATCTATCTCGACGGCAACCTCATAGAAGGACTGAAGTCCAAGACGGAGGAAACCCTCGAGCAGAAGCTCGATGACTTGCGCGGCGATGAGATCGCTGTGCTCACTTTCTTGCGCCAGCGACTGGAGAAGAAAGCCGCGTAATCTCATGCCTGGGTTGTAGCCGCCGCCCGTCTTACGGCAGAAAAAAGCCGCAGGATGGGAACCACGCGGCTCTTGTAATTTCTGTAGCTACTAACTTCAGCTCGCGAGGACGCTCGCCCTCTCAGCTGGTAGCTTTAGCTGCCCGCTGCTTTGCGCCGGGCCGCCCAGCGCGCCTTCATCATTTCGCTGAGCTTCTTGCGTCCCGCAGCCGACATGCGCCCGCGGCGACGTCCACCGCCCTGCTTGCCAGCGGACTTTCCTGTGCTCTGCGATTTACCTCCTTTTTGCCCACCACGGCTCCGGGCCCAACGCGCTCTTGCCGCCGCAGCGATTTTGGCTCGAGTAGCCGGAGACATGGCGCGACGACGCCCACGTCCCCGTCCACGCCCGCCGCCGCTGGCGCCAGTCGCACTGGTTGAAGTAGCAGACCTGCTTCCGCCGCCTACTAAACCAGCCAGCCTTTGTTCGAGAGAATCAATCTGGCGACGAAGTGACACCGCTTCTTCCAACTGCTTAAGTGATAAGTCCATGGACGGTTCCTAGCAGTATGCCAGCTAACTGCAAACTAAATTCGCAACTATTTTAGTTCTACCCGCGAATGTCTTCCGGCGTAGCTGCCGTCTGTCCTTAGCCGCAGTAACGCGAGCTATCGGCGATTCGTGCGCGCCGGACTTGGAGTAGCACGCGTCTTTTTTACACTTCGAGCAACCGCTTGCTCCGACGCAGCCGGCGTACTATCGCTGACATACTTCTTTGTGCTTGGCCACACCAGCCGCCATGGCTCCGCGCGCAGGGTTGCGGTAGCATCTTTAATGTTACGGCCAGTTTCTTCCAGCGACGGTCCCACTGAGTTCAAGGTAGATTTTAATTTTTCCGATGAAGCACGGAAATTTTGTAACGTAACTTCGATGTTGTCGTTTTTGGTCAGGTCTTCCGTAACTCGCTGAAGGTTCCCAAGCGAAGTCGACAGCGAACTATTCGGCCCCGTAAGCTGATTAAGGTTTTCGCCCAAGGTGCGAAACTGCGTCAATGCGAGGTTAAGCTGCGAGTTCTCGTCGGTAATGTGACTGAGGTTCTGCGCCGTCGACTCCAGTTGCTTTAAGGTGGTAGTGGCTTCAGCTGCGACCGGTTCCACGACGTCGAGCATTTTGCCGATGGCTTCGCCGAAGTCCGGCACCCGTTCCCCGACAAATAGTTCACCGGAGTTTGAGCGGCCGGACTTCTCTGTCCCTTCCGTAAAATCGATCGCGGTTTCCCCGAGCAGGCCGAGCGTGATCAGACGTGGCTTCGAATCGCGATAAAGGAGCGATCGGCGATCGACCTGCACATCGATCCTCACTTCATAACGCGGTGGTTTCGCATTTGGCGGCGTCGGCGCCGCATCAGGGCCGCGCAATCCCTTATTTACTTCAATGGCTCGCTGACTTTCTTCTTTGGATACCGGCGAATAAAGCGCCGCCACCGTGCCGATTTTACGTCCGGCGAGAAGGACGGGCGCCCCCAGTTTAATGCCTGCGGCATTGTCGAAGTAGATGCGGTAAGTGACGAGCGGGCGGAATAATCCCGGTGCGCCGAGCAGGACAAGCACGCCGGTGAGCACGGCCACCGTCGCGACCACGAGCAGACCGGTGAGGATTTCGTTACGCTTTAATTGCATCTGGTGTGCCTTCGAGGATGGGACCTTCGGTGCTTCCGCTTAAAAATTGGGCGACAACGGGATCATCCGATTTTTTCAGCTCTTCTGGTTTACCTTCGATGATGATCTTGCCCTGATACAACATAGCCATTCGCGTGCCGATGCGAAAAGCGCTTTCCATTTCATGAGTCACGATGATGGAAGTGACCTTCGATTGCTCAGTCAGGTTGATGATGAGTTCGTCAATGACCGAGCTGATGACGGGGTCGAGACCGGCGGAAGGTTCGTCAAACAAGATAAGCTCCGGGTCGAGCACGAGCGCGCGCGCAAGACTGACGCGCTTGCGCATGCCACCGCTCAATTCGGATGGCATCTGATCGCAAGCGTCCTTCATTCCAACCAACTCGAGCTTGGCTTCAACTATCTCGTTGATCTCTTCACCCGATTTGTCGGTCAGTTCCTCCAGCGGCAGTGCCACATTCTGGCGCACGGTCCGCGAACTAAGCAGGGCGGAGTATTGATAAACCATGCCGATGTGCCGGCGGACTTGTTGAAGTTTGCGCCGGTTGAGCCGTGTAATCTCAAATTGTTTGAAAAATATCTGCCCGGAAGCGGGCTGAATGATGCCGAGGACAAGTCGCAGGATCGTGCTCTTGCCGCTGCCGCTTTGACCCATGATGACGAGGCGATCGAGCGGCTGGACATCAAGTGAGACGCCGTTAAGCACCTTTTTATCCTCGAACTGGAGGTAAACATCGCGCATCTCCACCACAGGATTCGCCGGCGCGTTCATGGAAAGAAGACGATGTAGACGATGTTAAAGAGAGTATCGAAGCCGATGACAATGGTAATGGCGGTGACTACACTGGAAGTAGTCGCTGTGCCGACACCCGCGGCACCGCCCTTTACGGTCAGTCCACGATAGCAGGCGATGGCGCCGACGAGCAGGCCGAACATGAGACTCTTCAATACGCCGGTGACGATGTCGCGAATGAGCAACGCGTCTTTCACCAGATCGACGAAGTAGACGAAAGCGATGTTGAAGTAGAGACGGGAAATGAATGCCGTCGCTATAATCGCGGCGATGCTCGAGATGGTGGAAAGGCATGGCATCAAGGCAAAGAGCGCGAGCATTCGCGGTGCCACAAGGAAGCGCAGCGGAGCTATTCCCATGGCCTCAATCGCTTCTACTTCCTCGGAGACTTGCATTGTTCCGAGTTCGGCGGTGAAAGATGCGCCGATGCGCGCCGCCAGCATGATGCCGGTGAGCAATGGCCCGAGCTCGCGGGTGAACGCGATGGAGACGAGTCCCGGGACGAGACGTTCCGTGCCGAAGCGTTGTAGCTGATAACCGGTGAGTAACGCCATGGTCAGACCGAGAAAGAACGAAACCAGGCCGACGAGCGGGACTGAGCCAACACCAGCGCGCTCGCTGTAACGGAAGAAACTCGCCGCCCGAAACGGGACGCGGCCGCTGCGGACGCGATCGAGCGTTTCGGTGATTGTCTGCGAGATGAACCAGAAGATGCCGCCGACCTCGCGCAGAAACTCGCGGCTGAGGTATCCCACGCCCTGTACTGCGATGACGGGGTTAACCGGAATGGCTGGCGAGGAATTCTCCGACTCCGCGGAAGGACTGGGCATGGTTGGGCAAAGTGCCTTAGTTCGTCGCGGAGCAAAAAGGAAAAATGCGTTAAACGGCGGAGAAAAATTGGTCGATCGATGCACGACTTACCATCATGTCGTCGTTCTCGTGCGCGTGACGTGACGAGGAACTAATGCTGACGGAAGTGGCTTCGAGGCAGCGGTAATTCAGCCCGGCCGCAGCTGCCAGGTGGAGATACCAATCGCGATATCCGGCGCGCGTGCTGATCTCGCAGATGTGCGCGCCGCGAGGGCAAAAGACCGCGTTGGCAAGCGCAGCGCCATGCGGCGCGATGATAATTTGAGCCTCCGCGAAGATAGAAGCTTGCTGAAGCCAGGAATGATCTTCCGGCTCGATGATCTCGAATCCGTTCGCGCGAAGGAGCGGCGCGATTTCATCCTCGTTAGCAACGCGACGGACCGGCGCCCGTTTACGCGAGACATAGAAGCGTCGCCTCTCCGCGGGAAGTGTGTCGGGGACGAGCTCGCGCAGCGCCGCAATTTTCCACGGCGCGATTGTTTTCGCGTTATGGTCCATCGAAGGCATGAGAGCGGATGCGATCTGGAAGCGATCGCGCGAATCAACATAGCGAACCTTGCTCTCAGGAATCTTCACTGCCGCGAGCGACTCCGTTTCGTAGGGAGCGCGCGAGCCGCTCAGCAAAATCGCATCGTAGTTCGCAAAGTTCCCAGTGGCGTGCCTGAGCAGAAGCAGGCGCGGCAAGGCATCGAGCATCCAGTGATAATAATTTCCCGTCGCTTCCGGTGTGACGGCAATGCCGATGCGGCCATTGAGCACCTGCGACGCCGGCAGCCGCCAGCGCGAGAAGATCGGATGGCGCGTCGCACCCCAAACTTCAGGGGAAAAATCAGCGAGCAGTGCGTTATCCGCGGTCACCACAGCGCCGCCGTAATGCGCCCAAAAATTGATGTTCGGAATCTCGAAGACGAACGCGGGGCTTGATTTCTCCTCGTGCACGGCGGTGTGCGATGAAAAGGGCGCGGGCGGAATGAGCACGGTCTGCGCCGGATGGATTTCGCGCACGCTGATTTCAGGATGAACAGCAGCGTAGGCAAGGGTCGACAGTTCGATCCGCAGCGGTGTTGACCAAAGCCGCTTCATTGCCGCTTTCGCACTGCGCACCGGCAACACCGCGTGCTTGAGCGGACGCAGCCGCCATTTATGACGACGGACGAAATTTCGCAGCTGCAATGAGAGAGCGCGCAGGTTAAAAACGATCACGTTTCCGCACCATGGTGAAGTTGACTTCTCTGGCAATCCGCTGTTTTGCTTTCGCGCTTCTCGCCGCGACCTCTCGCGCTCAGGAACAATCGATGAATCAAATCGCATTGGCAGTGCATGGCGGCGCCGGCACGATCGAGCGCAGCAGCATGACGCCGGCGCGGGAGCGAGAATATCGCGCCGGGATTGAAAAGGCACTGCGCGCGGGCGAGAAAATTCTGCGTGCGGGCGGCGGCGCGCTCGACGCAACCGAAGCAGCCGTGCGCGTGTTCGAGGACGATCCTCATTTTAATGCCGGTAAAGGCGCGGTCTTCACCAGCGCAGGCACAAACGAAATGGACGCGGCCATCATGGATGGGCGAACGCTCAGCGCGGGCGCGGTAGCAGGCGTGCAGCACGTGCGCAATCCGATCACGCTCGCGCGCGCCGTCATGGAGAAATCGAAGCACGTTTTCCTGATCGGCGCCGGCGCGGAGGAGTTTGCCAAGCGCAATGCCATCGAGTTATGCGATGCGAAGTATTTTTTTACTCAGGAACGCTGGGACGCGCTCAAGAAAAAACAGGCAGAG
>JBBPYF010000019.1:0-8066 GCA_038200165.1 Chthoniobacterales bacterium | reverse complement strand
CGCAAGAATCTCTCCGGGCAATCCCGCCAGCCGCGCCACTTGAATCCCGTAACTCCTGTCCGCCCCGCCCGGAATGATTTTGCGCAGAAAAATAATCTGCTCGTTCCATTCCCGCACCGCCACGTTGAAGTTAACCACGCCACTTCGCTGCGCCGCCAGTTTCGTCAGCTCGTGATAAAGCGTCGCAAAGAGCGTCCGCGCCCTGATTGTGTCGTGCAAAAATTCCGCCACGCTCCAGGCGATCGAGAGTCCATCGAAGGTCGACGTCCCCCGCCCTATCTCATCCAGAATGACCAGACTCCGCTCGGTCGCATTGTTCACGATGTTCGCGGTCTCGTTCATCTCCACCATGAAAGTCGATTGACCGCGCGCCAGATCATCGCTCGCCCCCGCGCGCGTAAAGATGCGATCGACCAGCCCGATCTCCGCGCTCGCCGCTGGCACGAACGAGCCGATCTGCGCCATCAACGCGATCAGCGCGACCTGCCGGATGTAAGTCGATTTCCCGGCCATGTTCGGCCCGGTGATAATCGCCAGCCGCAGCTTTTCGCCATCGAGCTCTGTGTCATTCGGCACGAACTTTTCCTCCGCCAGATTCTGATCGAGCACCGGATGCCGCCCATCGCGAATGATCAGTCGCAGCGACTCGTTCAGCCGCGGCCGCGCGTAATTGTAGAGTCGCGCCCTTTCCGCCAGCCCGCAGATCACATCGAGCGTCGCAATCGCCTCCGCCGTGTGCTGCAACGGCCCGAGCTCCTTGAGCACCTCATCGCGCAGCTTGACGAAGAGCTGGTATTCCAAATTCCGGGCCCGTTCATCCGCCCCGAGAATCTTTGCCTCCATCTCCTTCAGCTCCGGCGTGATGAACCGCTCGCCCCCGACCGTCGTTTGTTTGCGTGTGTAATAGGCCGGCACAGTGGCCAGGTTCGACCTCGTAATCTCGATGAAATAGCCGAATACCGAGTTGAACCGCACCTTCAGCGACTTGATCCCCGTCGCCGCGATCTCGCGCTCCTGCAGCGCGTTGATCCAGTTCTTCCCGTCGCGCGAAGCACGGCGCAGCTCATCCAGCTGCGCATCAAAGCCATCGCGAAAAATCCCGCCTTCCTTCAAGGCGAGCGGCGCCTCGTCCAGCAGCGCCCGCTCCAGCTTCGCCGCCACCGCTGGCGTTTCGCGAATTGTATCCTGTAAACGTTGCGCCAGCAGCTCGGGGCTGCCGTTTTCGCTGACATGATTTTTGCCGAACGCCAGCCGGTCCAGCAATGTCTGCAACTCGCGTTTCAGCTCCGGGATTTGCGTCAGCGAAATCTTCAGCGCGACCAAGTCGCGCGCATTGCCCGAGGCCTGCGACAACCGTCCCGCCGCGCGCTCAATGTCACGAATCGACTTCAAAACCGCGCGCAGCGACGCCAGCAGGTCCGGCTGCTCCAGCAAATCAGCGATGAGTTGCTGACGGCACTCCAGCTCGTTCAGATTGCGCAACGGCTGCAAAATCCAGCTCCGCAATTTCCGCGCGCCCATCGGCGTGCTCGTGCGATCGAGTGCGCTGAGGAGCGTCGAGTCACGCGCGCCGCGCGATTCCACCAAACCAAGATTCGCCTGCGTCGCCGCATCCAGCAGCACGTATTCGCCCGCCGCTTGGCAGCGAAGCCCAGTTAAGTGCTCGATCGGCCGCCGCAGATGATGCTTGAGGTAATGCACGATCGCGCCCGCCGCGCCGATCGCCGCCGGCATTTCACCGCAGCCAAACCCGTCGAGCGATTTCGTTTTGAAATGCTCGCACAATATGAACGTCGCCTGCTCAGGCAAAAAGGCGTAGGCATCATGCGCCAGCGCGTGCTCGATTTCACCGAACCGCTCCCGTTGTTCCTCGCTCACCAACAGCTCCGACGGCTGCACCCGCGCCAGCTCATCCATCAACGCACCGCGCTCCGCTGTTTGCGTCAGCCGGAACTCACCCGTCGTCAGGTCCGCGTAGGCAAACCCAAACGCCGCCTCATGCTGGAAAATCGCCCCGAGATAATTCGCCCGCTTCGCCTCCAGCAGATCGAGATCGCTCACCGTCCCGGCGCTGATGATTTGCGTGATGTCCCGCGTCACGATTCGCCCCGGCCGCGGCTCGCTCGTCTGATCGCAAATCGCCACTCGTTTTCCGGCCTTGATCAGCTTCGCGACATAATTCTGCGCCGCGTGATACGGCACCCCGCACATCGGCACGCCATTGCGCTTGGTCAGCGCGACATTGAGCAGCCCGGCCGCCTCTTTCGCATCCTCAAAAAACAGCTCATAAAAGTCGCCCAGCCGGAACAGTAGCAACACATCCGGCGGCACACTCCCGCGCAGCCGCTGGTATTGCTGCATCATCGGAGTCAATGCGTCCGCCATGACGCAAGTATCGCGGAGAGACGAAGCTAGGAAAAGCTCCATTAAGAATCCGCAGCGCCGAAATATTGATGAAGACCGACACGCTCCAGGACTTGCTGGAGAAGTAACCAGCTAAGATCGGCGCCGGCGGCCGCAACCGCGCCGCCGCCTGCGAGCTCGCCCTCGCCGGCGACCGCGGCTACAAGCCCCGCGACCAGATAAGCACGACATCACCCACAGGGACAAGAAGCGCCCCGCATACGAGAGCGCGAACTCGCCTCAGAGTTCGACCCGCAGAATCGTGACGAAAACGTCGACTACTACATCGCGAATCTCGATGAGCTGGTGAAGAAGTTCGGGGGAGTTACTGCAGCTGCCGCTTCAACCGCAAAGCAGGAGACGCTCGCGTTGTAGTTATTGGCGAACGGACGCTTACGCAGCGCGCGCCGCTTGCTCCAGCACGCGGTCCAATCGCTCGAAGTCAATCGGCTTCACCAGCTGCGCGATGAAACCTGCCTTCTTCGTCCGCGCGAGGTCCTCGTCCATGCCATAACCGCTCAGCGCAATGCCGCGCAGACCGTACTCGCGCGTAAGCTCCGTCATGAGATCGACACCGTTTCCGTCAGGTAGGCCGATGTCGCTGATGACAAGGTCGAATTCCTGACTTGCGGCGAACTGGCGGGCCGCCTCCACCGTGCTCGCCGTCTTTACCCCGTGGCCCCGCTTGCGCAGAAGCCACGCCAGCACTTCCAGTGTGGGTTGATGATCTTCCACCACGAGGAGCCGATAGGCACGAGGCGCGACTGCGAGCGCCGGCGGTCGCGACTCCGCGGTTCCTTCACCCGCTGCTGCGGTGTTGAGTTCTACAACGAAAGTCGTGCCGAGACCTTTGCCACCGCTGACCACGTCGATCGTGCCACCATGCAGCTCGACGATGGTCTTCGAGAGGGGCATTCCCAATCCCAATCCACTCGACGCGCCTTCCAGCGTGACTTCGCCCTGGACGAAGGGGTGAAAGACCGAGCCGATAAACTGATCGTCAATCCCGATCCCAGTGTCGGTGAATTCGAGACGAATACGCCCCGCTGCCGTCGTCGTCGTACGGATTGTGATCCGCCCGCCAGCCGGCGTGAACTTGATCGCATTCTTCAGGATATTCCAAAACACCTGATGCAGGCGCGCCGAATCTCCGAGCACACGGTGCTCGCCGGCCTTGAACTCACAATGAATCTCCACGCCTTTGGTGCGCGCATCGCTCCGCACGATCTGCTCGGAATGCGCGAGCAACGAGTGGATGTCAGTCAGGCCAAGATCGAGCTGCAGTTTGCCGCGTGAGATGCCCGTCAAATCGAGCAGGTCGTCGATCAAACGCGCCTCGAGCTCGACGTTACGCCGCATCATGCTGAGCTGCTCACGGTATTTCGGGTGAATCGCCCTATCGCGCTCGAGTTCGGCGGCGCACATCAGCACCGGCGTGAGCGGCGTCCGCAGCTCGTGCGAGAGAGCGGCCAGAAATTTGTCTTTCGTGCGATTCGCCTGCTCTGCTTCAGCCTGAGCCCGCTTCACATCGTGGATCTCGGTATTGGACCCGATCCACATCGTGACGCGGCCATCAGCATCGCGCATCGCGTGCGCGCGGGAAATGTGCCAGCGCCATTCGCCATCGAACCGGCGGAAGCGGTGTTCGAACTGGAAAAATTCTCCCGTCTCGATGGAGTGCTTCCAGCGGCGCACGTTCTCTTCCACGTCGTCCGGATGGATGAACTGCGTCCAACCCCAATCGCGGATCTGCTCGAAGGAAAGGCCGGTAAACCCATCCACTGCCGGTTGAAGTAATCGATCTCGCCGCTCGGCGTCGCGGTGAAGATCTTTTGCGGCATCGATTCCGCGAGGAATCGGAAGCGTTCCGCGCTCTCGCGCAGGCGCGCTTCGCTTTCCTGCAATTGCTCGTGCGCTTGCTGCAGCTCTTCCGCGCGCGCCGGCGATCATACGCCCGCAGCGCGATCTCCGACTCCATGTGCTGAGCGCGCGATTCCAGCATCTGCCACGCTTCATCCATTTTCCCCTCCGTCGCCTTCGCCCGCACAAAAAGCGTCACGTCCTCGACCCGGTGGATAATGAAAATCAGTTCGCCCTCGTCGGCAAAAACCGGGGAGTTGATCGGGCTCCAAAAGCGTTCCTCAAATCCGCCGCCTTCGCTCTCCGGACGTTGCACGGGATAACGTTGCACCGCCATGACATCGGCGGTGCGAGTGGTTTTCACCCGCTCGAGCGTGCACGAACGGTGGTTAGCCGTGGTATCGAAAGGCGCTGCTGTTTTTCCCTCGCGATTACTTCCTTCACAATCTTCCCAACGCGATCTGCTGGAATCTCCGTGCCCGTGGCCAATTCAGCGCTTACCTGTTGTTCGATCTGAGTTCGCAGCTGCGTGAGCTAGTTTTGAATTAGGAAATCTGCGATTTGGGTTTGCAGTGTTAGCGGGAACAGCAGTTTCGCTGTTGATATCCATGCGAGGAAGCCGTCGACGTATTCCCTAAGCGTCCCGTGTTCGGCCCGGCCTAGTTCGCGGCGATGCTCTTTAATAATTGATTCCCAAGGCACCCCCATTAACTCGCCATTGCCATATACCATGACGCCGACGGGTTGGTATTTGGAGAGGGTGAAAAGCTTATTGACGGTGTTGTAGATTTTTTGGCCGCTGCCAACTTGGACCGTGACGGCGCTGTCAGCTGCAAGGGCGACTGCGCTTTTATTCAGGATCGCGATCTCGGCCGTCATTTGACCAAAATGAATGAACCGCTCCGCTACGCAACATTGCGCGCACCACGTGACGGTCCGGTGGGGTTGCGCTAGCGGACTGGCAAAGTCGGCGTCGGCGGTTTCGGACTTGCCAGCGATCCGGAACGAGCGATCAGATTTCATGAATCGCACAACCCGCTACGCCGCCGCACTCGCGGCATTCGCCATCCTCACAACGGCTCCTAGTTTAACCTACTCAGCCGAGAACGATCTCACTGACATCAAGGCCGAGATCACGAAACGACATGAGGAGGCGGTGAAGCGATTGCAGGATTGGATCAAGCTGCCGTCGATCGCGGCGGAGGATCTCAACTATCCCGCGGGCGCGGAATACATGGCGAAACTGGCAAAGGAAGCGGGGTTTCAGCAGGCGAACGTCATTAACACGGAGGGCAAGCCGGGCGTGTTTGCGACGCTCGATGCGGGCGCGGCTAAGACGGTGGGGCTTTATTTCATGTATGACGTGAAGCAGTTCGAGCCGAAGGAGTGGACGTCGCCGCCGCTCGATGCTGCGCTGGTCGACAAGCCGGGGCTGGGCAAGGCGGTCGTGGGGCGCGGGGCGGTGAATCAGAAGGGGCCGGAGTCGGCGTTCCTGGCGGCGCTGCATGCGATCAAGGGCGCGGGCAAGACCATGCCGGTGAACCTGGTGATGGTGGCGGAGGGCGAGGAGGAGATTGGTTCGCCGCACATCGGGCAGATCGTGCACAAGCCGGAAGTGCAGGCGGCGCTGGCGAAATGCGTGGGCGTTTTCATGCCTTCGGCAACGCAGGATTTGGATGGAATCGTTACGGTGAATCTCGGATCGAAAGGTGTGATCGAGCTCGAGCTCGTCTCGAGCGGGGAGCAATGGGGACGCGGTCCGGGGAAGGACATTCACTCTTCGCTGAAGGCGATGGTGGACAGCCCGGCGTGGCATTTAGTAAAGGCGCTAAACACGCTCGTCTCAGAAGATGCTAACGAGATCACGATCGACAATTATCCAAAGCCGCGGCCGTTGAGCGAGGAGGAGAAGAGGATGATCGCGAACGTGTCGAAGGTGCGGAGCGAAGCGCAGGCGAAGAAGCAGTTTAGCACGCAACACTGGATTAATGATCTGCCGTGGGAGCAGGCAAACGAGCGATTAGAATCGCAGCCGACGGCCAACATTGAAGGGATGGTCGGCGGTTACACCGGTCCAGGCGGCAAAACCGTCCTGCCGCACAAAGCAGTCGCGAAAATGGATTATCGACTTGTACCTGATATGAAAGCGGCCGATGCCCTGGCCGCGATCAAAGCGCACCTGGCGAAGCGCGGCTTTGGCGATATTGAAGTGAACATGACCGGCGGCTACGATCCGACGAGCACATCGGCGGATTCAGCGCTGATCAAAGCGCAGGCCGCGACATATAAAGAGTTCGGTGTTGATGCGCTGCTCTGGCCCCGCAATGCCGGTTCGTACCCCGGCTACGTCTTCACCGGTGAGCCGCTGAAGCTGGCCTCGGGCCATTTTGGCCTCGGCCACGGCAGCGGCGCGCATGCGCCGGATGAGTATTACGTCATCGAGTCGTCAAGCCCGACGATTCAGGGCTACGATGGCGCGGTCATGTCATTTGTTGAGTATCTTTACGAGTTGGCGAAGTAACTTTGCTACCGAATGACCCGACAGGCGAGAGGCCCGTCGGCCGCACAGCCGGGCACGGCCATGCTCCGGCGCGCAAATGATGTCGTGCGCTGTGCTACAGCGGCTGTGGCGGGCGGGCCGAGTTATCTTTACGACGTCGGAATGACGCCAAGGGCGGAGCAGGGAAAGTCCCGCACGATTTTCGAGCGACTGCCCGGCCGGCGACCGAGGCGCAAACGCCTTGCGCCTGGAGAATCGTAAGTCTCTGCTGCTGTGGTAATTCTTCCGTCGTGGAAAACTTGGAGATTTTATGGTAATTTTATGCCGAAACGAATTGTCAGGCGCACTTTCTGCAGTATAAAGGCCGTCCCCCATGAACAAAGTTCTCCCCGGTTGTGCCCTGATCCTCGGCTGCGCCGCCTTCGCTCCGCTTAACGCCGCCATCATCACCTCGCGTTCCACTCCCCAGAAGTTCGTCTTTAGGGGTGCGAGCGGAACAACTAATTCGGTGGACGTTGTTCAATGCTATCAGCCGAAAAAAATCGTGCGGCCATTCACCAGGACTGGCGCGCAGATCGACCCGAAGCTGATGCGCGCGGCGACCATCGCGGAGGAGCGCGCGCACGCCCATTCGCGGCGGATGTGCTGGCACGCGGTAAAAGAAGCGCTGCTCGCCTCGGGTGTGGTGAACTCGCGGCCAAAAACGGCGCTGGCGAAGCAGGCCGCGCAGGAACTGGTCAGCACTTACGGATTTAAGAAGCTCCCGGTAAGCGATCCTTATCAGGCGCCGGTCGGCTCGGTGCTCGTCTACAACGCCAGCCGCTCGGCCGGGCACGTCGAGATTCGCACGGCCAATGGCTTCGTGAGCGATTTCCGTTCGAAAACGCCCTCGCGCCGTCCGCTGCTGGGCGTGTTTGTAAAAACGTAACTCGCGCAGTCCGCGAACTCGTTCCCGGCGTTTGGCACAAACGCCTTTACAATCTTCCGCGCGCAAGGCCAGCATCGGGTTGAAACATAACTGCGGTCACGTATTCGGCCCTGGGCTAGCGCCAGCGTCGTTCCTGCGTCTCGTTAGTTCGCGCCAGAGCACTTTGTTTCCGGCCAAGCATCAAACTTAGCACGCACCATATGCCAGCCAGCGGCACCGCTACCCAGGGGTGGAGCCAACATCCATGACGATCAGGCACTCAGCCGGGGCCAGAGAAGGTGACCACACCCATGGCTCCTCCCGGGGCCTCAAGGTGTCGCAACGAGGGCGCTGGTGATCGTCTGAAGGGCCCCTGTGTACTGCGTCACCGCACCT
>JBBPYF010000018.1:0-8014 GCA_038200165.1 Chthoniobacterales bacterium | reverse complement strand
GATTACAATTATTAATCTGTTACGGCGCGGGTGAGACAGTGGTAGCCAGCGCTCCTAATTTCGATGCGGGCGGTGGTGTTGGCGGCGGCGAGGGCGGCGGGGTGGGCGGGGGCGAGCTTGAGCCTTGCGAGACGCTGGCGACAGACACGACATCGGTGTTAGTCGGATCAGTTAAGTTCACATTGATCCCGCCACCGAAGATGACCAGGTTCGTCTCATAAAGCTGCCCGCTTGATTTCAGACTTACTTGTTGTTGCTCCTGAAGCGCGATCAGCCCGGCACTCGGCAATGGCGGAAAACCCTGAATGAGCAGTGAGCTCTGCATGATCTTGGCGATGTCCACATCCACCGGATTTGGAATCTTCTTCCCATCATGGCGCATAATGATCATCTGGCCGGCATGGACGAGAACGGATTCGCCGATGCGGCCTGGAAGGAACAGCCGCGCGGTGCCTTCCAAGACAATGAACTTGTAAAAGCCGCCTTTGGTTTTGCTGGTGACTGGGTGAGTCTCGATCATTACCGTGGTGCCGGTGATAGCAGCGGTAATGGCAGCGGTGTTGATCCTGGCGCCGCCGGAATTTTTCGGAACGCGCAATAACATCGCGCCATCCTTCAGCTCGAGGTTTCTCGTCCCTTCGGCAAAACTAAAGATGCTGTTAGCGCCGAGGCGCGCGAGTGTTTGATCAGTAAAGGTCAGCTCGGTGCGTGATTCCGTCCCCGTGCGCACGGCCGTGCCATCGCGCACCGTGTCATTGATCGAGGCCGGTCTGGGAGCGGCCGTCTCGGGCAAAAGCTTCACGTCTTTTACCACCTGGGTCACACGCGCCTGCTTTAGCTCGGCTGCCACACCTGACGCGGCGCAAAGAAGCAGAGCACTAACAAGAACCAGGCAACGCTTCGCCGCGCGCGAGCAATCATCGTCAGCATTCATATTCATACCTCGTTAGAAACGAATGGTCAGCGCGAGCGCGCCGCCAAGATTAACTACGGTGTAGTCAAAAACATCCTGGTTCGACTGGTTCCAAGCAAAGCTCGTGAGCGCGCTCAGGATGAGCCAGTCGCGCACCCGATAGTTCGCCGTCAGCGCGAGTATTTCGCTGACATCGGTGCGATCGCCTTCGTAGTAATCTTTCAACTGCAGACGCGCGGCCGCATCGATGGAGAAGGCCCGGGTTAGTTGAGCCTGGTATCCAATATAGGCATCGAACTCGTTGCGGCGCGGCGCCTGCGAGTCCGCGCCGACACTGATATCGATCACCGCGCCGAAGCTTAGCTGCATGGCGCGGCCGAGGCGAAGCGGCAGCTCAGCTATGAGAATGATCTCGTGATTGGAGAAAAACTCGTCCCAGTCATCATTGGTGAGACGGTTGAAGTCGTAGCGCAGTCGCAGGGAGAGATCGTGCAGCTGTGGAATATAGTAAACCAGGCCGGCGATCGCGTCGAAGCTGCCAAAGTTGAAATCAGTCTGGGTATTGTAATAGAAGAGCTGCTGGGCCACGCCTATTTCGCCGTAGAGCGTTTGCCAGATGTGCGGCTGGTAAAGCAGGCTGAAAGCAGGCGCGAAAACTCCATCGCCGATTTCACCGTGGTTAACCAGAGCGACGTTGGAGGTATAGTAATAAGGTGTGGAAATCGAGAAGGTGAAGGCCTTGTATTGCTGCTGCCGCTTGAGGATAGCCTGAACGCCGAGGTCCTGATCGTTAGCGCTCGAGGCCGCGTAGCCTTGTTCGGTGCTACTCTGCTCCGGCTGCTCGGCCGGGAGAACACCGGGCTGCGTCCGAAACAGCTGCGAGCGATCGACGGCTTGCGTCTCGTTTTGAGCACGAAGCGAGATAGGCAAACAGACCGCCGCAATTACCCAAGCTAAGAACCACGCGCGTCCGCTGAAAGGTATAGGTGCCAAGCGCAAGATGCGCCTTTTGTGAATAGCTTTTCGCCGACCGTCAAGCCTAATGCGCAGGCACTGGCGCACTTAGCCCCAGCAGCTCGCGTTGCCACGGCACCAACAGCGCCTCCGCGCCCTGGTTCCCCTGCGCGATGGCATCAATGGTCGCGCGCGGAGCGATGAAAGAAGGCTCAATATCGAGCGCGCACGCTGCCTCGTCGCGCCGTTTGCGTAAGGTGTCCGCGGCACGTAACTCCTGCGGCGATGGGCGCGTGCCACGCCGCTTCCGCGTGTCGGGCCAGTCCGCTTCCGGCAGCGCCAGCGCATGGGCAACCGCCGCATTGAAGGTGCGCGCGCGGCGCTCGGAAAAATGGCGGAAGGTAAAGTTGCTTCCGGGTGCGGCGGTGCGCGCGACGTGGAGCAATTGATCATTTCGCAAAACGTGGAACGCCGGCCGGTCCGCACGCTCCGCCTCTTTGTCGCGCCAGTTCCAGACCGCGCGCAGGATGGCGGCCTGCCTTCCCTGGATCAGGCCCGAGCCGGCGATGCGCCACGCTTCTTCGCCGTTGCGTTCGCGATCAGTCGCAGCCAGCTCGATGGCGCGCGCGCACGATTGCCGGAACCAATCGAGCCGATTACGCGCGGCCAGCTCGCCCTCTAATTTCTGCGCCAGCGGCAGGAGGTAATGCGTGTCGTTGCGCGCGTATGTTTCCATCTTGGGCGAGAGCGGGCGCAAGGCCCAGTTCGCCTTCTGCGAACCTTTTGTCAGAGTGACGCCGAAGAATTTCTCCACCAGCGCGGCGTAACTGAACTCGCGGTGACCGAGCAATCGCGCCGCGATCATGGTGTCGAAGACACGCGGCGGCTGGAAGTTCAATCCGCGCCGGAGCAAACGCAGGTCGTAATCGGCGCCATGAAGGATGATCTCCTTTTTCGTTAGCGTACTAACGAATGAAGACAGATCACTGCCTGCCAACGGATCAACCAGAAAGTCGCCCTCAGGCAGACTGATCTGGAGCAGGCAAAGTTTTTCGCGATAGCAATGCAGGCTGTCGGCCTCGGTATCGATGGCGACGCGATCGCTGCGTTCCACCAACGGCAGGATTTTTTCAAGTTGCGCCGCACTGGCAATCAGGCCGCTCGGGAATGGCGAAGCCCGAAGCTCGAAGCCCGAAGGAACGACCAAATCCGAATGACGAAGCATTTCTTTCGAGCGCTCCTTCGTCATTCGAGCATTCGGGTTTGTTTCGTCATTCGTCATTCGAGCTTCGTCGTCTACTCCTGCGATCACCGCAATCCGGCCAGGAGCAGCTCCGCATTGGTTTTGGTGGCCTGAAGATTTGAAATGAGAATCTCCATCGCCTCGATGGGCGGGAGCGCGGCCATGGTTTTGCGCAGGAGTTGCACGCGCTCCCATTCATCGGGGTGGTAAAGCAGCTCTTCGCGTCGCGTCGCCGTTTGCAGCACGTGAATGGCCGGATACATCCGTTTCTCGACCAGAGCGCGGTCGAGATGCAGCTCCATGTTGCCCGTGCCCTTGAACTCTTCGAAAATCACTTCGTCCATCCGGCTGCCGGTATCGATGAGCGCCGTGGCGACGATGGTGAGGCTGCCGCCTTCTTCCACGTTGCGCGCCGCGCCGAAGAACTTCTTCGGTTTCATCAGCGCCTTGGATTCCACGCCGCCCGACATGATCCGGCCGCGGCCCGGCTGGAGATTATTGTAACCGCGGGCCAGTCGCGTGATCGAATCGAGCAGAATCACGACGTCCTTCTTCAGCTCGACGAGCCTTTTCGCGCGCTCGAGCACGAGCTCGGCCACCTGCACATGACGGTGAGTATTCTCATCGAAAGTGGAGGAGTAAATCTGGCAGTCGACTTCGCGCTCGAGATCGGTCACTTCCTCGGGCCGCTCATCGACCAGCAAAATGATGAGCTCAATCTCAGGGTGATTCACGCGGATCGCTTTGGCGATTTCCTTGAGCAAAATGGTTTTGCCTACTCGGGGCGGAGCGACGATGAGCCCGCGCTGGCCGCGCCCGAGCGGCGCGAGCAAATCGACCGCGCGCGCCTCGAGAGACTTGGTCTTGTCGTTCTCGAGCATGATGCGGCCCTGCGGGTATTGCGGTGTGAGCTGCTCGAAATCCGTCTTCTCCGTCCACTCGGCCGCGGGCGCTCCTTCTACCATCGTCAATTCATTCAGCACAAGCCGTTCATGATTCTGTCGCAACTTCACGATGCCGCCGAGGCGTTGCCCGAGCCGGAGATGAAACTGCTGCATCATTACACGCGGCACTGAGACATCTTCAGGCACCGGAAGGAAATTCAATTCCGGGCAGCGCAGCGCGAATCCGTCGCCGGCTTGGTCGACAAAACCTTCCGCGGTCACGACAGCATGCCTCTCCAGAGCGGCCCGCACGAGATCGAGAATGTGATAATGGCGCGTCCGCGCCGGATGCAGGAAAACGCCAAGCTCCTTCCCGAGGCTCTCCAGCTCTTCGGGCGAGAGTTTGTGCAGCGCATTGATGTTGAGCGGAGGCAGATCGCGCGCTGGCGCCGCGGTCACATTTTTGGCGCTGTCGCTCTCCTCGGTGCTCGCCGCGGCTCTGGGCTTTTCCGGCTGCGGGTTTTCGCTCACTCTGCCGGCCAAAGACTGGTCCATAAATTCACCAATAATCGCGCCTGCTCCGCCAGCGCCGCCTCGGGCCCGTTGTTCCAAACAACATGATCGGCACGCCTCATCTTCTCCGCGAGCTCCAGCTGCGCGGCGATGATCGCCCCGGCCGAGACGCGGTCCATTCCCGTTCGTTTCATCAGCCTCTGCATTTGCGTTTCCTCTGAGCAGGCCACCACCACGACGCGATCACAAAACGTTTCGCCGCCGGTCTCATAAAGGAGGGGAATGTCTGCAATGAAAAATGAAGTCGAGCTTCGGTGTTTATTCGCTTCGCCGGCCCAATGCTCGCGAATGCGCGGATGAAGAATCTGTTCGAGCGCGCGTCGCTTTTCCGGCGCGCCGAATACCATCGCGCGAAGTGCGGCCCGATTCAACTGACCGCTCGCATAAAAAACCTCGCTGCCGAATTGGTTGCGAATCTCTGCCAGAACGCGCTCGTCCTCCCGCGTCAGCGCGCGCGCCATTTCATCTGCGTCGAAAAAATGCGCTGCCGGCAAGAGTACGCGCAGAGCTTTCATAAAGCTGGATTTTCCGGTGGCGATACCGCCGGTGATTCCAATGGAAGGCACCACAGTCCCCTACTCCGCCACGTTCCCAGCGACAATCCCAAACCGCGCCGCGGTCTCCCCAATCACCAATAACCATTAACTGATAACCAGCGCGCAGCGCGCTTGGCACACACTAAGCTTGACTCATTGTTCCATGACCCAGAAAGCGCCATGCGTTATTGTCGTGGAAGACCACGCCGACACAGCTGAAGGCTTGCGCAGATTTCTCAGCCGCATCGGCTACAAAGTTTATATCGCGCCCGATGTCGCCTCCGCCCGCGCGCTGGCTAAGGCGGTGGAGTTCGACGTTCTCCTCAGCGATATTCGCCTGCCGGACGGGACCGGCTGGGATTTGATGCGTGAGCTGAGCCGCGAACAACCCGACCTGCGCGGCATTGCCATCAGCGGCTTCAACAGCGAGAAGGAGATCGCGCGCAGCAAACGCGTTGGTTTTCTCGATCATATCGCCAAGCCACTGGTGCCGGAGGAGCTGAGCGCGGTGCTGGAAAGCGCGGTTACGAGTCATCAGACAGACACGCGCTAACGCCCCTTAACGATCCATATCGTAGGTCGTTAGCTCCAGCTGATGACCATCAGGGTCGCGAAAATAAATCGAGTGGGAGATGCCGTGGTCTTCGAACTGGAACTGAATGCCGCGGTTCTTTAGCTCGCTCTTGGCGGCAAGGAAGTTTGCCGCCGTCGCGCCAAAAGCGATATGCAAAATACCGCGGTCAGATCCGATGTCGTCCTGACGCGGGAACAACGCGATACCTGTCTCGCCAGTTCCGACGAAGGTGGGAATGTCTCCCCATTCATCCGCATACATGCGCTCGAGCCCGAGCACATCCACATACCAGGCTGCCGAACGCGCCACGTCCTTTACCGCTATGGCCACATGGTCAAGCCCGGACAAGTTCATTTCGAGATTGACGATAGCACGCAGTTGGAGAGACGACCTCCGTGTTGTCTCCATTTCTCGCAAATGCGACCCCGCCATTGAGCCCGCGCCTCCACCGGGGAATCTGGCTACAATCCCGAGTGCGTTATTTGGTAAGAGCAAAACTCCGGCCCGGTAAGGATCGCGAACTTCGCGATGCGATCGATCACGGGACGCTTGGCCGCGGCTCCATCGCCGGGGATGAATATCTCTACGATATGCAAACGGCGCGTGTAAACGACAAGAGCGAAGCGCACTGGGTGGAAACATGTTTCTGTGATCCGCCGCTCGAGGAAGAGCGGCCATACTGGGAGCAATATTTCGAGCTGCTCGCAATCAAAGACGCGCATGCCCGGCGCAATTGCCGGCATGAAAACGGCGCCGAGCCGTGGGCCTGCTGCGACTGCGATTGCACGAGGCGCCTGGAAGAACCTGCGCGCCAGAACCTCCGGGTAGCGCACGCGTCCCGCGTGCTGGCGAAGGCGTCCTCGCCTTCGCGAACTCTTCCTGCCGAATGATGCCAGGGAAATATTGTTTCGGCGGGACAACGAAACCAGCACGCGGGACGCCTGCGCTACCCAGGCTGCGACGCGCGGCGTCCCGCCACACAAACACGCATCCACGTATCATGATGCGTAGATTTGTTTCTTGAAGAGGACGCGGAAACTGGTTTGTTTCCCGCCGTGACCGCACTCCATCCCTTCGAAGCATTGCTGCGCCAGCGCGTCGTCGTGCTGGATGGCGCCATGGGCACGACCCTGCAGCGGCTGCACCTGACGGAAGCGGATTATCGCGGCGAACGTTTTCGTGATTGGAAAGGCAAAGACCTCAAAGGCGCAATCGAGGTCTTGCTGCTGACACAGCCGCAAGCCATCGCGCGTGTGCACGAGGAATATCTCCGGGCCGGCGCGGACGTAATCGAGACCAACACATTCAGCGCCACCACCATTGGCCTGCATGAATTTCTCTTTACCGGCCAAGCGAGAAATGGCCGCAAAGATCCGGAGTTTTTCGAGCGGGTGGTGAGCGATACCGCACTGCGCGAGATCGCGCGCGAGATGAACGTCGCGGCGGCACGCCTCGCCCGCGAAGCGGCCGATCGCGTCAGTAGTGAGACGGGCGAGCAGCTTTTTGTAGCCGGCGCCATCGGCCCGCTGCCGGTAACGGCATCACTTTCACCGGAAGTGAACGACCCGGGATTTCGCGCCGTCACCTTCGAACAAATCCGCCAAAGCTACCGGGATCAGATCGACGCGCTCATCGAAGGCGGCGTCGAATTGCTTTTCGTCGAGACGGTCTTCGACACGCTCAACGCCAAGGCCGCGCTCTTTGCCATCGCTGAAGCGTTCGAAAAATCGCGCGCGCTCCCGCTCGTGATTTCGGGCACGATCACCGACCGCTCGGGGCGCACCTTAAGTGGACAGATGCTCGAAGCGTTTCTCCATTCCGTCGCGCACGCGAAGCCGTTGGTCGTGGGATTGAACTGCGCGCTCGGTCCGGAGGAAATGGCGCCGTTCATCGAAGAGCTCGCTCGCGTGGCGCCCGCTTTCGTAAGCGCCTATCCGAATGCGGGCTTGCCTGATCCGCTGAGCGAAACGGGTTTTCCGGAAACGCCGGAGAGCTTCGCGCCGAAGGTCATCGGGTGGGTGCGCAACGGCTGGCTCAACATGGTGGGCGGATGCTGCGGGACGACGCCGGCGCACATCGCCGCGTTCGCGAAAGTGGTGCGGGAGCTGCCTCCGCGGAGCACAGCCGTCCCGGCTGTGCGGCCGGCGGGCGTCTCGCCTGCCGATGACATTGCAGGCGAGACGCCCGCAATCCGCACAAGCGAGAGGCATGTGCTCCAGCTCTCCGGCCTGGAGCCGCTCAATATCACGCCCGAGTTCGGCTTCGTCGTCATCGGCGAGCGCACCAACATCACCGGCTCACCGCGATTCTCGAAGCTGATCCTGGCCGGCGATTTTG
>JBBPYF010000017.1:0-39490 GCA_038200165.1 Chthoniobacterales bacterium | reverse complement strand
TGCACCGGATTCTGCTAAAGCCGTACTTGAGAAGCGTTTCGACTACCTTACTGCCGATAAATCCATTCGCCCCGGTGACCAAAACTGGATCACCACGTTGGGCGCCATTAAGAGAGCTCATAAGATGCCTGGAATGTCCGAACCTCGTGGTTCGAAGCCTGATTGAGTCGAGACGGGCAGAAATGCGATAACTCCCGCCGCACGCCCGCATAATTAACAATCCGCAATGACTTACGTGCCGGGCCCTGCTTTAAGGTTTGTAGGAGGATTCGGTGTTACGGCCGGCGTAGAAGTGGGGATGGGAGTCGGCGTAGGAGGTGCAGGATTACCGCTCACCAGAGGATGCGGGTAAGTATATGGAGTATAACCGGGCTTGGCCGTGTTATTGTAGTAATGCACGTTTGGCTTTATGACAGCCGTATCAGTAGAGAAGTTCACGGGTGCGCCACCTTCCTGTTTGTTGTTCCAAGTGTAACATGGATCGATGACCTGATTGTACCAGCCGGCCGGACGCGATGGCAGACTACCGGTGACAAGCGCGCCGCCAGAGACGCCCGGTTGATCGAGCGCCTGATTGACCTTCCAAATTTGGAGTGAATCGCCGCTGGCGAATGTCATGCTGGGCTTGAAATAACCGCCGTTTCCCGAGTAAGTTAAGGTATCGGAACCGTTGGCCTTAATCTCACCGAAATCGATAGAACTCGACCCGGCAAGATTTGTCTTGCGCTTTACGGCGTAACCTACCCATTGGTTCGGTTTCCAGCCGGGATTGCCTGATACCTTGACTGTTTGGCCGCTACTCGCTCCTGACGCCGTTCCGGAGTAGAAAGGGCCTCCAGGTTGATTGTTGTCCCACGGATTTGTTCCGTCAGCTCCGGCCCATGGAGCGAAAGGGAAAAATATGCGATGACACCTGATGCTTATGTGAGCAGTTCCTTGAAATCCGCTCCAAGTGTTGTCGTGAATAAGGAACACTCCACTGCGTACATCCCCCGCGATGCTGTTCTGATTGTTGCCAGTAAAGTTGTTGTTGTACACTTCCGCCGCTCGGGCCCCACGACCGCGCGCCTGACTCTCCGTGCCATGCGATTGGATGGTCGCATTGTATCCGGTATTGTGACGAATGACATAGCGCCCGCCCTGAAAACAGTCAGCTATACCATGGTTGAGTGCAGAAGTAATGGTAAAGGTGTTATCCTCGAAGAAGAGGAACTGATCACTGCCGAGAGCAGATGGACCCGCCCACGAGCCGTCACCAAAAGCATTGCCATTCCATCTCGAGCCATAAACGTAATTACAGATGGTATCGGTGGAGTAAACGCAGTGATCGATCACTCCAATAATCGTATTGAATACCGGATAGCCTTTAAGGTGATCCCACTTGCAATGATCCATGCGGAACTTACTTCCATCAGTGTTAGAGCCATCGACGTGCAGAATGCCATTGGGCGCTGGCGCTACTTTGGCCCGCCCGCCATTCTGAAACTCAATGCCGGAAATGCGGGTCATCTTACCTGGGAGGAGTGTCACCTGTAAGAGTTTTCCTAACTGTACTCCATCCTTGATGATCGTTCCGCCTATTCCCGCGCCGCGCAGAGTGATTGCCTTGTTCACAGTAAGCGTGCTCGACCAGGTGGCCGATCCGGCGGGCACGACGACATTGTCGCCGTCTCTGGCCAAGGCCATAGCTGCGGTGACGTCGGCTAACGCAGGACTCCGCGCATTGAAATCTGTGGCGTCGCAAGGTTGGCCAATTGCGCCGAGCATTGCTATAACAATCGCAGCACGGCGCAAAAGGGGGAAAGGCATGTATGGCATTGCAACAAAATTCGTCACACGAGCGAACAACGGGGCAATTGCTACAGAGGAGTAGCAACAGTCATGCCCAATGGAGTGTTTTCCGGGCAGGCGAGGAGTACGGCGCGGAATTCAAACAGCCGGCACAAACATTGGCACCTCTACCTCGCGCGCAGCAAAGGTTTCAGAAGAATCTTCAAAAACCTCGGTGGGCCGCCAGTGCCGGGAGTAATCGATCGCGATCATAAAAAAAATGAAATACATAACGCTAAGACCTTTGAATCCAGCTTCGGTCCAGTTATGGGCTAGAATGGAAATGAGGTAAGCAAACGTCAAACGCCCCCACTGGAAATTTGTGACAAGATCTCGGCGGCACTTGTTAAACGTGACAACAATCCACCCGGCCAGAAGAAACAGGCCGACGATTCCGAGATTTATATACGTCTCAAGATAGCCGTTGTGAGCCTGGGTGGGCCGCCACCAAAACTCAGGCATATTCCAGATCTTGAGAAGTCGATCTCCCAGCCAGAAGCTTTCAAAACCGGTACCGAAAATCGGGCTGGAGTTATATTGCAAAAGAAAATCCCATAACCGGCCTCTGCCTTCGATGGTCGAGCCGTGCCCCGTAAGATCCACGACGCTGCCGTAGACGTCAAAAGTGAGCTGTGCCACAATCACAATAAGAAATCCCGCCACAACGTAGGCGGTGATCCGGCGCTTGTTTACGACTCGCAAACCGAGGAGCACAAGTAAAAGCAGGCCAAGTAAACAAGAGAGCACCGAAGTGGAGCTATGCGATTTGCGCAGGCAGTAGCCACTGAGGAATAGAAGACCTGCAGTAAGAAACACTTGATCGCGCCGTTCCTTACCCTTTTGCATGCGCCAAATCTGTAGAAAGTACCAGGCGAAGAACAAAGTGAAGGCAAATGCTATTGCGCCGAGTTCGTTCTTGTTTCCGGCGATTCCAATGTTGGATTGTGCGCCCCACTCACCGGCCTGTCGGCCCAGCGCGGGATAATACTTTATCCACAGAATTGAGATTGGGAAGATGAGATAAGCCACCCGTTTCATTAACCTCACTGTTGCTTCGATTGGATCCGGCTCAGTAAATATAATCAGCGCCATAATGGGGTGACCCAAAATCTTGATCCAGCGCTTTAACGAAACGAACGGAAAGTCTGACCAGAAGATGGCCAGGAAGCAGTAAATCATGAATATGATCAGCCATTGGTTATCCTGGCCGAACTCTGCCAGGCTGACTCGCCTCCGGTTCAGAACCCGCACGCCCTTCACGATCAACAGCAAAAATACGAGAGCATCGAGTGAGCTTCCTTCCTCAGCTGATGTCGCGCCCAAACCCGGCACTCCAAAGATACTTAACCATTGTGTGACCGTCTTGGACGCAATGATAAACACCCAGGCGAATGGTATCCAGAATGCGGTCGTGAGGTTCGGCTTTTCACGGAAGTCTCGCCGGAAGAGAAACGCAATAAATCCCAAGGTGAGAAGCAGTGCCAGTGTTGGAGGCATTTTATAGAGCTAGTTGCGAGCTTCGTGCGCTATCGAATGGCATCGGACTCTAAAGACGAAGTGGACGCGGCGTAACCGACAACAGAATCGTGACCGTATCCTAACGAGCGATTTCTGTCTGGGGAGCAAAGGTGCGGTTACTCTGGGAGTCTTGTCCGCTCGCCATTCGGGCGAGCTCGGCGACCTCAACAGTAGCTCGGACTTGCGAACTTACATACGTCAGCATTTCATCAGTCATTTCCGGGTATATCGGAAGCGACAGGATGCGATCCTGGTTGCGATAGGCGACGGGGAAATCTTCCCGCTGATGTTTCAGATAAGCATAGGCCGGATAGAAAGGTAAAGCCTTTGGATAGTTCAATACGGTAGAGATACCTGCTTTTGCGAGATGAGCTTTTAGCTGATCACGTGTCTCGCTTCGGATGACGTAGAGATGATACACGTGCTCACGGCCAGCCGCGACCGCTGGAGTAATGACTCCTTCGAGATCTGACAAGAGGTCATCGTATCGATGTGCGACGCTACGGCGTTTCTGCGTCCACTGTTCAAGGTAAGGCAACTTCACGTTTAGAATGGCCGCCTGAAGACCGTCCATGCGGCTATTGATTCCTTCCATGACGTGGTCGCCTTTGCCTCCGTGGCGCGCGTATGTTTCCATCCAATCGGCTAAATGGTCGTCATTAGTAACAATACAGCCGGCATCACCATAGGCTCCCAGATTCTTTCCTGGGTAGAAGGAAAAGGTGGCGGCGTTGCCGAAGGTTCCAACTAATTGACCATGGTAGCGCGCCAGATGGGCTTGTGCACAATCTTCTATAACCCAGAGCTTGTGCTTGCGCGCGATCGCCATAATCCCGCCCATGTCGGCCGGTTGCCCATACAAATGGACTGGGATGATGCCGACTGTAGCCGGCGTGATCTTCTTCTCAATTTCCTTCGGATCGATGGTGAAGGTCGCATCGTCTGTGTCGCAGAAAACGACTCTGCCGCCGGCCTGTGTGATCGTTTCCGATGTCGCGATCCAAGAATGGGCGGTGGTGATGACTTCGTCGCCCGGTTTGATACTCAAAGCGCGCATCGCGATGTAAAGCGCGTCTGTTCCATTGGCGCATGAGACACATCGCTTAACACCGAGGAGAGCTGCCCAGTTCTGCTCAAACTTATCGACTTCAGGACCGCGAATGAAGGCGGACTGGGCAATGACGTCGGCAATGGCGGCGTCAATTTCTGGTTTGATGCTCAGGTATTGAGCATGCAGATCGACAAAAGGCACTTTCATTTTGAGGAAGCTTCGACCACCTCTAGGCGGCGCAAGAGCCGTGCCGGATTACCGACATAAATACCCGGCTCGGTAACAGGAGAAGTAACCACAGCGCCGGCCCCAATGACGACGTGATCACAGATATCGACTGGAAGGATCGTTGCATTGGTTCCGATACTGACGCGATTCCCAATGCTGGTACACCGCCAGAGATCGCGTCTGCCCTGAGCTGGTCCACCACCAGAGAAAAGATCGTTGATGAACATGGCGCCGTGCGAGATGAAGCAATCGTCACCGATCGTGACAAGCTCGCAGATGAAGGCGTGCGATTGAATCCGGCACCTGTTGCCGATGCTCACGTCACGTTGAATCTCGACGAATGGGCCGACGAATGAATCGTCGCCGATTGAGCATCCATAAAGGTTGACCGGTTCGACGACGGTGACGTTTTCACCGAAGCGCACATCGACAATACCAACTGACCTTCGCAAGGGTGAATTCATTCCTGGTTCGGCGACTGTCCGTTGCACCGTGACGCGCGCGCCTGTTCGAGAATGGCAACGACGGAGCGAGCGTGCTCGACGCCAGTGAGAGGTGCGCGCCCGTTCAAGATGCAATCACGGAAATGTTCGGCCTCAGACCGCAGCGGCTCGGCGAAGTTAATCTGGGGAAATAGGATATCACCGCTGCGGTAGTTAAATGGAGTAGATGCCGGCCGATCGAAGTCCATGTTCTCGCCCAGGATAGCTTTGCGATCGATGCCTTTGTCGTGGATGGCGATCTTATTCTCCGCCACATCATCGTAAACCACCATCTTGCGCGAACCGACGACGGTCATTCGTCGAACCTTGTGTGGATCGAGCCAGCTTACATGTATGTTCGCGATGATCTTGCCGGGATACTCAAGGTTAAGGAAGACGACATCGTCAATATTCTCCTGCATGTAGGCCATGCCGTGCCGCGTCACACCGACCGGAGATGGGTTACCAAGCCAGTATTGAATTATACTGATGTCGTGGGGAGCGAAGTTCCAGAGCGCGTCGATGTCAGAGCGGATACGGCCGAGATTGAGACGCTGACTATAGATATAGCGCAGGTCTCCCAGTTCACCGCGATCGATCAGTTCTTTCACGTAACGCACGGCCGAGTTGTAGATGAAAGTATGACCGGCCATGATGATAAGATCGCGCTGTTTAGCGAAGCGATCCAGTTCGTCGACCTCGGCCACGGTGGTAGCCAGCGGTTTCTCGACAAAAATATGTTTGCCCGCTTGCAGAGCGCGGCAGGCCAGCTCGAAGTGAGTCTTTGCCGGGGTGGCGATGACGACGGCGTTAACTTCCGGATCCCGAAGGGCCTCCGTGGCAGTCTCCAGTGCCGTCGATTGTGGAAACCGCTCCTGCACAAACCGGCGGCGTTCCGCGCTCGCATCCACTACGTACTTCACTGCGCAATCGCGCAAAGATGAAAAATTGCGCAATAAGTTTGGTCCCCAGTAGCCGCACCCGAACTGGGCCAAGACTAATTTTGCTGGAGGCTTGCGTGCCGTTGTATCGCTAACCTGCATTCAGTTACTCGGCTGCATTGGAATACGGTACTCTTGCGATGCTTCACAGACTTCAAGATCCAAGGACGGAGCATCTGCCTGGCCTTCGCCGCGAAATTTCCAACCACGGCCGGGATGAACTCTCAATCGAACTGGTGGAGTAGAACTTCGCGTAGCTTCGCTGCAGAGAGAAATGCGAAGAACGTTGTCGGCATCGAGGCTGGTATTAGTAAAGCGGATACTACGCCGCTGCCGGAACCATTCGACGGCATTCTTGCAAGTTGCGAACCATGCCTTGGCGTCACTCAACTGTTGAATGATTTTCCGGTAAACGTCTCCCCAAAGCCGTTCCGGAGCAAGACTTCGGTCATGCCAGTTCACGGTCAACACTCCTCCGAAGCGGCGGAACTGCGAGATTATCTTCGATACTAACTTCCCTGCGTCCGCCGGAGTCAGATGAAGATAGTCAGGATAGAACAAGGCCGTATCCATGATGTGAAGAGGCAGTTCGAACAGCCGTGACGCGCCCGGTGGCTTGAAGGCCTGAGTCGTACCCGCGCGAAATCCGACGGTTTCATTGTAACCGACGGTTGTGTCATAAGCATAACCAGCTTGCTCAAGTTGCGCAGGAGAGCGAGCATCGTAATAGAGCCAGTGCATCCTTATTCCGAGTTCGGACTGGCCGGTTAAGCTCGCGATTGCTTCGCGTTCCTGAGTCGCCTTTTGCACGTCACGCCAGGCTTCAATACCATGAACACCTATCTCCCGCTCCTGCCGCAAGAGCGAGGTAATGGACGACTGGCACTCCGATGCGGCGTAAGCCGCCGCCCGTTTTGAATGCTCCCTGCCATGTCGGTCACGTCCGGCGCACCCTTTGGTTGGAATGAAAAAGTAAGTGGACGGTCGCGGTGTTTCGATCTCGGTATAGGCGTCAAACGAATCCCAACAATCATCAGCCAGTCCAGCATAGACCAGCGGCAGCGACAAGGCAGCGCGAAAGTTTGCGAAGGCCTGAACCAGCCTCTTTCGTCCGCGGCACAAGTCGACCAAGGAACCGAGACTGGCGCGGTAAAGAAATCCCAGGATTGTCGGCCACGGTTGTTTTCTGATCGAAGGGTGATCCACATCATGAGTCAGGCAGGCGATCATCCAGTAGCCCACGGGATAAGGCGGAATTTCGACCAGGTACTCAGTATGGCGAAGAAGCAAATCTCGCAGGAGCCAGGAATGGAGCTCCAGCGCCGGCACAGAGGCATTTTGGGCCGGCTGACCGCAAGTCAAAAGAAATGCTACCTCGAGGAAGAGGTTGTAACCTACGACCAGTGTGACCCCACCGCGTCCTTCCAGGCCTGGCCTGGCCTCATCGACCTGAATGGTGATCGAGCAGCCAGCACCAGCAATTGTTCTATTCGTATAAATCGGAATACTATCTCCTTGATAGTTAACAAATACCGGCGCTACGCTCGCGCAGGCATCAAGATGGTCGACGGCAGCTCCGTCGCCGGAGTAGATCAGGAGTAATTGTGTGTTGTAACTTACCGGCTCAACACCACAACAAAGAACCGCGTCGTAGTGTCGGCCGGGAAAGTAATATTCCCATGGGGTCTTGAATAACTCGAAGAACTCTTCCGCGAATGGCCGCAAAGGCTCGGAGGTATGAACACCGATCACTCCCGGTTATTATTCGAGCCGACGAGAGCAACGACAGTGTCAAGCAACCCAGCCCTTTCGCGAGTCCAGGTATGACGGCAGTAGACTTGCTGTCCACGCTCGACAATTTCCTGGACTTCCTCTGGATGGTCGTAGGCGTACTCGATCTGGCGTGCGAGGTCGCAGGAGTCTCCTAGTTCGAAGTAAATGAGATCGTTCTCTCCAAAGTAGTCGAGAATGCCGCGAGCGCGAGGCGCAATCACTGGCTTGCCTAGAGCCAGGTATTCGAAAATTCTCGTCGGGGTATTGATCTCGGTGAAGAGGTTGCGATGATTGGGCACTATACCAAGATCGCACCGATCAATTGCTTCGACGATTTGCTGAAGATTTTGCGGCCCGAGATAGCGCACGGTATCCACCAGCCCCCGTTCCCGGGCGGAATGCATCACCGCATCAAAAAAAGGTGTTTTGGCGCCGCAGACTACCAGGACCGCGGTCGGGATCACCTTTCGAACAGTCTGCATCGCTTCGACCGCGAGATCAAATCCATTGCGATGGACAAGTGAGCCGTGATACAGGACCTGAAACTCGCGGCCGGGCTCGCGTGAGAACGTGACCGTCGGCTGTCGCAGCTTAAACACGTTGTCATCAGGCGAATTAATAACCACGCGAATTTTCTCCGGCGGGCAGCTGCGAGAGGAGTAGATGCGCTTGCACGCTTCGTTAACGGTGACCACGACATCAGCAAAGCGTATACTGGTTTTCTCCATCGCTTTCAGGCTGCGCACGGCCACACTATCCGCCGGAAGATTAAAGATGGTCTGCATCAGCTCCGGCATAGGGTCGTGAAGGTCGAGCACGACCTTTGCGCCGAGGAGTTTGGGAATGAGCGCGCTGAAGACCAGAACATCGGGCATGTTGTGGACATGCACCAGATGGTATCTTCGGGTGAGGGAGCGAAGGGCAAGATGACCTAACGAGATCGCGACGAAAGCTGAATACTGCCAGGCGTAGCGCAGCTTGCCGCTGCGGCGGCGTTTCAGGGGGATACGGGTGACGTTGACGCCATTGACGACTTCCCGGCGAGGTTCTGAGCGGTCGGCCTGGAGACAGATGAGGTCAACCGTCACGCCATCAGCGACGAGCGCTTCGGCGGCGCGACGCGGACGCGGATCAGCGGGATAATGCGAAAAGAGAACCACGGCGGCGCGTTTTCCTGCGAGCAAACCGCGAGCCGATGAGTCGGCGACATGACTTCGCGCGCCATTCTTTCTCGGTTTAGGCGAGCTACGCCAATCGCAATACCAGGCTGCTACTTCCCCAGCTGAGGGATTCCAGAATTGTCCGGCGTAGCGGTTCGAAAGATAGCTCAGAAAGTCGCGCACGTGTTGGGCAGGATACCTGCGTCCGCTTCGAGACGTTCCATTGAACTCGATGTAATCAGGATGAATGTTGACAAGGACCATTCCGCCATGGGCGGCGATCCAATCCAGTTTGCGCAGCCATATTTCTGGAGTTGGCTCGCCCAGGAGCAGGAAGAGTGTCGAATCCTGCGGTAAAGTATAGGGCAGCTCGACGTAGCCCTGCGCCGTTCCATTTCTGGAAGCGCCGTTCCGAGAAGCGTCAACCCAGAATGGGAAGATCGTATGATAACCTTCCGGCTGCGGCTCGAACGGGTCGGTGTCGAAGGTGGACATGTCATAGCGGATATTTAGCTCGTGCAGCCAGTGAAGTTTGTGCAGCATGAATCCGGAGCGGAACCCGGTGGCATTCCATTCTTTTAAGTAGTGGTTAATCTGCGCGGCTTTTCTGCTAAAAGATTTTCGCGAATGGAACAGAAGTCCGTCATGCCTTAGGTCGTGAACTCCGACCTCGAATCCCTTCTCAAGTAGCTCCTGCCGCAGCTCTGCCGGTGTCTGGTAGTCGCCTTCCGGAACAAAATTAAAAGTAGACTTGAAGCCCATCTCGCATTCGAGCTGCATGAGCTGGCGGCAATTATCCAATCCCTTCTGCCTCTCCACATCGTGAGTGAGCACGACGGCAAAACGCCGGCCACCAGGCCAGCCACTCCAGCCATCCGGCGGCTGTTCCGAACCGGGGAAGATGGGCCAAATCTCTTGGGTGCGTTGCCGTATGCGGGCTGCCATGCGCTGCCGAATGGCCCGACGCAGCGCAACTGGAAGCACCGGCTTGAGACCAAAATAAATCTGGTTCCGCAGCATGACGAAACGGTCGGTCGGTCTGTTAAGCTTTAGGTAAATCTCGTTCTGGGAGTAGGAGAGAAGCGAGCAGCCGAAGATGAGCGCCGGCTGCGAGAAGAACAGGGAAGTTCAGGATTCCTGGGTCAACCACTTGGGCGCATAGTCATGCACCTTATTCAATACTACAGCGACATCGGCACGAACATCACTCAACTCGCGGTAGGCGCGCTTGACACGATCGCGGCTATTCTTTTCCGCTTCAACCACGAGCAATACTTTGTCCATAAAACCAGCGAGACCAATAGATGGGCTGGTTTGATTTACAGGCGGCAAATCAAAAATGACATAATCGAAGTCGCTCGCTTTGAGGTTCGGCATAAGAGCAAAGAATCGCTTCAGGCCAACCCGCGCCGGATGAGCGTTGGCCGGCGCGATGGTTGCGACATACAGATTCTCGGTCGTCGAATCGGCAGGCGTAGAATGTTGCAGCGCAGAACTGAGAGGCAGAGCCGGGCGACCGGCAAAGAAGGGATGAACCTCGCCATCAGCGACATTAACGTCTACCAGTAAGACTTTGCCATCACCAGTCTCGGAAAGCGCCGCGGCCAGACCGGCAGCAAGAGTCGAGCTACCCGCACCTTCGTTCAAAGCAGTCACGCCAACAAGCTTTGGTTTGTGAGTAACCCCGTGAAGCTCGAAGTGCAGACTCAGGCGGTCGCGGATGGCGGCGGCATAAGAACGAATGAAGTGACCTACTTCCCAAGGCGGAACCTCCGTCTGACCGTTTCCACCGCCGTTCGAGCCGGCCTTGCCGCGAGTGAGCCGGAGGCGGCCATTCCGACGCGCGTCGGGAATAGAGAGAAGCACGGGAATGTGCAGCTGGTTCTCCAGTTCGAGCGCGCGGTTTACCGGTCGCTTCAACAACATCTCGCTGAAAAAGGCCCAACCGATCCCCATGACTAGGCCACCAACGGCAAATCCGCCCGCGATTTTGTCACGCATCTTGGTAACGCGCATGGGTGGGGAAGCCCGCTGGACCGCGCTGATATTGGGCATCTTCGCCGGATCAAGGGCCTCATCGACGCGAGCTTTTTCGAGACTATTCTGGAAGTATTTGTAATTAGTTTCCTGCATGTCGCGAGTGCGCTCGAGATTCGCGATTTGCGGCCCATTATCCGCCAACTGCTTCATGCGCTCCTGGGTCGTGGCGAGCTGGCGTTTCAATTCCTCGGTCTTAGCTTCGAGACCGGCGAGCTTCGCGCGTTCTGACGCGATACTATCGGAACCACCCATATTACTAAGGCTGGGGAACTTCTTTTCCAAATCGCGCTTCTGCTTTTCCAAATCGTCTGCTTGCGCCTGGTTCAATTTCACCTGCGTGCTATTAGAGGTATACTTCGTCAGTAGTTTGAGCTGCTCCTCGCGCAGGTCGGCGATTTGCTTGGTTACCGATTGATACTGGTCGACATCAGCCGGCCGAGGCTGAGCAACTGGGGAAGCGCCGGGCGCAGGGGTGGAGCTACTTTGGGCTACCTGCGCAGGAGCCGAAGTAGATGCGGCGGCCGGTGCATTGCTGGGAGATGGTGACGCAGATTGCTCTGGACGCGACGCTCCGGAGCCCATGCTGCCTTCCATTAACTTGAGTCGTGCGCGCTGCTCGGCGAGGTCGCCTTCCACCGTTCGCAGGGTGTCGCTGATGTGGCTGGCCTCCGCCATCAAGCTGGCCGTGCTGTCTTTCAGATCAAGCACACCAGCCTTGCCCTTAAGCGCCTTCAGTGCGTCTTCCGTCTGCGTGAGCCGCGCGCGGACCTGGTCAGTTTGCTGTGTGACAAAATCAAACGCGCCGGCCGAGCGGTGGACTTCGAGATGTTTGGTGAAATAGCGATTCACCAGTTCATTGAGCACCACCGTAGTTACTTCGGGCTTATTGTTCGTATAGGAAACCAGAAGGACATTGCTTCCTTTGGCTGAGACGACATTCAGGCCGGAAGCGATAGCCCCCGCTGCAGCCGGGACAGAGGGCGCCTTGGCATCGGGCAAAACGCGTTTCGGGCCGAGCGCTTCGGCAGTTTGCATGGCGAGGTCCCAGCTTTGCAGAATAGCTACTTCGGCGTGGATAACGGTGTCATTAGTCTTGAGCGCAGACGCGGCATTCGCCCCGGTAGGATCAACGGGATCGACGGCGCTGCGATCGACGACATAGCGCACGAGCAAGGTGGCATCTGACTCGTAGGTGACCGGGTAGAACAAGAACGCAGCCGCAGCCGCAGCCAGGCCGAGCAGGGTGAGAAGGCCGATTGTTCGTTTCCATTTGAAAAGAACGAACAAAATGTTGTGAATGTTAAATGCGGAAGCTTCAGCTTCTATTCGGTTTTCAGCCATAGCGATGGGTGGGACTAATCCAGGTGCGGGTAGAGCAAGACGCCAGCCAGGCGATTTAGAGGCGTGGGCAATGCCCGAAAGAAGCGATTATGCAAAGTAGGCCGACGCGTGCGCGCCGGGAGCCAATTATCGACTGAAATACCAAATTTTCCATAGGAAATTTCGTGCTCGCGTGCGCCCCACGAAAGCTTGAAATGCCGCAAACCTTCGTTGCTTTTGTCGGTGCGCCCAAAGTGTAACACCTCAGCCGAGGTTCGCCCGAGATGATCGATGGCCGCGGCCATGGCGAGGTTGTTGGGCCGGAATTCCTGCCAGCGTTCATCAGAGGCGCCGAACTTGTAGATGGCGTGTCCGCCGAACTGAAAAAACATGGCTGCGGCAAGAACACAGCCGGCCTTTTCAACGACGATGATAAAGCCGAGACCGGCACCGATGATCTGCTTCTGAATGTTTGCGAAGAACGCGCGCGGCTGAGGTGGAACACCATGCTTGCGGCGGGTACCCACGTGCAGTCGATAAAACTGCGCGATCGCCGCTGAGTCAGTGCGCACCGTGGCGGTGAGGCCACTGCGCTCGGCCTTGCGCAGAGCGCGCCGGGCCGAACTACTGAAGTTCGCTGACGTCGCCGCGCTGCCGCCGGTCAGATCCAGCGTATGGCCCCAATAGGATTCCGAAATCGGCGCGTCTTTCGGCAGGAGCGAATCGTCTCTCACCTCGAAGTAACTCCAGCTCCGTTCACGCGCCAGTTGACGCAGTTTCTTAACCACCAGGCCGGCGCCGAAGTCGTTGAGGAGTAGCGGAGCGCAATAATCGCTAAAAGGAAGGCAAATACCTCGGGTGCGGGTCAGCATGCTGCGCACTTCCATCATGGGGACGAGCGCGAGAGCCTCACCTTCAACACACAATCTTAAGTAGAGTGGTTGATGCCGGTAGGTATCGACCAGAACCCGCGCCCAGGCGGAAGTATGGAAAATCGTAGCTCCAGGATGTGAGCCGACCCATTGATCCCAGATCGACTCACCCAGCGGATTAACAATAGTCGCGTCGACCGGTAGGCCACCGGAGTCGAATGACAGCTCCGTCCCCGAAGAAGACGGCACAATTCTAAAAGGAGCTATAGTCGGCGCTGCCCCGACTGCTTCGCGATGAGAGCGCGCCGGGTTCAGACCATTACCCCCGCGCCGACCGCTTCCGTCACAGCTTCAATAACGTAGTCTACCTGGCCGTTGCTCAATTCTGGATACATCGGCAGGGACACGAACTCGTCCGCAATCGCTTCCGCCACCGGGAAAGCGCCGCGCCCATAGCCGAGGTGGGAATATGCCTTCTGCAAGTGAACAGGGACAGGATAGTGCACACCGCAGCCGATGCCTTTGCGCTCCAACTGCTGCATGACTTCATCGCGTTGTTTCACGCGAATGGCATAGACGTGATAGACGTGGCGCGCGTATTCAGCCTCGACCGGCGCAGTCACCTCTTCGTTGCCATTGAAGCCGCTGGTGTATCGACGCGCATGCCCCCGGCGTAGCTCGTTGCCGCGTTCGAGGTGACGCAGTTTAATGGCGAGACAAGCACCCTGGATGGCATCCATCCGGCAATTCCACCCAACCAGATCGTGATGATATTTCTTCGCCTGACCGTGATCGCGCAAAGTGCGAATCGTGTCGCGTAACTGCGTATTGTTAGTTACTACTGCGCCGGCTTCACCTAAAGCGCCGAGGTTCTTACCGGGGTAAAAGCTAAAGCAACCCACCTGACCCATCGAACCCGCGGGATGGCTCTTGTATTCGGCCCCATGGGCCTGCGCCGCATCTTCAATCACCACCAGCCGATGTTGCTTGGCGAACTTCAAGATAAGGTCCATCTCCGCTATCTGACCAAAAAGGTGCACCGGCACGATCGCTTTCGTGCGTTTGGTTACGGCGCCGGCCAGGGCGGCCGGGTCCATCGTGTAGGTCTGCTCGTTGACATCGACAAATACTGGAGTAGCTCCAGTGTAGGTAATCGCCTCCGCCGTCGCCATGAAAGTGCTTGGGACCGTAATTACCTCGTCCCCCGGTCCTACTCCACAGGCGAGCAAGGCCAGCCACACCGCCTCGGTTCCACTACCAAGGCCGACGGCGTATTCGCAATTACAAAAAGCGGCAAACGCTTCCTCGAACCGCGCCACGGCAGGACCGCCAGCGAAGACACCGCTATCGATGACCTGGCTGAAGGCGAGCTCGAATTCCTCGCGTAATGCGGCGTGAGGGGCTTTGAGATCCAGAAACGGTACTTTCATAACAAGGGGAGAATTAGGCTAAAATAGAAATATCACGCCCTGGCTTACCTTTGGCGCGATGAGTGGTTGAGCGACCCGCTCTACTCATACGGCCAGCTGGTCGCGCTGCACTTCCTCGCGCGCAGAAGCCGCCGGCCGTGGCGCCCCCTCTTCGCGTTTGCGCAGGAAGTTGACCGGCGCGCCGTTAGCTTTGAGTGAGGCGGATGCCGCTTCCAGGATGGTGACCAGCTCGAGACCGGAACGGCCGTTGGTAATTGGTTCCATCCCATTCTCGATACAATCGATGAAGTGCTGGCATTCTACTTTGAGTGGTTCTTCTTGTTGAATGTGCGGGATGTAACTATCGCCGTAGTGATAAGAGTAATGGAACTCGGCGAACGTGTCGTAGTGCGGGGGGCGATCGACCCGCACATCATAGATGCGGATTTTCTCCAGCGGCTGCAGATCATCATAAACAATCATGCGCCGCGTACCGACGATTGTCATCTCACGCACTTTGCGCGGCTCGAGCCAGCTACTTTGAATAGTAGCGAACTTCTTATTGCGGAAGCAGAGGGAGAGGTTGGTGACATCCTCTACCCCCGCGGTGACATGGGCATTACCCTGACAGTTCACGGTCAGCGGTAATTCATCCAGGATGTGGAGTATGATCGAGATATCGTGCGGCGCGAGGTCCCAGACGACATTGATGTCTTTCTGGAAAAGGCCAAGATTAAGCCGGCGCGAATTAATGTAGCGGATGTCGCCGATATCTCCGGCGTTGATAATGTCGCAAATTTTTCGCACCGAAGATGAGTAGAGAAAGGTATGCCCGCTCATGAGAACGACACCTTTTTGTTCGGCGATATTGATTAGTTCTTCGCACTCGGCCGAAGAAGCGGCCAGAGGTTTTTCCACCAGCGTATGTTTACCCGCGCACAAGGCCGCTTTGGCGAGATTGAAGTGGTAGGAGACTGGCGTGGCGATGACGACGGCGTGGATGCTCGAGTCGTTGATCAGCTCGAGCGCGTCGGTATGCGCCTCGATGTCGGAGTAAAGCGTGCGCACATGACGCAGCCGGCTTTCGCTCTTGTCGCAGATGGCCTTGAGGCGGCAAGTCGTCAGCGTTTTGAAATTGCGGACGAGATTCGGCCCCCAGTAACCACAGCCAATTACTCCGACGTTAATGGGTGATGGCATGAATTACCCGTTCACATTCGTCACTGACGGCGTTGACCGAGCGCTCGAGCGCGGCAGTGTCTGCCACATGTCCACGAGCTGGCTGGCGATGGCAGGAAAGGTGCGCGCGATAATCTTCAGGTCCATTCGCAGCGAGATGTTTTCCGCATAGAAAACATCCATGTCGACCATCTGCCGGAATGTCGTCCGGTTCTTTCCGTTCACCTGCCAGAAGCCGGTGAGACCGGGCACGGCGTTGACGCGCTCACGATCTTCCGGCGCATACAGGTCGAATTCCTGGATGGTGCATGGGCGTGGGCCGACTACGCTCATTTCGCCGCGAACGACATTGAAAATCTGTGGCAGCTCGTCCAGCCCGATGGCACGAAGGAGTTTGCCGCCGAGAATGAGTCGTGGATCACCGGTTGCATCCAGCTTGATCATTGGCTTGTCAGAAATCATCAGCTGCTCGAGGTAGGTTTCATGGGAACGGGTTTCCGCATTCACCTTCATCGTCCGGAATTTCACGATCATAAACCGGCGGCCTTTAAGTCCCACCCGCGGCTGCCGGTAGAAAACCGGGCCGGGCGAAGTCACCGCCACCCAAAGCGCAATGAGGACCATGAGCGGTAACCACAGCGGCAGCGTGATCGCGACGATGGCAAGGTCGAGCATGCGTTTCCAGGTTGGCAATGCCCTGACCAGAGCCTCCGGCGAACAGGGGTGCTCCTCGTCGGCCGCTTGGGCCATTGCTCGGCGCAGCAGTTGCGTCAGCTCGCCGTCCTTTGCTTTAGGTTTGCGCAGGGCCGCGGCAGGACGCGCATCACCATTGTGCGTATCGACGGTGTCCCTCGATGCGATGGGGGGTCGCTTTTTCTGCCGGGGGAAAGCGGAGTTTGGGGGCAAGCTGCCGCCACTGGTTGATGGCCTCATCGGCTAAAACCCTTTCGCACTGACCCCGACTGATTCTGCACTAACAACAACACGAACAACTTTCTTACGCGGCTGCTCTATAATTTCCACGCTTACTAGAGCTACAACTTTGCTTCCTTTTCGTCAACGTCTTTCGCTCCATCCTTCCAGTTTTTCGCTGTTAGCAGGCGCGCTATCGACTCCAGCACCGCCCGCTTTCTCCCAGCACTCTTTTTAAACTTCCTAAACTCTGACTCGTTGCGCGGAGCGAACGTTTCTCCATCAATTGACGAGAGTTCTCATAGCATTTCATGCGCCGCGGGATTGCGCCTGTGCAAACCAGTCTCGACCGACTCCCTTGCGGAGGAGGCGCCCGCCAAAGGGATAGCCGCCCCGCAAAAAATACCAGCCCATCGCCCAATACGTGCTCAGTGCGCGCTCGAAAATCCACAGCGGCGCGAAAGCACACACCCGCCAGGGAAAAAACTCCCGCGCCTCTCCGCGCGCGCGGCCGAGCGTGGCAAGCGTGACGGACGCGGCCCCTATCGCGGCGCCGAAAAAGCAAAGAGCGCGCACACCACCGAGCGCGCCGGCCGCAAGCGCGAGCGGCAAGATGCTGGCAAACAAGATGGTCTTGGCGCGTAGCGGGAAATCTTCATACGCCTGACGCGCCCGTTGTTCGAGCCATTTGCGAAATGCCGGAGCATTTTTGCGCACGAAGAAATCGTTGGCGTATTCGATGCTGAACCCCTCGCGCGCGAAGTGACGGATCATCTCCTCGTTGTCGAAAAGCACATCCCCATCGTATTCACCGGCGAGCAACATTGCCTCGCGGCGAAAAGCGCATGTGCCCGGATAATCAGCCGCGCGCAAGGTCGCGCGATTAATCAGCATTCGGCTCGCCTCCATCAGCGCCCACCATGGCAGTGGCTGGAGAAAATTTTGCGGGCGCACCACATCGTGCCGCTCGAGCCGGCCGCAAATCTCTGCGACCTGTCGCGGATCGTAGCGGATGTCGTCATCGGCGAGAATAATTCGATCATGTGTCGCCAGCTCGACGCCGGTGTGAATGCCATTGACCTTGTCGTTGAGGTAACCGAAGCGCCGTTCGACCGGTTCGTGCCGGCAAACCCCGGACCAGGCTCGCGTGTGTGCCGCGAATACGGGAGGCGGCGAACCATCGATGACGAGCACTTCGCAACCAGCCGCCTGCACGGTTTTGAAATAATCGGCCAGCGCCTCCGCTTCCGTTTCAGAAAAAACGCGCCGGCGGATGGGCAGCAGATAAGTGCATCTCCCAAGCGTCCCCTGCACACCAATGAAACGGCGACGGAAGGTCTTCTGGCTGTGCAATCGGGAAGCTGTTTTCCTCATGCTTTGCGTCCATGAAATATGCGGGCTGCGTTACTGAGGAGATGAGGGGAAAAGCGACGGCAACCGACGGCAAGACAAAGGCGGCCGAATTTTTGCGTAAGGCGCAGCGGCACTTCCGCGCATTCATCGAGCGCGACGGCTATCCTTGTCTCGGCGCTCGCGCCGCGCTTAATAATCGCGCGTGCGATGTGCATTGTTACCGCACCTTCGGCGGGCGCAACGCCGCCGCCCTGGCGCGTGATCTTTCCCGCTTTATTGCTTCCCCGCTTCGGCGCAGGAGTCACTTCGCCACTTTCGTCGCCATCTTCCGCCGCCCGCTTGAGCTCACCGAAATGGAATTCGAACGCGGGCTGTGGTCCACTTTGCGCGCTCTCAACAAAATCGACGCGACTCATCACGCCTGGGACCCCTCCGTCGCAGCCGATCCGCGCAGCCCTGATTTTGCTTTCAGCTTCGGCAATCTTGCCTTTTATATCGTCGGACTGCATGGCAATAGCTCGCGCCTCTCGCGCCGATTCCCCTTTCCCGCGCTCATCTTCAACACGCACGAGCAATTCCGCCGGTTACGCATTGAAGGAAAATGGGAGCGCATGCGAGCGCGCATTCGCCAGCGCGATGTGGCTTTGCAGGGCGCGAGCAATCCCATGCTCGCGGACTTCGGCGAACGCTCGGAAGCACGGCAATATTCAGGCCGCAGCGTGCCGGATGATTGGCGGGCGCCATTCGCGGCGCGTTGTCCCTTCGCGCACTGATGCCGCGGCTTGAACCGCAGACCGGCGCCGCCTTTCGGCTGCACAAAGATCAGCTGCTTACTGTCACTGACCTGGAAGGCGAGCAAGTGGCCGACCTGGTCGCCTTCAACGCACAAGACACGCGCGAAGCCATCTCTTCCGGGCGCAGCATCGATTACGCGAACACCATTTACCTCACCGCCGGGCACAAGCTCTATTCCAACCGCAGCCGCCCCATGCTCACCATTTTGCGCGATGATGTTGGGCGGCACGATTTTCTGCTCACGCCTTGCAGCCGCGAGACGTTCCAGATCATTTACAAACGGCACGATTATCACCCCAGCTGCTTTGAAAATCTCGCTACCCACCTGCGTGAATTTCACATCGAACCGGACGCGATCCCCGTCAGCTTTAATATTTTCATGAACGTGATCATTAACGCAGATGGCGCACTCCATATCCGGCCGCCACTCTCGCGGGCCGGCGACAGTGTCACTTTCCGCGCTGAAATGGATCTGTTCGTCGGGCTCACCGCCTGCTCCGCTGAGCTAACGAACAACGGCACATTCAAGCCCATCGGCTTTACTATTAGTGAAGAAACCGGCGCCTGATCGCTCTTACCTGTAGCGGCTGTCTGGACTGCCGAGACGCGCTCTGCACCCGTTGCTCTCCTCGCATCGTTCCCGCGCTCAGACAAAAAGTTGAGCCGCGCCGCGGGATACACGCCCGCGAACGCGGCTCGGGGCATGGCTACTACTGTACTGCGAATTGGCGAACCGGAGCCGTGGCGCACAAACATGTTCTCTCGCGCTGTGAGTGCGTAGCGGGCCTTATTTCATCTCGCGCATCGCCACCGCTTATCGGGCTGCACGGCGGAATGCACCGCCGTGCAGCGCCTTTGACCTACTGCGCGGTTCGGGTACCGCTTTGCACCTTGGTGCCGCTTTGCACCTTGGTGCCGCTCTGCGCGCGTACACCACTGCCGCCGCCCTTAGCGTCCTTATTCGGCTTGAGATCGCGCACGTCCACTTTGTCTTTCTTTTGGGTTGCCATAATTACCTTTCTTATTGGTTCTTTTTGTTTGGAGTTGTGTCAGTCGCGCCGAAGAGTCGCCGCCCGCCCGATACCTTCTTGTCTGGAAGAAGGTCATCCAAGCGGATCAACTTCTCTTTCGAAGGCTTCTGCCGCTGAGCTCCACGCTCTCCGGGTCCGGCGTCCTTTTTTTCCTTCGAAGAACTCACGCCTGCCCCTTTACCATGATGCGTGCCAGGGCTTCCAAGATGTGCAATGGCAACGACCGACTCGGTTGCTAAGCAGCGCGACTCGCGAGGCTTACGGGGTAAAAGATTCTGCCAATAATGTGCGCGCGCGCCGCCGACCGCCCAGATCTGCGGCCTAAATATTAGTCTATAAAGCGCAGATTATTTGCCGATTGGATCAATTGTGATCCACCGCCCGCAAATGCCGGCTCAATGTCGCTCGTGAAATGCCCAGCATCCGCGCCGTGCGCCGCTGGTTTTCATTCGCCTGTTTATAAACGAAATGGACGTGCCGCCGCACCGCGCTCGCCAGCGTGAGATCGCCGCTCACATGATTATCCGAGTTACTCGAAGTCGCCGGCTCGATCCGTTCAGTGGAACGTTCGCTCGATTCGATGTCCGGCGGGAAATGGACATGCTCCGGCATGATGACCTTGCCGTCGCAGAAGAGCGTCATCGTGCGCACGGTGTGACTGAGCTCGCGCAAATTCCCGCGCCAATCGTGCGCCAGCAGCCGATCCATGGCCGCGGGATGGATGGCGGTAATCTGTTTGCCCTGACGCAATGCCGATGCCTTCAACTCATTCGCTATGAGCGCGGGCAATTCCTCGCGGCGATCACGCAGCGCCGGAATGAGAATCGTTAGCCCATTGAGCCGGTGGTAGAGATCTTCGCGAAATCTGCCGAGCCGCACCCGTTCGCGCAGGGAAACATTGGTCGCGGAAATAATGCGTGCGTCCGTCTTTAGCATCCGCTCCGAGCCGAGCCGCTCGAATTCGCCATACTCCAGGACGCGCAACACTTTCACCTGCGCCAGCGAACTCATGTCGGAAATTTCATCGAGAAAAATCGTGCCGCCGTTGGCGAGCTCGAATTTTCCTTTCACTGTCTGCTGCGCGCCGGTGAACGCCCCTTTCTCATGACCGAAGAGCTGGCTTTCCAGCAACGTGTCGCTCATGGCCGAAGCATTGAACGAGATGAACGGCCCCCGCGCGCGCGCCGAAGAATTGTGAATGGCATGCGCCAGCAGCGTTTTGCCAGTGCCCGTTTCGCCGAGCAGAACAATAGGCACGTCAGATTTCGCCGCCAGTTTCGCCAGCTCGATGCAACGCGCCATGGCCGCATTCGTCGTCCGCAAATCTTCCACGCGCAGGCTGGGCAGGTGCGGTTGCATCTCGTTAGTCGCGCACACCCTCGCGCAATTGCCGGATCGGCTCGAGGGCGTACTCGATCAACGTCCGGCTGCCGACGCGGATGCGCGCTTCGCCTTTCATCCCGGGTCTCAGTGCGAGATGCCGATGATTCGCGTTCAGATCAATGGAAGCAATAGCGACGAAATGCGGGCCGGCGGTAGCTGTCACTGCTGAAGGACTGACCCAATCGAGCGTGCCGCTGAGCGCGCCGTAACGTTGGTACGGAAATGCCTCGAAGAAAAAACGGATCGGCTCGCCCACTTTCAATTTGCCCAGGCTGCTTTCGTTCAGGGCCAGTCGCGCCAGCGGCTTTGCATCCGCGCGCGCCAGTTGGCAAAGCTCCTGCCCGCCTTGCACCACGCTCCCGACGCTGCGTTGCGCCATCGAGATCACCACCGCGTCGTAGGGCGCGCGCACCGTCAACAAATTCTGCTGAGAATTTTCCAACCCGGACTTCAGTGCGGTCAGTTTCATTTTTAACTTCTCGACCTCGCCTGCTTCCTCCGCTCGTTTGCGGCTGTGCTCGTTCTCCAGCTGTTGCCGTTCGAGTTTTACCTGCTCGAGTGTACGCTGCGCTACCGCCTGGTCCTTCTCCGCGCCGGCCGACTCCATCCGCAGCCGGATTAGATCCACCTGCGAAAAACCACCGCTTTTGGAGAGCTTCTCCAATCGCGTGAGCAGATCGCGATTGCTGCTCGCCTGCTTCTCGCAAAAACGCAGTTGGCTCTCCGCCTGCGCCACCTGCGCGTTCTTAATGTCCGCATCCGCCGCATACGCCTCGTCCATTTTCGTCAGCGTCAGCTCATGCGTGCGCAAGTCTTCGCCCAATGTGCGCACCTGCGTGTCCCAGTCGCGAATCTCATCCGAGCGCAAAACAAACAGCTCCGCCCCCGCCGCCACCGTTTGTCCTTCGTTAACCGCAACGCGATTCACCGTCGCCAGGCGCGGCGACTGGATCGGATCAGCGCCCTCGCGCGGCACCAGTACGAACGGCGCGTTTTCCGTTTCAGGAAAATGGATCACAATCGCTGCGGCCAACCCCACTACGAACAGCGCAATCAGCCACCACGCGATCAAGCGAATGATCCGCGGCGGCGGATCCTGCGGCAGCATCTCCGATTCCGCTTCGAGTGATGTCGGCGCAAACGTTTCCGCGCTCATCCGCCCACTCCCATCTGTTGACTCGAGAGATAAAAATACAAACCGCGCTGTGCCATCAGCTCATCGTGATTGCCCACTTCGGCGATCCGTCCTTTCTCCAGCACCACGATGGAATCCGCTTCGCGAATCGTGCTCAGCCGATGCGCAATCGCAATCGTTGTCCGTCCCGCCATGATGCGCCCGAGATTATTCTGAATCGCGCGCTCTGACTCGGTATCGAGCGCGCTCGTCGCTTCATCGAAAATCAGGATCGGTGGATTGTTGTAAATGGCGCGGGCGATCGCGATGCGCTGTTTCTGCCCGCCGGAGAGCGCGAGACCAGATTCGCCGATCTTTGTCTCGTAACCCATCGGCAAACGCATGATGAAATCGTGCGCCGCGGCGGCTTGCGCGGCAGCGAGGACGCGGTCGAGGTCCGGCTCGGGATCACCGAAGGAAACATTGCGCGCGATCGTCTCGTTAAACATGTGATTCTCCTGCAACACCATTCCGATGTGCCGCCGCACGTCGCGGTAATTGAGATTCTTCAGATCGATGTGATCGAAGAAGATCGAGCCGTCGGTCGGCTCGAGCAGACCGGCGATCATTTTGATCAACGTCGTTTTGCCGCAACCGCTGCGGCCGACGAAAGCAATCATCTTCCCCGGCGCGATATCGAGCGTGATGTTGGTCAAGATGTTCGGCGCCTCCGGCCCGCCGTAGCGGAAGGAAACGTTGCGCAGCTCGATGCGCCCCTCGAGGCTGTGCACCGGCGTTAAACGCGATCGATCGCGCCCCTGCTCCGGCTCCTGTTCGAAGATGTCGTTGAGCCGATTCAGCAACACCGTCGCGAATTGCAAATTATCCCAAACACCGAGCGTGCGCAGGATCGCGCCGTAGGCGATGGCAGTGAGCGAGGCGAAGGCGACGAAGCCGCCCACGCTGAGACTCCCATTGATCACCTGGTTCGCGCCGACCCAGAGGAAGATGGCGGTCGAGAGCAGCCCGATGGTTTGCAGCACGCTGTCGTACGACATCACGACAAAGGTCGAGCGGAACATCTTCTTCGAGACGGAGAGGAACTCATTCAGCATCGCGTCGCGGAATACTGATTCCGCCGCGGCCGCTTTCACCGCTTCGATGCCTTTGATCGCGTCGATCTGATGCGATGAGTACTTTCCCTGACTCTCTTCCACGTCGGCGAAAAGCGGACGCAAAACCTTGAGGGAAAAATACATCAGCCCGAGGTACAGCGGCGTGGTGCCGAGAAACGCCAGCGCCAGCCAGCCACTATAGAGAAACATGAGGATGATTGCGCCGAAGAGATGCACCATCGCGAGCAGCGCGCCGATTCCATTTTGCACGGCGAAATGCCGCACCTGCCGCGCGCCATCGAGCCGGCGTTGAATGTCGCCCGTGCGCCGGCTGGTGAAATAACTCATCGGCAGCGAAAGCATCTGCCGGCTGAGGAAATCGAGAATCGCCGCGTCGAGCCGCACCGCTGCAAACGCGAGCAAGTATTCCTGCGCGATGGCGGCGAGTTGCACGAACACGATCGCTGCGACCATCCCAAGGATGATCATCTTGAGCAGGCCGACGTCGTTTTCGACGATGACCTTGTCGACGACCATCTGGGTGAAGACGGGAAAGAGCAGCTCCAGAAAACTCACCGCCACGGCCAGCCCGAGCACCTGCAGCAGCAGGCGTTTGAACTTCGCCAGAAACGGCCACACCCACGCCGCGCTCGATTTGCTCTCCGGCGCTTTCTCGAACGCGATCGTGTAATCAAACAGCGCGGCGTAGCCGGACCATTTCTGCTCGAACTCCTTGCGCGGAATCTTGCGCAATCCCGTGGCCGGATCGGCCACGCGCACGTGATCCGGTTGCACGTCGTAAAGCACCATCCAGTGGTTGCCCTCCCAATGCACGATCGCGGGCAGCGGCATCAGCGGCAGATTGCGCAGCGAAACTTTCAATGCGCGCGCGGCGAGGCCGAGCTCATTGGCAGCGCGACAGAGCGCTTTCAAACTCGTGCCGTCCGTCGCAGTGTGACAAAGCTGCCGGATTTTCGAGAGCGAAACCTTGCGTCCGAAGTGCCGGCAGATCATGCCCAGGCTGGCCGCGCCGCAATCCATCTCATCGATCTGCTGGATGTGCTCGAACTTGCGGATGCGCTTTTCCCTTTTTCGGAAATGGCCTTCTTCATCCTCGAACGGCGCGGCGCCATCGCGCTCGCTTGCGCCGTCCTTGCCATCGAGCGCGGTTTTGTCATGCACGCGCGCTTCGGCCGGAATCAGTTCTTCGGTGAAATCCAACGGAATGCGCGCCTCCGTTTTTGCCTGGTATTGCGCGAGCCGTTCCTGCAGGAGCTGGCCAAACTCCGGATAACTTTGCTTCAGGCTGCGCACCGCCTCCGGTGCGAGCGCCAGCACGTCGCAATCAGAATAGGCTTCAACCGATGCGGCGCGCGGCGTGCCATTCAAAATGGACAGCTCACCGAAAAAATCGCCGTCGCGATAAAAGGCGAGATTGCGTTGCGACCCGTTGTTCTGCGCGAAAGCGCGGGCCCGGCCTTTCTCCAGGATGAACATCGGTCCGGCCTCGTCGCCTTGTTTGATGATGAGATCGCCTTTGCGAAACTGGATGCGCTCCAGCTTCCCGATCACGTCGCGCAGCGCGGGCACAGACAGCCGGCCAAAATTACTGAATTCGTAAAGGAAGCTTTGCAGTGCACGTGCGCGACGCGTCATCTGCACGTACTGTTTGAGCTCGGGAACGCTTTCCGTGAGCGCGAGAAAATCAGCGCGATCCAGCCGCAAGACCTCCGTGGAAGTGCTGCATCGCACCGTCGCTATGCGCGTGCCGCCTTCGGAGAGCGCGGCCTCGCCAAAGGCGTCACCCGGCCGCAAAGTCGCGAGCACGATTTCGTCGCCATTATTCGCGCTAATTTTGACGACGCGCGCGCGACCGGAGGTGAGAATGTAGAACGCATTAGCAGCGTCGCCCTGCTTCACGATAACGTCGCCGAAGTCGTATTGCTCCTCACGCAGGAGCGGCCGGATTCTTTCGAAATGTTCGTCCGGCAAAAACCGGAACATTTCCGAGCGGCGCAGCAGATCGATGTCCTTTATTTTCATTCTTCGCTCGCCGGCTGAAGCAATTTCCAGTCGATGTGTCTGCTCACGAGCTCTGAGGAATGACGGCGGCTGATTTGCTCCTTCAGTCGCTCCCGAATGCGCGCGTCGCTCAGCTGCGGATCATTGCGCGTCTTGACCCGGCAGACTTCGAATCCATCGTCGCGCCCGATTGGCTCGAGCAACGCGCCGGTGCGCACGCTCAGAAAATTTTGCTGCTGGTCAGCGGGCAAATCTTCCAGGAACACTTCGCTGCGCCGGAATGGATAGCGGCCCTCATCCGCAATCTCCTCCATCTCCATGCCGTCGCTGCGCACACACGCCATCACCTCCGCCGCGGCATCGCGCGAATCCACTTCGATCGTCTCCAGCTCGAACCTCGTTAGGTTCAATCGCATCGCCTGCAGCTCGCGTTCAAGCGCCTTCTCATCCTCCGCGGAAGCGAGGGCGCGCTGAAATGCCGCTTCGGCCGCGAGCGTGCGCTCGAGCCAGGCCTCGTCCCGTCCGAGCTGCGTCAGCCATTGAGGCAAATCCGCTATTCCTTCTCGCGCAATCCATTGCTCACGCACTGCCCTTGTATCTTCGAGCAAGCCATCCTCGGCGTGCGCCGCCAGACGAAAGCTCATTTGCTCAGCCAGCCGGTCGAGCTCACAGGAAAGCGTGAGATCGATGAGAAACAGATCGAGTTCTTCCGGAGTCGCCGCCGTGTCCTGCGTGTCGGCGACGTCGCCGCTGTAAGTTTCCGACCAGTAACGTCGCGCGAAATAATCGCCAAACTCACTCAGGCTTGCGCCGCGATCTTCCAGCCATCGCTCCGTTTCCTCCGCGGTAATCAGATCGTATTTGTAGCGAAAGGCAACCGCAGCCTCATCGATCGCGTCGCTATCCAGCTCGATCTCTTGCTCGTGCGCGCGGCGTTCGCATTCAGCCGTGCGAGCAAAATCCCGCCACAACTGGCCGAGCTCACCCTGCACCAGCGCCCAATCCATCACATCCCGCGCGGTGAAATTCTCCTCCCCGCGCGAAAAGATGATGCGCTTCGCGCGCACGACCGGCGCCTCCACCGTTCCCTCGGGCGCGGGCAAGCTCAAAGCCGTCTCGCGAGACGTGCGCCATCGCTAAGCGTCGCCTCACTTACCTGGTGATCAGCTCCTAGTTCTCGCCCAAGCTTCACCCCTATGTTGTCTCAAATTTAGGCCAGTGGCGTCAATAGTTTACTTAGCTCCAGCCGCGTCGCACCACAGCGCGTCGCGCAGACCGGAACTGCGCCGCACCTGACGGCCAATCATCTTGCCCAGGACGCTTTCGTTTGCCCAAATTTCCACCCGCTCGCGCACGCGTGTAACGGCGGTGTAAAGCAGCTCGCGCGTCAGCACCGGCGAATCGCGGTCCGGCAAAATGACCAGACATTCCTCGAACTCCGAGCCCTGACTCTTGTGCACGGTGAGCGCGAACGCCGTCTCATGCTCAGGCAAACGCGCCGGCGAAAAACTGCGCAGTTCGCCTCCTTCGCCCCGAAAGAAAACGCGATTCTCATCGCCTCTTTTCAGGACGATACCGAGATCGCCGTTGAACAGCTCGACGTTGTAGTCATTGCGCAAAATCATGACGGGCCGCCCGGCGTAATTTTGCCCCACGCCTCCGATCATTCCGGCATCGCGCAGCATCCGCTCGATCAACGTGTTCACCGTCTCCGCCCCGAACGGTCCGTGCCGAAGCGCGCACAACACCGCAAATTGTCCAAGCTGCGCCAGCGCTTCCGCGGGATCGCTCGCACGCAAGACATTTTCAAAGCGCGGCAACACACGATCGCGTAGGGCGCGCGCGAAGCTCTTCGCGTTGGGCGTCGCCCGCCAGTTGACCTGCCCGCCTCTTTGCAAAACCGCGATCGCTTCGCGCGCATCACCGCGGTTAATCGCGCCGCTCAACTCTGCGATTCCCTCGCCCGATTTGAAGCGGAAATTTTCCCGCAGCTCGACGATGACATCGTGGATCGGCGCCACGCGCGGCGGCGTCTCCGCGAGCGTTTCGCGCGTGCCTGCTGCAAATGCGCGCGCCTGAACTTCTGAAACAACCAGAGGTATTCCGGGCGTACAGATGTCGCGAAACGCGCTGCCCGCTTCCACCGATGCCAGTTGGTCTTTGTCGCCCACCAAAATCACGCGCGCATCCGGCCGCACCGCTGCCAGCAGCTTTGCCAGAAGCGCGAGATCGATCATTGATGCTTCATCGACGATGACGACGTCAGCCGGCAATGGGTTCTCCGCATTGTGACGAAACTTTCCTGAGTCACCGAGCACGCCAAGCAGCCGTTGAATCGTCGAAGCATCGCCCGGCAGCCGGGCGGCGATCTGCGTTGCAAGAGCCGATTTCCCTCGCGCATTCGCGAGCGACTCTTTTAGACGCGCCGCGGCTTTTCCGGTCGGCGCCGCGAGCGCGATTTTCGTTTCGGGCCGAAGCGCGACGAGCAGCGCGCAAATCAAAACCACCGTGTGCGTTTTGCCGGTTCCGGGCGCGCCGGAAATGACGCAGAGATTTGAGGTGGCGGCAACAAAGGCTGCGAGTTTTTGCAGTTCCGCTACATGGGAAAATAACGTGGCAAATAGCTCTTTCAGTTTCGATTGATCAACCGCCTCCCGGGCAGCGAGCCGCTGCTCGATGCTGCGCCGCACGTTCTGTTCGTATTTCCAGTAGCGCTGGAGGTAAAGCCGGCGGGCCCCGTCTAAAATCAGCGGCGCGAACTCCCCTTCCTCACCCACCACTCCCGACGCACGCAGCGTTTCTTCCCATCTTTCTCGTGCTGGCACAGAGCGCGAAATGCCGGCACCAGCCAGCGTCTCCAAGCTCACTTCGTCCAGCGGCAAACAAACGTGTCCGTCCATCTGGAATTTGCTGAGCAATTGCACCGCGATTTCGAGCTCCGCTGAGGGCTGCGGCGCGATGCGCTGCAGGAATGCGGCAAGATGCCGGTCGATCGCGTTCAGTTCAGGCGTTTCCATGAAATAGGCGATCCAGTTTTTCGATGAACGGGAACGGCGGTCGCCAATCGAAAATCCCGCGGCTGGTGTTGTCAACGCCGCGCAAAAAGATGTAAAACGCGCCGCCGAAATTCCGCTCGTAGTCGTAATCCCGCAGCCGTTGCTGCAAGTAGCGATGCAACGCCAGCGCGTAAATGCTCAGCTGCAGCGTGTAGAAATTCTCGCTCATCACGTCGGCCAGATTTTCCCGCGTATAGAACGACGCGTCCGGCCCGAGCCAGTTTGATTTCCAATCGGCGAAATAGAATTTGCCGCCGTGCTGGAAAACCAGGTCGATAAAGCCCTTCATAAAACCGCGTCGCGGCTCAAACTGCAGATCGCCGATGACTTCAGGAAATTCCGTTGTGCGGAAGAGCTTTTGCAGACGGGCCGGCGTCACTCTCTCCATCGGAAAAGTGAACTCCAGCTCCACTAATCGCAACCCGACATCCGCCAGCGCGAACTGCTCGTCAGGAAGCGGTGTAGTCAGCACGCGCTCGATCGTCTCGGTGACGACATCGTCAAAACCGCGGATGTGAAATTGCGCTAATCGTTGCGCCACGACCAATCGCAGCGGTGCGCGATCATGGTAGTCGATTTGCTCCAGAATTTTATGCAGACACGTTCCCGCGCGCGTGCCGCCGGGAAAAGCGTGAATGCCTTCCGCGACAAGCAGCGGCTCCGTCTCGATTGCCGCTTCGGTGCTGTCGTCATCGGGTGTCTCCGGCTCGCGCGTTTGGCCGCTAATGAGATTGCTGTAGCTGGATATGCCCCAGCTCTGGTCAATGCGCCCATGAAAGGTTCGCGGTTCGAACGTCGCCTCGTCCGTTTTTGACATCGCCAACTCAGGCGCCGCTCTGTCCGGCAGATCTTCCACTGCAATGGCGCCGCTCGATGCGAAGCGGGTTTTCAGCGCTGCTCCGACATCTGGTTCACCCCTGGCAATAAACGGCTCGAGTGCGCGCGCGTTCGAAGTCATCCAGGCCAGTGCCGCTTTCGACCGGGTCTGTCGTTCCTGCCACACGGCGTAGCTGCGATGCCGCGCCCGGGTCAGGCCGACATAAAGTTCCCGCGCCAGCTCGGCCAGCTGTTCGGTCTTGTGTTCCTCTTGGTGCGTCCGCTCGAGATCGAGCACCAGTTCATCACCTTGATGGAACTTCATGAAATCGCGGAGCCGAAGTTCCTTCCGGATGTAAGGACAAAACGTGATGCCGAATTGCAGACCCTTGCTTTTATGCACCGTCACGATCCGCACCGCCGCGTCATCACTTTCCAGCCGCAGCTCGTATTCCTCTTTGTCTTCAGCGGTGCGAGCAAATATTTGCGTTTCCAGCCAGGCGACGAGGCCGTCCATTCCGAAGCGATGATCGCAGCAGGCGGAATGAGTCAGCTCGATGAGGTGCAGCAGATTGGTCAGCCTGCGTTCCCCGTCGCGATATCGGAGCAGGCGAATGCGCACACCCTCGTCAACGAGCAGTTGACGCATCATGGCGACGAAACTTTTGTCGCGCCAGGTGGAGTGATATTGCGCGAAGCGCTCAAGCATGCGCTCCCATGCCGCTTCATCGCGCGAAAGAATTTCCAGACTCTGGCCGGATTCGCCGAGGATTTCCGTCGCGAGGGCGGCGCGCAATTTTCGTTCCTCTCCCGGCGCCGCGACTGCACGCAAAATCCTGAGTAATTCCTCCGCTTCGCCAGATTCGAAAACACTGGCCGTGGTATAAACAACTGAGCCGATGCGAAAGCGTGTCAGCGCATCCCGGATCTTTGCCGGCTGATAATTTGCCGTCACCAGCACGGCTATGTCGCGCGGGTCGACCACTCTCTCGCCAATGGTCGCGCTGCCGCTGAGCAGACGAGCGATCTCCGCCGCGACCGCCGCTTCCACTCGTTCCCCATCGCCTTTCGGTGAAATCCAGAAACGCAGCGGCTGGTCGGATTGACCCTCGAATGCGAAAGGCTCCTCGTCAGCTTCGTTGCCACCGGCGATTGCAGGCAGCTCGATTCCCGGAATGACAAAGGCATCGTCGCGCTGGTGAAAAATCGCGCTCACGGCTTCGATCAGCTTCGCTTCCGAGCGCCAGTTCTTGCCCAGGGTGTAAGAGCGCGCCTGCCGCGCCGCTTTCAGATAAGTAAAGACGTCGGCGCCCCGGAATCCGTAGATCGCCTGCTTGGGATCGCCGACATAAAACACGCGCGCCCTACTGCCGCCGTAAATCTGAGAGAAGATCGAGTATTGAACCGGATCGGTGTCTTGGAACTCATCGATGAGCGCGACCTCAAAGCGGGTCCGCAAGCTCTGCCGCAATGCGGCACCGCGCTCGCTTCGCAGCGCGTCATCCAGTTGCGTGAGCAGATCGTCGAATGATTGCTCGCGCCGGCGGATTTTGCGGCGCCGCATTTCTTCACCAGCCCAGGCACAGAAATTCGCCTGCAATCCGACCAGGAACTCTCGCGTCAGTTCCTCGCGTTCCGGCGCATCATCGGGCAGCGCAGCGATTTTTTTTCCGAGCGGTCGCAGATTCCGCGGCTCGGGGAGCACACGAATACGCGGATTATTCGCCATTTGCTCCAGGAGCGCGACAAAATCCGCCGGCTTCAGCCGGTCGCGCACGAGCGCGGAAGTCAACGCGTCAGCCGGATACAATTGCGTCCGCCAGTAATCGTCCGCGATTTCTTCCCACAGACGCGACTGGTCGGTCACCAGCTCGCAATCGAACAAGGCGCCGCTTTCGAAGGCCGAGTCGGCCAGCACGCGCGCGCAGAACCCGTGGATGGTGAAGATCGGCGCTTCGTCGAAATTGTGGAGCGCGAAAGTGAGCCGTTGCCGCAGTGCGTTCTTGTCGCTGGTTTTCTCGACAATCGGCGCGACAAACGAGGCAAAATTTCCCTCTTGCCCCGTGGCGCAGGCGAGTGCTTGCGCGATACTGTTGCGAATGCGGCCGCGCAGTTCCGCCGTGACCAGCTCCGTGTAAGTGGTGACGAGGATTCTCTCGACTGGGATTTCTTCCTGGGCGATCAGCCGCAGCACGATCGCGCAGATCGCGGTGGTTTTACCGGTGCCAGCGCTCGCTTCAATGACGGTGACGCCAGTCTCGAGCGTTGATTCTATCGGATGGAATTGTTCCTTCATGCCGCGGCGCTCGCCTTGAATATCGGATCGAAGATGTGGCGCGTCGTTTCCTTCCATTGGCGACCGAGCGACAGCTCGGCGCGGCGAAATGCCAGCCGGATGTAAGGATCGCGCTGTTCGCCGCGCCCTTTTTCGTCATGCTCGTTGCCGCGCCAGACCTGCCACGCGGCGGAGGATGCCTGCCACTCATTTTTGCCTTCGGCCAATTTCCGCGCGTACTCCCACGAACTGCGCGGGAAAAAGCGCAGCGGCTCGGTGAGCCCGCGCCAGTAAAGCTCCAGCAAATCCTCCAGAATCTCGCTCGCGTCTTCGACCGGCCCGAAACGGCGTTGCTCTTCCCTGCCGAAGAGGAGCGACTCTTTTCCGCCGCTAATGTTGCGCGCGAGGTGCTCGATCCAAATGCGCAAGAGGTCTTTCGCTTTTAATTTCGCCAGCCGATAACGCACGAGCGTGTCTCCGCGGATTTGATCGAGCCTGCCGTGCAGGACGAACTCGCCGATCTGTTCGCGCACGGCCAGCGGCAGCTGTTTCTCCGCTTGCACGTGCGGCCGGATTTGCGCGGCGAACGTTTGCGCGCTTTGGCAGAGGTCGTCGAAGATCAGTGCTCCCGTTTCCGCCGGCGGCAAAACGCCGGAAGCGCGCACAGCCGAGAGCGCCTGGCGAGGGTCGATTCCATCGAGGGCATCGTTCATCAGGCGCTGCTCGATCTTGTAGCTCTCGAGTGAATTCAACGCGAACGGTTCACGGTCTTGCCGTTCCTCGCGCTCGCGCGGCAATTCAATCCCGAGGCGGTTTTCCACGAAAAACCGTGCCGGATGGGCGAAAAAATCAATGAGCCGCGATAGCTCCACTTCGCGCCACTCCGCGCCCGGTTCAACCAGCGGTTGATCGATGAAGCATTCCGGATCGCGCCTTTGATTTTGCGCGGTTCTTCCAGCGACGCTGTTATCGACGGAGTAGCTAAACTGACGTGGATCATCGCGACCGAAGTTGCCCGGACTGAACGCCTGGAGGGAATGTTTGATAACAAAATCCGGCGCGGCGAGACCGAACCGGCGCGAGACGCAGTCGAGCAACTCACTCACCAGAACACTCGGCGGCAATTCGCTGTTATCGCGCAGCGATTGTCCGAGGTAGCTGAGGTAGAAAACCTCGCGCGCGGAAAGCAGCGCTTCGAGGAAAAGGGCGCGATCGTCCTCACGCACGTGGCGATCGCCCCGTTTCGGCTCATACGCGATAAGATCAAACTCGAGCCGGCGTTCGCGTCGCGGATAGGCGGTGTCGTTGAGCCCGAGCAGACAGACAATTTTGAACGGAATGCTGCGCATCGGTTTGAGCGCGCAGAACGTCATGCCGCCGGAGAGAAAGCCGGCCCCGATTCCAGCCTCGTCGAGCAGATGCTCCAGCTCGAGCAGGACGACGGAAAGTGAAACCGGATCGCTGTTCTCGGAGAGCGCGCTGATCTGGCCCAACTCGGCCAGGGCGGCGCGAAGCTGATTGAGCTCGCGCGGCGCGGCATCATCGTCGGAGAAGAAATCATCGAGCGCTGAAGTGAGATCGCGTTGCCAATCCACCAGCGAGCGCGGCAAGGCGAAATCGCGCGCACGCGCAAAAAGCCGCTCCACGAACTCCACCAAGTTTCCCAGCAGCTGCGCATCGGAACCTTCGATTTCATCAAATGGCAGGATGCCTGCAAAGAGTTTCTGGGACGCAGTCTGCATGGCGCAACCGAGCAGCATGCGATCGAGACCCTGTCGCCAGCTATTCTCCGCAAAACCGGGCAGCCCCAGCCGTTCCCGATGCTCCGCGTCGATTCCCCAGCAGATGCCGCAGCGGTCGCACCAACGGCGAAGCGTCGGCACGTCAGGGATGTCGAAGCGACGTCTCACCTCCGCTGACTCGAGGATGGCAAAAACTTCGCTGGCGCCGAAGCGGCCCGGCAACAGCTCGAGCATGCGCAGAAACGTGTCGATGACTCCACTGCGCGACCGTGGCGAACGATCGGCAATGGTGTAGGGAATAAAGTGCGCGGGATTCTCCGGCAGGCCGAAAATGGCATCGACGAACGGCGCGTAAACGGAAATGTCCGGCGCCATTACCACGATGTCGCGCGGCGTGAGTGACGGATCGCGCTCGAAAAGTGCGAGCAATTGATCGTGCAGAACTTCGAGCTCGCGCACGACGCTGTGGCAGGAGTGGATTTGGAGCGAGCCATCATCGCCGCGCGTCTCGGGCGAACCCGGAACCTGCTCAAAAATGTCGCGCTGAATTCCGTGCAGAATCGTATCCGCTGGGGGCGAATCGAAGCGTTCGTGCTCAGATTGCGGATTGAGATCAACGAGAGCGAGGAGAAAATCGCGTCCCTGTTTTCCGTTCTCCGCCAGCAACGGGTTCTCCGGCTCCTGTTCTTCGAGGCTGAGCTCCGGTTGGCGCGCGCGCGCTTTCTCTCTCCGTGTGCGCAGGTCGCCCCACCATTTCGGCGTCGGCTCCATGACGAACAAGTGCACCGGGCAACGCGTTGCTATTTGCTCCAGAAGCGAGAGGTAAAATGGCGGCAGCATCGAGATGCCGAAGACGCAGACGCGCTCCGGCACAGGCGCGCCCGCGGCCAGCGCTTCGACCAATTTTGAGCCGAGAGCGGCTCGATGGATTCCCGGCGCGGCTTGCTGCACTTCACGCCAGAGGATTTCCTGCCAGCCCGCGCCCGCGCCGTTTTCCCAATCGAGAATCAAGCGCGGGCGGAAGATGGTGTAACGATCAAAAACGTGGGCGATGTTGCGTGCGAGTTCGTAGCGCCGCAGCTCCGGCTGCTCGCGCTGGAGGTAACGGGCGATGGGTGCGAAGGCTGGCCGCGCCACAAACTGCGGCAGCAATTTCATGATGCGCCAGACCATCGGCCCGCGCGCGAAACTGTCGGAGCTGCTCGTTTCGGAAAACGCCGCCTGGAAGCGATCGCGGAAGAAGCGCTCGGGGAACGGAAACTCGATATTGTAACAGATGCCGTGGCGTTGTGCGATCTGCTGGCTAAGCCAGCGGCGCATGCCGTTGCTTTGCACAACCACAAGCTCGGGCGCGAGTGGCGAGGTAAGCGGCTGTGCCAGGATTTGCGCGAGATCGGCGGCGAGATTTTCGAGGCGATTGCTGGTGTGAAGAGTAAGACCGGCAGGCACGCCGTATATATAAAAGAAGCGAGCAGGAATTTCGCGCGCGAGTTTCCGTCATCCCGAGCGAAGTCGAGGGATCCCGTGGGAAATTACCTCTAAGTTTCACGACGGAATCCCTCGGCTTCGCTCGGGATGACTGTGTCGTTTGTCGAAGCGAAAGCGCCCCTTAAGCTGCGCGATGACTTTGCGCTTTTTCTCCTTCTTCCTCCTCGTTTCCGCCAGCGTTGCCTTCGCCGAGGAAGGAATGTGGCTCTTCAACAATCCGCCGCTGAAACAGCCGAAGGAAAAATATCAATTCGAGCCCACGCCGCAGTGGCTCGAGCATCTGCAAAAATCGAGCGTGCGCTTCAACTCCGGCGGAAGCGGCTCGTTTGTCTCAGCAAACGGGCTGGTGATTACCAATCATCACGTCGGCCTCGACACGTTGCAGAAAATTTCCAGCGAGCAGCACGATTATGTGCATGACGGTTTTTACGCCAGGTCGCCGGGCGAAGAAGTCAAAGCGGCGGATCTCGAGCTCAACGTGCTGGTCGACATCGTGGATGTGACGCAGCAGGTAAATGGAGCGGTGAAGCCCGGCTTGGCGGCGGACGCAGCGAGCAAGGCGCGCGAGAGCGCGATCGCGCAGATCGAGAAGGAATCGAAGGAGAAGACCGGGCTGCGCTCCGATGTGGTGACGCTTTACCAGGGCGGCGTTTACAATTTGTATCGCTACAAGCGCTATGATGATGTGCGGCTCGTCTTCGCGCCCGAACAGCAGATCGCGTTTTATGGCGTGGATCCCGATAACTTCGAGTACCCGCGCTACGATCTGGATATCTGCATTTTTCGCGCGTACGAAAATGGGCAGCCGGTCAAGCCAGAGCATTTCTTGAAATGGAATCCGACCGGACCGAGCGATGGCGAGCTGACATTCGTGAGCGGCAGTCCCGGGCGCACCGACCGGCAGCTTACCGTTGATGAGCTCGCCGCGACTCGCGATCACGATGTGCCGAAACTGCTCGGGATGTTCAACCGGCGCGAAGTATTGCTGACGGCCTGGAGCGCGCGCTCCTTCGAGAATGCCCGGCGCGCGCGCGACGATCTCTTCGGCGACCAGAATAATCGCAAACGGTACGACGGCTACATCGCGGCGCTGCTCGACCCGGAAATCTGGAGCGCAATCCAGGCGCGCGAGAAAAAACTGCGCGACGCGATGGCGCGCGACCCGAAACTGAAAACGACGACCTCCGCCTACGATCGCATCAGCAAAGCCCAGGCGGAAGAGGCGAAGATTGGACCGAAATACGACTACCTCGAGCAGGAACGGCGCAGCTCTATCAATACCTACCGTTCGCCGCGTGCGCTTTACGGCAATCTATTTAAATACGCGCGGCTGATCACACGCGCAGTCGACGAGCGCGGCAAGCCCAATGGCGAACGCCTGCCGATGTTCCGCGACAGCAACCGCGAATCGCTTGAGCTCGATCTGTTTTCCACCGAGCCGGTGCACGAGGACTATGAAATTGTGCGGTGACTGATTCGTTGACTGATTTCGCGGAGAAATTCGGCGCGGACGATCCGATGGTGAAGCAGGTGCTCGCTGGTAAATCGCCGCGAGTCCGGGCGGTTGAGTTGGTCAATGGAACAAAGCTGAAGGACGTGGCCGCGCGCAAGGACCTTTACGCGAAAGATGCCGCGGCATTGCAGGCTGCGCACGATCCAATGCTCGACCTCGCTCGCACTATCGATGCGCCTGCGCGTGAAGCACGAAAGGCGCATGAAGCACAGAAGGAGATGAAAAAACAGGCGTACGCGGAAATCGCGAAAGCGCGCTTCGCCATTGAGGGCACGAGTAATTATCCGGATGCGACTTTCACCCTGCGTCTATCGTACGGGACCGTGCGCGGCTACGAAGAGGATGGGAAGCCGGTCCCGCCATTCACGGAATTCGCTGGTCTCTACGAGCGCGCCGCTGCGCACGCCAATCAGCCGCCGTTCGATTTGCCGCAGCGCTGGATCGATCGCAAAGCGCAGCTGAATCCCAGCACGCACTTCAACTTCGTCTCCAACGCTGACATCATCGGCGGCAACAGCGGCAGCCCAGTCGTGAACAAAACGAACGAATTTGTTGGCATCATCTTCGACGGGAACATCCAGTCGCTCGTGCTCGATTGCATTTTCTCCGATAAACAGGCGCGCGCGGTGAGCGTCGATTCCGCCGCGATCAGCCAAGCGCTGCGAAAAGTTTACGACGCGAACGCGCTCGCGGATGAGCTGGAAGGCCAAACCACACAGTAACGGCGCTCCTAACCTTCTCCCTCGGGAAGAAGGGACCGCGCTCGACGTGTAGAGGCGTTTGCTACGGCGACGCCGACGCGGAGGCGGAAGGCGATGCCGATGCTGCCGGTTTCACGCTCAGCAATTCCACTTCAAACTTCAGCGTCGCATTGGGTCCAATGTCGCCGCCCGCGCCGCGCTCGCCGTAAGCCAGGTTCGGGGGAATGACCAGCTCGTACTTGGAACCCGGCTTCATCAATTGCAACGCTTCCGTCCAGCCTTTGATGACCTGGTTCACCGGGAACGTCGCCGGCTGCCCGCGCTTGTAGGAGCTGTCGAACTCGGTTCCATCAAGGAGCGTGCCGCGATAGTTCACCACCACTGAATCTTCGGCTTTCGGCGCCGTGCCACTGCCCTCCTTGAGCACCTTGTATTGCAAACCGCTCCCTGTCGTCTTCACGTCCGGCTTACTCTTGTTCTCAGCGAGAAATTTATCACCCTCAGCTTTGTTTTTCTGAGCTGCTTCCTGTCTGGTCGCGTTATTTTTTTCCGTCATATCTTTGGAGAACTGTGTCATCACCTGCCGCACCTCTTCATCTGTCATCAACGGCTTCGCGCCGCTCAGCGCATCCTTGATTCCAGCGGCGAGCGCATCGCTGTTGATGTCCATCTTGTTCTTCTTGAAAGTGCCGCCGATGTCCAGGCCGATGCCGTAGCTCACCTTATCTTTTGTGTCCTTGAGTGCGGGCCGTTCTTCGGCCAAAACCGATGCCGCCAATGCCGAGAGAGTGATGGAAAAAACGAGAAGTTTCATAAGATATGAGCGCGCGATGTCGCGCCGGGTGAAGTCCGCCATGCTAGTGGAGAAAGCGGCAGCGTCAAGCTCAGGGCCGGCATTGCTCGTCCTGCTTCTCGCGCTGCTATTCTCCGGCCAACTTTGCGCCGCCATCCATCTCACGCCGGCCCAGGCGCAGGCGATCGGTCGACGCATTTGGCAAAACGAATGCGGCGGGACAGTGCCAGGTCTCACCTCGTGGAATGAAGGTGAGAACTTCGCTTCGCTCGGCATCGGTCACTTCATCTGGTCCCCCAAGGGCCAGCGCGGTCCATTCGAAGAAAGTTTTCCCGAGCTGATCAACTTCATGCGCGCGCGCGGCGCCAAATTGCCACCGCTCCTGGTGGGCGGTCACGGCGCGGCATGCCCGTGGAATTCGCGCGCAGCATTCCTCGCCGCGCAGGATTCACCCGAGATGAAACAGCTGCGGCGCTTCCTCGCCGATACTGTCGATCTTCAAGCGCAATTTCTGGTCGCGCGCCTGCAGAACGCGTTGCCAAAAATGATGGCGCAAAGTGCCGATGCCGCGCGTGTGCAGCGGCAATTCGAGCGCGTGGGCGCGACGGCTCAGGGCTGCTATGCGCTCGTCGATTACGTCAATTTCAAAGGCGAAGGCACGCTCGCGACCGAGCGGTATCACGGAGAAGGCTGGGGTTTGCTCCAGGTCCTCGAAACAATGAACGATTCTACCTCGCAATCTGCGCTCGACGAATTTGTCGCTTCCGCCAAAACTGTGCTCCGGCGCCGGGTCGCAAATTCGCCGCCAGAGCGCGCTGAATCGCGCTGGCTGCGAGGCTGGTTGGCGCGCGTGGAAAGCTATCGCGCACGATGATCAGAAAATATCTGCTCGGCGGCATCGCTCTTTTTTGGGTGTTCTCGGCGCAGCTCGCTCAGCCCAGAAACGAATTGCAGCCGATGCGCAGTGCCGTCGACCTCATTAAAAAGCAGGCGCCGCTTCAGGTAAATCAGGCGCTGCTTGCGCGCGTTTCGCCTGATGATTTACGCATCATCATATCGCTGCCGAAGCAGCGGGCGTATCTCATTTCCGGCGAGGAAATCATCGTCGACTCGCCGATTTCCTCTGGCAAACGCGGCCACAGCTCGCCTTCGGGCAACTTCAAGGTTCTGGAGAGAGATCCGAATCATCACTCATCGCTCTACGGCGATTTCGTCGATAGCTCTGGTCGAGTCGTGCGCGCGGGCGTGAGCATGCACATCGATGCGGCGCCGAGCGGCACGCATTTTCAGGGCGCGGCGATGAAATGGTTCATGCGCCTGACTGGAGATGGTGTGGGCATGCACGTTGGAATTTTGCCTGGTTATCCCGCGTCACATGGCTGCATCCGTATGCCCTCGGACGCGGCCAAATTATTTTATGATCACGTTAAAGTCGGCACGCCAGTAGAAGTGCAATCGTGATGCCCCGCTAAAGCGGCCCGTTTGGCATACCGGGTTGTTGCTGCCGGGCGGCCCCGGGGGGCGGGGGAGGGTGGGGGCCGGCGGGGCCCTGGCGCCCCGGCCCGCGGCCGCGCCAAC
>JBBPYF010000016.1:0-9992 GCA_038200165.1 Chthoniobacterales bacterium | reverse complement strand
TTATTTTATGTTTCACGCCGGCGGCGGCTTTTTCCCCATCCAAAATCACGGTGAGCCCGCGGTGATCTACTGCGGGGTTTTTCTTTTCATCGTCTTTTATGGCGCGGGGCTGTGGAGCATCGACGCCCTCATCAACCGCAATCGCCCTGCAATGTCGCGCGCGACTAATACTGTTTGAGTCGCGGCGACTCGTCTGGGTAGCGCACGCGTCGCGTGCTGGCGAAAGCGTCTTGCTTTCGCGGACTTTTGGCGACTCGGCGATCTATTCGTTTCGCCCACGTGCTGGAAGATTGTTTCGGCGGGGCCGGCCGAAACCAGCTCGCCGCGGCGAGCGCTACCCGAGGCATCTGCGCACAAGGTCCCGCGGCCTGACTCGCCCATAACCCAGGCGCTACTGCCACTATCGCCATGAAGAATGCGGTGATAGCGTGCCGCCATGAAGCGTTCTGTATTCATCTCCCTGTTAGTAGCAGCAACAGTTTGCCTGGCACTGCCGGCGACTGGGCAGGATTGGGCAAAACCGCGCCTTAACAATTCGCCGCGACATCGCGAGTACGTTGATATCCAGTCAGGCGGTCGCACCATCAAAGCGTTCGTCGTTTATCCCGAAGCAAAAGAGAAAACGCCGGTCGTGCTCGTGATCCATGAAATCTTTGGGCTGACCGATTGGGTGAAAAGCCTGTGCGATCAGCTGGCGGAGAACGGTGTCATCGCCATCTGTCCCGATCTGTTGTCGGGGCAATCCTACGCTGATGACATGGATGGAGCGATGAAGGCGATCTCGGCCTTGCCCAAGCCGCAGGTAAAGGCTGACCTGGACGCGACGGCGAGCTATGCCCTGACGAAAATTCCATCGGCTAACGGCAAGCTAGCCGTGTGCGGATTCTGCTGGGGCGGCGGCTGGGCTTTCGGTTATGCCAATGAGAACCCGAAGCTGAAAGCGGCGTATTCATTCTACGGCCCTGCGGCGGACGCGGAGGACAACGTGAAAAACATCGACTGTCCTGTTTACGGCTTCTACGGGGGCAACGATGAGCGCGTGAACGCGACCATTCCCGCCGCCGAGCGATTGATGAAAGCGGCTGGGAAAAAGTACGAGCCGGTAATTTATGGCGGCGCCGGGCACGGCTTCATGCGCGAGGGTGAAAAGCCGGACGCGAATGAAGCGAACAAAAAGGCGCGCGAAGAATCCTGGGCCCGCTGGAAGAAATTGCTGAAGCAGCTCGATTAATGGTGTGTAGAGGCGCTTGTGCCAGCGCCGAGCGTGATCCGCGCTTGAGATCGTTTGTCGGGAGGTCGAGCGTCCTCGCGAGCCGATCCGGCGTTTGGCACAAACGCCTCCACACAGGCACGCGCGTGCCGGCGGCCTGGCACGCGAATCATTCAAGGGATGAGCAGGGGCGACTCGATCACGATAAGGGACGACGACGAAGCAGAACAGGCGACATCGCGCTTTCGCATTCCCGCTCTGTTGCGACGGCCATTCGACGTCCGCTCCGTCGCGCTCACCGGTCTTTTCATCCTGGCGATCTTCTACACGATGTATTTCGTCCGCGGCGTGCTCTTGCCGGTCGTGCTGGCGATGCTGCTTAATTATCTGTTCCGGCCGGTGGTTCGCGTCATGGCGAAGCTCAGAATTCCGCCAGCGCTCAGCGCCGCGCTCATCCTGCTCGGTCTCATCGCGATGATCGGCTACGGCCTCTTCGCGCTGGCCAGTCCCGCGGCAGGCTGGCTTCAGAAGGCACCCGCCGGCTTGGAACAACTCCAGCACAAACTCGTGCCGGTGAAGCAATCCATGGCGCAGGTCGCGCAAGCGAGCGGCGAAATCGAAAAACTCGCAACGCCCGATGCGCAGACGAAAACGGCGGTCGAAGTGAAACGTCACCCGATTACCGAAACCCTCGCCGTGCGCACGCCGGAGTTCATCGCCAGTGCTGTGTTCATGCTCATTCTTTTCTATTTTCTGCTCGCCCATCACACCGTCTTCATGGCCAAGGTGGTGAAGTTGCTGCCCACGCTTTCCGACAAAAAACGCGCCGTCTCCATTCTCAATGACATAGAGGCGCACGTCTCGCGCTACCTGCTTACCGTCACCGCGATCAATGCATGCCTGGGGCTCGCCGTCGGCACCACCGTTGGCATCCTCGGCCTGCGCAATCCCGTCATGTGGGGCGTGATGGTGGCGGCGCTCAACTTCGTGCCCTATCTCGGCGCGCTCACCGGCGTCATTTGCATGACCATCGGCGCCGTCCTGAGCTTCGATAGCTTCGGTTACGCGCTCATTTTTCCCGCGATCTATCTGGCTTACGGCACCCTCGAAGGAAACTTCATCACTCCCTGGGTCATGGGGCGCTCGCTCACCTTGAATCCCGTTCTCATCCTGCTTTCCATCGCCTTCTGGGGCTGGATGTGGGGCATTCCTGGCATCATCCTCGCCGTTCCCATCCTCGCCGCGTTTAAGATTTTCTGCGCGCACATCGAGCCAATGGAGCCGATCGCCGAGTTTTTGAGCTAGCTGCGGCTCTGTTGTAGCTGCCGTCCGGCCTCGGCGGCAGGAGTGACCCCCCAACAGACCTTCTACATTCCGCCACGGCTGGCATGAAAACTTCTGCCAAGTCACTCATGCGGGTGCTGGTAGCCGATGACCAGAAAAGCGTGGGAACTTCCCTGGCCGAGCTCGTTGCCCAATGCCAGCATAACGTCGTGCAGGTCGTCGGTTCCGGCCTCGAAGCGATCCAGGCCTATGGCCGCCACCAACCCGACGTGGTCGTCATGGATTACCGCATGCCGAAACTAAACGGCGCCACCGCCTGCCGCTACATCCTCGCCAACCACCCGCACGCGCGTATCATTCTCGTTTCCGGCTGGGCTTCCGATCACCTGACCGACGCCGGCGCGCTCACGGTGCTCGAGAAACCGATCACGCTCGATCAACTCCAGACCGCCCTCAACGCCGCCGCCGCGCGTCCGGTTGCACCAGGAGAAGAGCCGCGCAGGTCAGCAGACGGCTCCGCCATACCTTACGATTCGGCAGGAATGCCGGAGTAATTGCCAATCCTACTGAGCGCCCGGCGCAAATCGGGAGTTCTCTCTCGTTAGCCGCAGTGGAGGTTCTGCTGTTCTCGCAATCTGTGTGAATCTGTGGCGGCCGTTTGTAATCCAGTCAATCCTGTTAATCCTGTCTAGTTATGTCAGATCCTCTCGATTTCTCCGGCAAAGCTGTTCTCGTCACCGGCAGCTCGCGCGGCATCGGCGCGGAAACGATTCGCGCCTTCGGCCAACGCGGAGCGCAGTGTGTCATAAATTACGTCGCAGACGCGCAAGATCAGAACAAGGCCGACGCGCAGAATGTCACGCGCGATTTGCGTGAACCGCTTGTCGTCGAATGCGACGTCACCAATGCCTCCCAGGTCGAGGCGATGATGCGTCAAATCAGCGAGCGCTTCGGCGGGCTCGATATTCTCATTAACAACTCCGGCATCATCCGCGATCGCACGATCAAGAAGCTCACCACCGAGGAATTCGAGAGCGTCCTCCGGGTCAATCTCACCGGCACATTCAACGTCACGCAAAAGGCCGCACCCATTCTCCGCGGTGGCGGCCGCATCATCAATCTTTCCAGCGTCAGCGGACAAATGGGACTTTTCGGCCAGGCGAACTACTCATCGAGCAAGGCCGCCATCATCGCGCTGACGAAAGTTTCCGCGCGGGAGTTTGCCCGGCAGAACATCACCGTCAACGCCATCGCTCCCGGCTTCATCGACGTCGGTATGAGCAAAGGCATGCCGGACGAAGTCACGCAAAACTTCATTAAACAGATCCCGCTCGGCCGGCTGGGTGACGTCTCCGAAATCGTGAATGCCGCGCTCTTCTTCGCCTCCCCGATGGCGAGCTACATCACCGGCCACGTGTTAAACGTGAACGGCGGTTACTACATGGGTTGAGCCGTGCGATGTAGAGGCGTTTGTGCCAAACGCCGGCGTCAGTCACACAACCGTCGGCGTTTCCACACACGGCTCTACACAACGTGTCATCCTGAGCGACGCGCAGCGGAGTCGAAGGATCCCGGCGAAGTTACCGTACGACTTTCGCCGCGGATCGTTCTGCGACAATATATGGCAAATGCCACACGATATCAGACTGTTGCTCGCCGATGTCGACGGCACTCTGGTCACGCGAGACAAGGTCTTGACTGCGCGCGCGCGTGCCGCCATCACGGCACTGCGCGAGCACAAAATCGCGCTCGCCATCACCAGCGGCCGGCCACCCCGCGGGATGCAGATGCTGTTCGAGCCGCTCGCACTGACCACACCGATCGCCGCTTTCAACGGCGGCATGTTCATCCGGGCCGACCTGACGGTGATCGAGCAGCACGTGCTCTCCGCCACAATCGTGGAGCCGGTCATTCAGATGATGAGCCAACACAACCTCGATGTTTGGATCTACCGCGGCACGGAATGGCTCGTGCGCGATCCGCAGGCGCCGCACGTCGCACGCGAAGAATGGACGGTGAAATTCGCGCCGACGGTCGTGCCGAACTTCTCCGATAGCATGGACGAAGTAGCCAAAGTAGTTGGCGTAAGTGATGACTTAATAGCAGTAGCTGATTGCGAAACTGCCGTGCGCGCACATTTCGCCGGTTCCATCCATTGCAAGCAATCCAATCCTCAGCGCGAGCCGGTCGAGCAAGTCTCAGCCGCCCGTTCCCAGCCTTACTACCTCGACGTCACTCATCCGCTCGCCAACAAAGGCCAGGTTGTGCTGACCTTATCGCGCATGTTGAACATTTCGCCCGAGGCGATCGCCACCATCGGTGACATGCCGAACGACATCGCGATGTTCGAGAAAAGCGGCCTGAGTATCGCCATGGGACAGTCATCCGATGAAGTAAAACGTTCAGCTACCTACGTGACCACTTCCTCCGAAGAAGAAGGCTTCGCCCGCGCCATGGAAAACTACATCCTTAACTATTCTTCCCCTTCGTAATATTCGAGCGAATCGGGCCGGATCAGGTTGCGTCGCGGCGACCGGACCAGCCACTTCTTGCTATCGGGATAGTAGCCGGATTCGCCGATTGGGTTGTCGGCGACAACGAAGAGAACGAGATCATCCGAGCTGTTGTTAATGAGCTGATGGGCTTCATCGGGTGGACAGATAAAGGCGTCGCCGGGTTCAATGCGATGCTGGCCGTCTTCGTCCCGCGCGAGACCTGTGCCGGAAATTACGCAATAGAATTCCCACTGCGCGCTGTGGCTGTGGATAAGGATAAGCAGCTTTGCCTGGAGGTATCCGGCAAATCTCGATGTCGAAAGGATGGCGTTTCCTTGAGATCGGTCGAGGTCGGCTTGCGCCCAAGCGCCTCCGACACCTGCTTGCCTGCCCCACCGAACTTTCCCTTCGGCGAGGACCAGGTCAGCTCCTCGATCTGCTTTACATTAACTTTGCGCATTATGAGTAGCTAACGAGGTGTGAACTGTCACTGTCATCCTGAGCGGAGCGCAGCGGAGTCGAAGGATCCCGCGGAAGTTGCCTTACAGGTTGCGCAACGGGATCCCTCGACTGCGCTCGGGATGACTACTCGCGGCCCCAGATCATGGCGACGGAAGTGGTAAGGCTGCCGCCCATGTTGAAGGTGAGGAAGTTTCTGCAGTTCTCGATCTGGCGGGCGCCGGCTTTTCCTGTGAGGTGCTGGTAGGCTTCGAAGACCTGACGCACGCCCGTGGCGCCGACGGGATGGCCGTCGCCGATGAGGCCGCCGCCGGCATTGACCGGAATCTCCCAGTCGATTTTGCCGCTCACTTTTTCGTTGCGCACCTGCGGGAGCGCGGTTGCGCCGGTCATGGCCAACTCGGCGCCTTTGCCTTTCTCGGCGAGGCCGAGGATTTCATAGGCGACCATCTCGGTGATGGAGAAACAATCGTGCACTTCCACGCCATTCATATCGCGTGGAGTGAGGCCGTTCGTCATGCCGAATGCTTTCTCCGCCGCTTTGCGAGCAGTCGAGAATATCGGGACGTCTTTTTTCTCGAGTGCGAGATAATCGGTCGTGCTGCCGAAGCCGAGCATGCGCGGCAGCTTCGATTTGTCGATGCCGTGACGGCTCAGGAATTTCTCCGACACGAGCACGACGGCGGCGCTGCCATCGGTGATCTGCGAGCAATCGGAAACCTTCAGCGGCGGAGCCACGCTCGGGTTTTTATCCGAAACTTGCGAGGCGCAATCGTAGGTGAGATCGGCGTCGCGCATTTGCGCCAGCGGGTTGAGCCGGGCGTGGGCGTAGTTTTTGTAAGCCACCCAGGCGAGGTCCTTCTCGCTCGCGCCATATTTCTCGATGTAAATCTGCGCGATGCGGCCGAACAATTTCGGGAACATGAAGTCGCCGTATTCCGGTTTTTCGATGTGGTAATCGGCGGCCGCACCGAGCACATCAGAGCCGTCCAGCGAGGACATTGTTTTCTGTTGTTCGGCGCCAACGACGAGCACGGCATCGTAGAAACCGCCCATAATCCATTGCCCGCCGAGCAAAACGGAGAGCGAACCGGAGGCGCAGGCCGCTTCCGTGTGCGTGGTCGGAATGCCGTGCAGCTTAGGATCGATCTCCGGCACGAAGGCGCCGAGATGAAGCTGCTTGGTAAACTGGCCCGCGTTGAAATTGCCCACCGCCGCCGCCTCGATCTCTGACGCGTCGATCTTGGCGTCGGCCATCGCTTTCCTGCCGGCTTCCGTAATCAGATCACGGATGGTTTTGCCTTCTTTCTTGAGGTTGCGCTTAAAGTCGGTGCGCCCGCCGCCGAGGATGTAAACAGGTTCCATAGTAGTGTTGGTCTTTGTTCTGTCATCCTGAGGTTGCCGCGCCGACCGAAGGACCTCACGCGAGCTGACACGCTTTCACGAACCGCGGAGTGCCGACTGCGTGGCAAACTGTGCGCCGGAAGAACGTCTCTCGCAAGTGGGCGAGGTCCTTCGCTCCACTCAGGATGACAGAGCTGCGTCAAACGTTGCACTTGTGAGAATTGTTGGCTTCAAGGGGTTTCGCCACGGGATCCCTCGACTTCGCTTCGCTTCGCTCGGGATGACAGCGTGGTGGTGGAGTGTTGACTTTAGCAGCGCCGATTCGTTAGAAGCGCGCTTATGATTCACATCAATCGCGCCGGCTCGAACCTCGGAATTTTTTCAGAAGAAGATGTCAGGGAAGGTCTGCGCAGCGGACGGTTTGCCGCGAGCGATCTCGGCTGGCGCGAAGGCATGGCCAGCTGGCAACCGCTCTCGCAATTTCCCGAGCTCGCCACCGAGGCTCCGGGCGGCACGCCTCCACCGATCGCCGCGATCGCGCCCGCGACTCCAGCAGCCGCCGCCCGCCCCGGTTTGCCATGGGACGAACGCCATACGCGCGGCTTCATCCCGGCGTTCACTGAAACGCTGAGCATGGTGCTGCTGCGACCAAGCGAGGCGTTTACCGCCATGAAACGCGAGGGCGGTTTGGCCGAACCGCTCATTTACGCGCTCGTGGGCGCGTGCAGCGGCGCCATTATTTCGTTTCTCTTTTCGCTTCTGCTGCAGTCGGTCGGTTTTTCCATGGGACGCCATAATGGCCTCGCCACTCTGGCCGGGCTGGGCGTGGGTTCGGTCCTCTTTATTGTGCTAATTCCGTTCCTCATTCTCCTGGGCCTCTTTCTCGGCTCAGCCATTCTGCACGTCTGTCTCATGATTGTGGGTGGCGCGAATCAGTCATTCGAGACCACCTTCCGCGTCGTCGCTTTCACGCACGGCTCGACCGGTGTTTTGCAAATCATCCCAATCTGCGGCGGCATAATTGCAGGCATCTGGGCGCTCGTGGTGCAAATCATCGGGCTCGCCCGTGCCCACGAAACTGATACTGGCCGGGCGGCGCTGGCCGTGTTTCTGCCCCTCATCGTTTGCTGCGGCGGCGGGTTTTTGCTGGCGCTGATGTTCGGAATGCTCGGCGCGCTGAGTCATCACAGTGGATTTTGAATGCGTTTGATCGCTCGCCCGCTCGCTCCCGGTGAAACAAATGCGGAACTGCTGGGCCTGACAATCTCGTCCGGAGCAGCAGCGGCTTTCGCGCTCTGGCATGCGTTGCATTTGCCCTGGCCGGTTTGCGCATTCCACATCGTCACCGGGCAACCCTGCCCTACCTGCGGAGCGACGCGCGCAGCGATTGCATTGTTGCATGGTGATTTGCCCGCGGCCTGGAATTGGAATCCACTCGCGCTCCTGGCCTATGGCGCGGTGGTGTTGTTCGATGGGTATGTGCTGGTCGTTATGGCGACCGGCGCAAAGCGTTTGCGCATCGTGCAGGTCAGGCCAGGGGAAAAGAAATTCCTTCGCGCTTCTCTCGTCGCGGTGGTGCTTTGCAATTGGGTTTACCTGCTGATTGCGAAGGCCGCGGCGTGAGGAACGTTGGCGGATGAACCACGACGCTGCGCACCAGCATCTGACCGCCGGCGACAAACGGCTGGCGGATTTGATCGCGCGCTCAAGGCGCTTCGAGATCACGCCGAGCCTGAATGTGCGGCCGTTTGATGCCCTGGCCGAATCGATCGCATATCAGCAGCTGAGCGGCAAAGCAGCAGCCACCATTTGGAAACGGGTGCGCGAGATTTTCGGACGCCGAAAATTTCTCGATCCCAAAGCGGTTCTGGCAACACCAGATGAGAGATTCCGCGCGGCAGGCCTTTCGCGGAGCAAAGTCGCCGCGCTCAAAGATCTGGCGGCCAAAACGCTCGATGGCACCGTGCCGAGCGCGCGCCAGTTGGAGAAGATGAGCGACGACGAGATCATCGAGCGCCTGACGCAGGTGCGCGGCATCGGCCGATGGACGGTGGAAATGCTGTTGCTCTTCGATCTTGGCCGGCCGGATGTCTGGCCAGTGCACGATTACGGCGTGCGCAAAGGGTTCGCCAAAATTTTCAACAAACGAAAACTGCCCACGCCCAAACAAATGGAGCGGCACGGCGCGAAGTTCTCGCCTTATCGCTCGGCGCTGGCCTGGTATTGCTGGCGCGCGCTCGACAAGCTGGAGCCGAGCGGGAATCGCAGCTAGCTCAGGTCATTCTGAGCGGAGCGCTATCTACTTTTGTCATCCTGAGCGGAGCGAAGCGAAGTCGAAGGATCCCGTGGAAGTTACCTTTCAGGCTCCGCCACGGGATCCCTCGACTGCGCTCGGGATGACAAATACGTGTCTGTGACAAGGTCTCCAGATTGCGAGATGTTTCGCTCCCTCAACATGACATATTGAAATCATGGACTCGCTCTGGGCGCGTTTTCAGAAATACTTCGTCCGCTACGAGGAGATCGGGTTCGGCGTCGACATTAGCCGGATGCGTTTCCCTGATGATTTCTTCGCGGCTATGGAAAAGCGCGCGCGGAAAGCCTCTGCAGAGATGCGCGCGCTCGAGTCGGGGGCGATCGCCAACGCGAGTGAAGACCGGATGGTCGGTCACTATTGGCTGCGTGATGCGCAACTCGCCCCGACGCCTGAGCTGCGGCGCGACATCGAGGAGACCAATGCGCGGATCAAAGATTTCGCGCGCGATGTGCACCGCGGCGCGCACGGAGACTTGCGTCACCTTCTGCTCATCGGCATCGGCGGTTCGGCGCTCGGCCCGCAATTTATCGCCGACGCACTCGGGAGCACGAGCGAGCCGATGGACGTCTGGTTTTTCGACAACACTGATCCGGACGGATTTGATCGTGTGTGGGAGAAGCTCGACCAAGCGCTCGCGGAAACGCTTGTGGTGGTGATCTCCAAGTCGGGTGGAACGAAAGAAACGCGCAACGGCATGGTGGAAGCGGAGAAACGATTTCGCCAGGCCGGCGTTGATTTCGGCAAACACGCGGTGGCGGTGACGGGTGTCGGGAGCGAGCTGGACCAGCACGCCCAGGCGACCGGCTGGCTGGCGCATTTCCCCATGCATGACTGGATCGGCGGGCGCACGTCCGTGATGAGCGCCGTTGGTTTGCTGCCGATG